>JBKPHE010000004.1:0-10774 GCA_046744485.1 Actinomycetota bacterium | reverse complement strand
CTGGTGTCGCTGGCCGCGGTCGTCGTGGGTCTGGGTGCGATCGCCGTGGCGGGCCGCCGCGCCCGCCGGCGCGACGTGATCACTGACGAGTCTGGGGAACCAGTCCGGACGCCGCCGGCGCCTCCGCCGCCAGCGCCCACGCCCACGTAGCGCGAGGTGATCACCGGCTTCAGGCACGACGCCCTCTGGTAGCGCGCTACCTCCCCCCGACCCGTGGGCCGAGAGGCGGTGGGGATCTTCGTGGCCCAGGTGCCGGACCACTGGCGGGGGTGAGTTGCCGCAGGGTGAGTCCGGGCTCCTCGTCGGGTTCGGGATCGGGCGCCTGCCGGGCCTACTGGAAGCCGTCTCGCCAGTCACCACGAACATACGTATGGGATATCCCCTTAACTGCACCACCCACAAGATGTGGGATTGGGCCTGCGAGCCGGCTCATCGACGTTCGCGTTGCATAGGCAACGGCGCGTCAGCGGTTCCGCTGCTCGACGTAATGGTCGTAAAAGGGAAACTGGTCTGATCCGAGATCGACGGTGGTGCTGCAGCGGAAACGAAGCAGCGCCAGAGCTTCGCTGGGCGGCAGCCTTTGCGGGCTCCCCCTGCGCTCCCACGGGCCGCGATCGACGCTGTAGTGGAGCTCGTCGCCGACGACGTAGTCGCGCCGGAACTCCATGCCCCATCGTGAGTTGGCGCCCCAACCGTGCGACATGTCGACCGCTTGCAGCTAGCGCCTCCACCATGACCAGTAGAGCGGCGAACGGCCTGCGACGGCGGGATCAAGGACGCTCGCGCCAGCGCGCACAGAGACACCGGCCCGTAAGAGGAGCATCGAGCCGACCAGATAGCCGGGCCAGTGTTCGTCGATGAGCTCGGGCTGCTGGTCTGGGTCGGCGGCGGCCTCAACCGAGACGATCTCGTGGAAGAACGGATGGAAGTGCTCTTCATTGATCCGCACACAACCCATGGCTGCCATGAAGCGCGGATAGGCGTCCTTTGAGGGGATGCGGCCCCGCCACCACGGGCCCGGCGGGTCATAGATCCACGCCAGAATGTCGGGATCGTCGTTCACCGCTTGAAACGGGGAGATCAGCACGTCCAAGACACGGCTCAGCGCGTAGAGCCCCCAGAGGAACGAATTGTTTTTGCCCTCTCGTTCGACCTGGACTCGGTGATTCTCGGGCGCGCCGATCTCATGAAGTTGCGCGATGAGGGCGGGGTGGACTTCGACCCAGGGAGACAGGATGTCGTCGACCCAATAGTCGTCGCCATAATCAAGGAGTCGGTCGAAGAGTGCTCGCCATCTCCATTGCTGCCAGTCGCCGCTCATACAGCGGAGACTGTACGGATCCCCCGTACCACAGCGGGCAGGATTTCCTGGCCACTGCGCGTGGTCGACACCTAGGGGCGACGCAACCACAACATCTGGCGCCAGGTGCACCCAACGGGATACCCCATACATACGTTGCACTGCGAGTGCAAGGAGCTACGCAGTCAGCCAATGTGGACCCCGCGCCCATCACCGAGGGGACCACCGCTCACGGCGTCAACCGACGAAATCCGGCCGCCACGTCACCCGCCGGCCAAGCGAGCAGGCGCATGGCCGCCCCAACCCGGCCCGGCAATGCCGACGACCGGAGCCGGGAAAATCACCAGGTGCCTCACGGGCTTCCCATGGCCCTTGGTGGTCCCCTGCACCGGGCTGCCTGTGCTGGCGTCGACGTCGGCGCCGCGCCGGCGTTCAAGGTCGTGGCTCGTGAACGGGGCCATGGATCCAGATTGCGGAACTTCGGTTGCAGCGAGCTCGGAGACCGCTTGACGAGGACGTGGACACGCCGGGCTCTCATCCCCTGGAAGCAAGCAGATCTCGGCCATGAACTGACCGTACGACCACGTGCCCCCTGGCCACATCGTCCCGTGGTACGAAAAACAAGTACGCCCTCAGTACTACGAACGGGGGCCGTAGGTACTGCGCTCGGGGTGGTGGCCAACGGCGCGGGCTCGACCGACGCAGCACCTTACGCCGCTTCCTCGGCCTGCGTACCGGTCAAGCAGCCGCCCGCCAACGCAGAGGACAGGCCATGCGGTGGCGCTGCTTCGACCCGCAACCGGCTTCCGGTTCACAGGCCGGCCTTGGCAAGCGCCCGAGCCGGCACGCCGACCTCCCGCAATGTCGCCGCCGTGATCTGGTTGTGCTTGCACCACGAGGCCGCCACCTTCACTCGCGCTTCCTCCAGCTCGGGGAGTCTGGCCGCCTGGTTCAGCCGAGCAAGCTCGGCCATGATGGCGAGTCGACGTTGCACGAGCCGCACCTCGTCGAGCGACAGGACATCCGCGCTCAGCCACTGCTCAAATCTGGGTGCGCCCGCTGCTCGAGCTTCGCCCGTTCGCTTCGCTCTGGCGAGCGATCCCCCCCTTACGCCGCGCCATCCCTGTCCCCTGTCCGCCGGTGCGGACGTTCCACGACGTGTCATCGCGATGCACCCGCAACCGCCCCCCAGCCGAAGACGAGGGGCGGCACATCGGTGGCCCGACGGTTCCGCTGGCGGGCGTTGGAACCTCCGGTCAGTCGATCAAATGCCCGTCGGCGTTGAATCTGTCGTCGTGGTCGGCGATTCTCCTCACGGGCTCCCAAGCGCCTGACGGTCCGATCGGGACGCAGACGTTCTCTGGCGGTGGCGGATGAGCCCAGCAGCTGATCAGATGCCGACGGAGGAGCCGGGCACCGTCCGACGAGCAGCCCGGCCCCTAGGCGGGAGCCGCCCAGGGGCCAGGACCTTTACTACGTGTCGTCGCTGAATGTCCCGCCGAAGATGTCCGAGTTTCCGAACGTCGGCGGACACTGGTTGTTCGGACCGGGTCGCAGCGCATCCGAGTGCGATCCCGGCAGCTCAGCTGCCGAAGCGCGATCGCGCGGTCGATCGCCGACGATGGGTTGGGCACCCCGGCGAGTACGTCCTCCACGAATGCCTGCCGGTACGCGTTGATCGCCGGGCAAACCGTCCCGTTGCGCATGTCGTTCCAAACGGCTGAGCCGAAGTCGCGGGTGGCGACGGCGTAGTTGTAGTCGCCGAGGAATTCGGATGTGAGTCCGTTGGCGCTCGACGCCCGGCCGTCGCCCTCGGCGCCTCGGAGCAACGTCGTCCACGACCCGATCGCTCCGGTGGCCGCGTTCACGTCGGCGTGGCGCACCACACCGAGCACTCGGCGCGGTGACGAAGTCTCGTCCCGCCAGGGGTCGAGCCAGGCGTTGTAGACCAACCAGGCATCGGTGCCGTCCGGCGAGATCGCGATCGCCGGGAAGTTCGCCCGGTCGGTGCCGTCGTTGGCATTGATGACCGCGGAGTAAGAGTCGCCACCATCGGTGGAGGTCACGACATAGGCGCGTTCGTTGTTCGTGCCGGCCCGGTCATCAGACCACGTGATGAGAATCTGATCCGTGGCGTCGGCACCGGACGGGGCCCCGTTGGCGATGTCGATGCTCGGGAAGCTGTTGGTCCGGGCACCGGCGATACCGTCGATCGTGAACCGGCCCTGGGCGGGATCGAACTGCCCGATGCCGGCGATCGGCTGGACGATCGCCCGCGGCCGCTCGAAGTTGGCGCCACCATCGAAGGACCGCGCTTGGAAGAAGACGCCCTGACGGGTCCGGATGTCGGTACCGATCCAGACCACGTACACCGCACCGGCGCTGTCCGTGCGGACTGCACAGCCCTGGCGACCACCGGTCTGCCCGTTGTTCGTCGCCCCCGTGAGCTGGCGGGTTCGCCACGTATCACCGCCGTTGGTGGAGCGGGCGAACAGCACCGGCTCCGAGCCAGCGGTGGCGCGGAAGCCCACGTTGCAGACATAGACGTTGCCGAAGTGCGGGCTCGACTCGGCGTTATCGGCCCACAGTTGCTCCTTGTCGCTGAACAGCGCCTCGTTCTGCCGGGTGACAACCACGGGATCCATCCAGGCATCGTTGTCACCGGCAATGGCCCCGGCGATGTCGTCGGTCCGCGAAACGGCGATGGCGCCCTGACCAGCGAACCCCTCGCGGCCAGGGAAGTTGGTCGCGATGTTCGCGTAGTACAGGCGCTGGCCGTTCGCCCACGAGAAGCCCCCGGCGTCGTCGGGAACCGGGCCGAAAACCACCTCCGGGTCGCCGTTGGAGACGAGGTTGCTTTCGAAATAGTTGGGCAGCGTGCCGATAGGTCCGGCTGGGTCCGGCACGCAGCCCGTATCGGTTGCCGGCGGCTGTCCCGGCGCCGGGTCCGGTTGTCCCAGGCAGCTCGCCGCGACACGCGCAGAGAACCCGGTGTACGTCGGCTGGGTCCAGGTCCGTCCGGAGTCCGTTGAGAACTGGACGCCTGATACGCCGACTCCCGGAGTGAACGGGCAGGTGCGGTCGTCGCCGGCGTTGCACGCTTCCAAGTCGATGTTGTCGTTGGCGCCCGCGGCCATGATGTTGGGCTGGACCGGGTTGACGGCTAGACCCGGTTCGTTCTGCTTGTTCTGCGAGAACAGCGCGTCGTTGCTGCCCACCGTCACCTCGGTTGAACCACCCGGCGTGAGCGGGACGGCACCCGCAAGCACAGGTAGAAGGAGGATGGTGATGAACGCAGCGGCGCCGGCCGCGCGATCTCTGTCCAGGACGGGCGGTTGCAGGGAGCGCATGGAACCCGTAGAGGAGGTCATCGATGTCGCGATCCCGAGGGTCGCCGGGGTCTCGTGTTCGGCGTCGCCCCGACGAAGGTCCTCGCGTTCGGTAAGGGGGCGAGCCCTACAGCCGGACCCGCTACCGCTTCACCGCCTGAACACGCGAGACCGACTCGACGGCGGTCGGTCAGGCGGCCAGCAGGACGGATGCGATCTGCTCGCGCAGGTCGGCGACGTCGCTGCGGTCGTTGTAAGGCGCCATGCTCTCGTGCAGGGCGATCAGGTTGTCGCGCACGCGGCCCGAGCTGACCCGTCGGGCCGCGGCCAGCGCCCGGTGGCCGGCGTCGACGCCACGATCGAGGTCGCCGACCGTCGTGTCGAGCTGCGCCAGGGCCACGAGCGCCAGGGCGTGGGACCGGGCCGCGTCCTCGCCGTGGCCGTCTGCGGCCGCCTGATGGCGTCCCCCGGCCTGGACGACCGCGTGGGCGCTGTGCCCCGTCACCGCCAAGCGATCCCATGCCAGGCCCGTGTCCCCCCAGTGGTGGGCGTGGCTGTAGTGGGCCACCCACGGGCGGTCGCCACACTCGTCGAGGTCACGAGCCGCAAACCACTGGTCGGCGGTGCCGATCGCCGCCTCCGTGGCTCCGACATCGCCGGCCTCGGCGTGGGCCCGGGCCCGTAGCGCCCACAGCATCGCGTGCTCGGTGGGCACGAGGCGCCCCTCGGCGCCCGCGAGCGCTCGGTCGAGGAGGGCGAGCGCCTCCGCCGGCCGGCCCAACCAGGTCGCCTGGCGCGCCATCGAGCCCAGCACGCGCGCCTGCAGGCTCCAGTTGTCGGCCTCCTCGGCGCAGTGCGACGCCGTCTGCCAGAGCCGCGAGGCGTCGCGGTAGCGGTCGACGTCGAACGCCATGAACCCGGTGTTGCACGCGAGCCAGCCGACGGCGACCAACAGCTGCGGCCGAAGCTTCGGCGGGCAGCGGGCCTCCAGCAGGTCGCGCGCCCGGCGCGTCTCGACCAGCGCGGCATCGAACCCGAAGCCGCCGCCCCAACGCATGTCGCCGCGCTTGACCGATGCCGCCGCATCACGTACCTGTGCGATGTCGGTTGCACCGATCCGCGACGGCGGTGCGGTGGGAGCGATGTAGTCGAGTCCGTCGATCGATCCCGGCGCCGGGACATCGACGCTGGACCCCAGAAGGTCTGGCTGACCCACTGTGCCTTCGTCGTCAACCACGGCCGGTCCTCCCCCGTGTCATGCCCCCCGCTGACGGCAGTGTTACATACCGAAACCACGCGAAACCACCCCGCGAGGCGGGTATCTCTCTGCGTGGCGCGAGCACCGCGAGCAGGGGTTTCGCGCCAGGGAGAATGGGTCATTGCGGGGCGAACGCGGGATGTGGAGACTGACTCCCGTCGATCGCCGGACAGAACCGAGCCACCGTGACGTCTTCGCTGAGTGACATCCCGGGGACCGAGGACGCGGGGTCGCGGCACACACTGCGACTGGGCAAGCGCAAGGGCCGGGGTCGGCGTCCGTGGCGCAGTGGCCGGCTCGACTTCGCGCCCCGCCCGCTGGCGTTGGAGGAGCGCAGGCCGGCCGGACCGACCGTGTTCCGCGAGCAGCGCAAGCGGATCGAGCCGGGCACTGTCTTCGCCGCGATCGTGGCGCTCGCCACGATCGCGTTCGTCGCCGTGCTCGCCTACCGGGCCACCCGGGTCGACATCGAGCAGACCGGACTGGAAGACGGCGCCGCGCTCGACGGGCGAGCTGCGGCCGCCCTCGAGGTGAAGGTCACGTTCGCATCGCGCAGCGACGCCCACGCCGCGTCGTTGAGCTTCGACGGCGAGGAGGTCGAAGAGCCGACGATCAAGGGCGCCACCATGGTGTGGCGGCCGCCGGGCGAGCTGGCGGAAGGCGACCACCGGCTGGTTCTGGCGGTGCCGCGCGCCGTACTCGACGACGCACATTTCACCTGGCGCTTCACCGTCGACCTGACGCCGCCGACGCTCGAGGTGCCCCCTGTGGTCGAGCCGGTGGCGATCGACGCGCCCGCAGAGGTGAAGGGCCGGGCCGAGGCGGGATCCAGCGTCCGGGCAGATGGCGACGAGGTCGATGTCGACGACGACGGCAACTTCACGCTGTCGTACACGAGGGCCCCGGCGGGCCCGATCGCCGTCGAAGCCGTCGACGCGGCCGGCAACGTCGCGCCCGCATCGGTGGTCGTCCCGGTGACCTATCCGGGACTCCGAGGCGTCCACGTGAGCGCGCCGGCCTGGGGGAACGATCAGCTGCGCAACGGCATCCTCCGCCTCGTCGACGAGGGCCGGATCGACACCGTGCAGCTCGACCTTAAGGACGACCAGGGCATCGTCGGCTACGACACCACCGTCGAGCGCGCTCGCCAGATCGGGGCCGTGACCGAGTTCTACGACCTCGACGACGCCGTCCGGGCGCTGCGGGACCGGGGGGCTCGCGTGATCGGCCGGGTGGTGGCGTTCCGGGATCCGATCCTGGCGCAGGCCGCCTGGGGGGCGGGGGAGACCAACCAGGTGATCCAGTCCGCCGCGGGCGGCCCCTACGGCGCCCCCGGCCAGTTCACCAACTTCGCCGATCCCGCGGTGCGCCGATACAACCTCGCGATCGCGCTGGACGCGGTGAACCGGGGCGTCGACGACATCCTCTGGGACGACACCCGGCGCCCCGGTGGCGACCCAGCGGGCATGGTGATCCCCGGCCTGTCCGGCTCGCCGAGCGACTCGATCGCCGGGTTCCTGGCCGAGGCCCACAGCGAGCTCCGCCGGCGCGGCGCCTACCAGGGGGTGACGACCGACGGTGAGGCGGCCGACCAGGGCGACCTCGTCGGTCAGGACGTCGCCCGCATCGCCGCCAACGCCGACTACGTGGCGCCGCAGATCTTCCCCGGGTATTGGAGCGCCGGGCGGCACAACGTAGCCAGCCCGATCGATCAACCCGGAGACCTCGTGCGTGCCGTGCTCCAGCGGTTCCAGCAGGAATCCGCCTACCGGGGCGCGGTGCTCGCCCCGTGGTTGCAGGACTTCGCCCTGCGCGGCGTGAGCTACGGCGATGCCCAAGTGCGAGCCCAGATCGACGCCGCTGCCGCGCTCGGGATCGACCGGTTCATCCTCTGGGACCCGTCCGTCACCTATTCGGCGGGGGCCCTGGTCCCCCGTTAGCCGAGGGCTCGCCCGGGACTAGCCCTGCTTCTCGAGGTCGGCGAGGAGGTTGAGGAGGTCGTCGGCGTGCTCCTCCTCCACCGCCAGGATGTCTTCCATCATCCGGCGCGTCGTCGGGTCCTTGTCGCCCAGCCATTGGACGATCTCGGCGTAGGACTCGATCGCGATGCGCTCGGCGACCAGGTCCTCCTTGATCATGTCCACGAGGCCACTGCCCTCGATGTACTGGGAGTGCGAGCGATCCTCGATGCCAACGGGCGAGAAGTTGGGCTCGCCCTGGAGTTGGGTGATGCGCAGGGCGATCTGATCGGCGTGCCCGAGCTCCTCGTTGGCGTGTTGGAGGAACTCGGCCGCCACCGGCCCGCCGTTGAGCCCGTCGGCCATGAAGTAGTGGCGCTTGTAGCGCAGGACGCAGATGATCTCGGTGGCTAGCGCCTGGTTCAAGACGTCGATCACCTGGACGCGATCGGCACCGTAGGCGGCGGTGATGGGGCCCTCGCTCATCTTCGCCCGGGCACGGTCACGCAGGGTCGTGATGTCCGTCAGAAAGCTCATCACGCGGCAACATACCCGCAGTTGGGTGCCTTCCGGGCTAGGGGTAGGGTCCCGATCATGAGCGAGTGTCCGTCGAGGGTGACGGGGAAGCAAGGTGAGAGCGAGCGAGGCCCGAGCAGCCCGCAGCGAAGCTGCCAGAGCGGGAAGTAATGGCCGACCGGGCGACGTTCGCGGACCAGACGATGGGGCTCATGCCGTCGCTCTATGCCGCGGCGCTGCGTATGACCCGTAATCCGGCCGACGCCGAGGATCTGGTACAGGAGACCTACCTGAGGGCCTACCGCGGGTTCGGTGGGTTCGAGGAGGGGACCAACCTCAAGGCGTGGCTGTACCGCATCCTCACCAACACCTACATCAACAGCTATCGGGCCAAGAAGCGCCGGCCCGACGAGACCGAGCTCGACGAGGTCGAGGACCTCTACCTCTACCGCCGGATCGGCGGCCTCGAGGCGGCCATGGCGGGCCGCAGTGCCGAGGACGAGCTGCTCGAGCGGTTCACCGACGCAGAGGTGAAGGAAGCGCTCGAGTCGCTGCCCGAGAACTTCCGCATGGCCGTCCTGCTGGCGGACGTGGTGGGATTCGGCTACAAAGAGATCGCGGAGATCCTCGACATCCCCATCGGTACGGTCATGAGTCGTCTCCACCGGGGAAGAAAGGCGCTCCAGAAGCGGTTGTACGAGTTCGCCGTGGAGCGCAACCTCACGGCCCCCGTTCCAGATGACGCACATGTCTGATTGCCAAGACGCACTCCATGAGCTGTACGGCTTCCTTGACGGCGAGCTCACCGACGACCGCCGCGTCGCCATCCAGCGCCACCTGGACGAGTGCCAGCCCTGCGCCGAGCCTTACGACTTCGAGGCCGAACTGCGGGCGGTGGTGCGGCGGAAGTGTCAGGAGCAGGTGCCCGACGCCCTGATCGCGAAGATCCGCACGGCGCTCGAGTCGGAAGCGTCCCGCCTCACGGACTGAGGTTTGTCCCGCGCTGGCCGCAGCCGGTCGCGTGCGCTTCGCGACTCTGGCGATCGTTGCCTAGCATGCGACCCATGCTCGCGGTGGTCTGGCACTACTGGATCGGTGTGGCGCTCGTGCTGGGCGCCGTTGGCACGCTGGCCGCTCTGGCGTTTGGTTACCTGACGAAGGTGCAGTCGACCCGCTACCCCAAGAAGGACTCGTAGGGTGGGGGCCCGCTAGGTGCCCGTCAGTCCGGTCGACTGGGGGCTCGCCGAACGGGTGGCGATCCGGGTCTCTGGTCACGAGCCGCTGGCAGCGTCGTATCACTACGACCGTCTGGCTGCCGACTTCGCCGAGGTGACTGCACAAGCCGAGGAGCTGGTGGCCGCGACCACCGGGCTGCGTTCGGCCACCGGTCCCGCCCGGGCCCGGGTGGTGGACCGGGCCGACTGGGTGCGGGCCAACCTGGCCAGCTTCGGCCGCCTGCTCCGCCCGCTCACCGACAAGATGGCCGAGCGCATCGGGGACAAGCGCGGGTTGGCGGCCATGCCGGCGGCGCTGTCACGCCGGGCCGCCGGGATCGAGGTGGGGACCCTGCTGGGGTGGATGGCCACCCGGGTGCTCGGTCAGTACGACCTGCTGGTCATCGAGGACGAGGATCCCGACGACCAGGACCTCGTCTACTACGTGGGACCCAACGTGCTGGCCCTGGAGAAGCGCTACGCCTTCCCGCCCCAGGAGTTCCGCCTGTGGCTGGCCCTCCACGAAGTGACCCACCGAGCCCAGTTCACCGGCGTCCCATGGCTGCGGCCGCACTTCCTCTCCCTCGTCGAGCGCACGCTCGACGCCGTAGACCCCGATCCCAAGCGGTTCCTCGACGCCCTTGGTCGGGTGATCGAGGACTTGCGCTCGGGCAGCAACCCACTCGACGAGGGTGGCATCGCCACCCTGCTGGCCAGTCCTGACCAGCGCGAGCTGTTCGGCCGGATCGGTGGGCTCATGAGCCTGCTCGAGGGCCACGGCGACGTCACCATGGACCGGGCCGGCGAGGGTCACGTCCCCTCGGCCGCCCGGTTCTCGCGGGCGTTGCGCGAGCGGCGGAAGCAGGGGGGCAGCGTGGCCAAGCTCCTCCAGAAGGCGCTCGGCATCGACGCCAAGTTCCAGCAGTACGCCCAGGGTGAGTCGTTCATCGCCTACGTCGAGCGCCATGGCGGGCCCGAGGCCCTCGACGCGGCCTGGCGGGGACCCGAATGGCTGCCCACGCTCGCAGAGATCCGGGCTCCGCAGGAATGGCTGGACCGGGTGAGGCTGTCCGAGGAGCTGGTCGGGTGAATCGAGGGGGGAGGGCAACCCTCCCCCCTCGACCTCCCCCCACCTCTTGGGCCGCCGCCTGTCGGCGGCGTCGTCTCCCTGTCGCTCGACCGGCGAAGCACGGATCGAG
>JBKPHE010000022.1:0-13751 GCA_046744485.1 Actinomycetota bacterium | reverse complement strand
TCCCCGAGCTGGCGCTCTCCGGGTACCCACCCGAAGACCTGTTGCTCAAGCCCGGTTTCATCACCGACAACCGGGCAGCCCTCGACCGGGTGGCGGCGGTCAGCGGCGGCTGTGCGGCGGTGCTCGGGTTCGTGGACGCCGACCGCGACCTCTACAACGCAGCCGCCGTGTGCGCGTACGGCGAGGTTCGGGCCGTGTACCACAAGCGCCTGCTGCCGAACTATGCGGTGTTCGACGAGCAGCGCTACTTCGCCCCCGGTACCGGCGCATCGCCGCTGGTGGCGGTCGGGGGCGTCCGGGTGGGCGTGTCGATCTGCGAGGACGCGTTCAGCCCCACGGGGCCCATCGCGGCCCAGGCCGCGGGCGGTGCCGAACTCGTCGTGAACATCAACGCCTCGCACTACTACGCCAACCGGCTGGCCGAGCGCGAGCGCATGCTGGCCACCCGGGCGTCGGACGCGTCCTGCGCGCTGGTCTACGTGAACCAGGTGGGCGGCCAGGACGAGCTGATCTTCGACGGCGCCTCGATGGTGTTCGACGCCGAGGGCGAGTTGTTGGTCCGCGCGGCCCAGTTCGAGGAGCAGACGGTGGTCTGCGACGTCGAGGTCATGCCCGTGTTCCGCAAGCGCTTGCTCGATCCCCGGGGTCGGGCGACCGAGGAACCGCTGCCGGTGGTCGAGATCTCCTCGTCACCCCGCGTGTCGGACCCTGCGGACAGGCGCCATCCGCCGGTGGTCGAAGTCGTGTCGCCGGTGCGCGAGGTCTACGAGGCCCTCGTGCTCGGCACCCGTGACTACGTTCGCAAGAACGGCTTCACCGACGTGGCGATCGCACTGTCGGGGGGGATCGACTCGTCGCTGGTGGCGCTCGTGGCCACCGACGCCCTCGGCCCCGAGCACGTGCACGGCGTGCTCATGCCGTCGCGCTACTCGTCCGACCACTCGCTCACCGACGCCGAAAAGCTGTGCGCAGAGCTGGGCATCGAGTCGCGGGTCATCCCCATCGAACCCGCCCATGCCGCCCTCCTGGACATGCTCGCCCCGAGCTTCGCCGGCCTGGAGCCCGACATCACCGAGGAGAACATCCAGTCGAGGATCCGGGGCGTGCTCCTCATGGCGCTCTCCAACAAGTTCGGCTGGCTGGTTCTCGCAACCGGCAACAAGAGCGAGATGGCGGTGGGCTACTCGACGCTCTACGGCGACACGGCCGGGGGCTTCGCGGTGATCAAGGACGTGCCCAAGACGCTGGTCTACGCGCTGGCACGCGACCGCAACGCCCGGGCGGGACGCCCGTTGATACCCGAAAGCGTCCTCACCAAGCCGCCCTCGGCGGAGCTGCGCCCCGACCAGCGGGACGATCAGTCGCTTCCGCCCTACGACGTGCTCGACCCGATCCTCGAGGCCTACGTGGAGCACGACCGCACCCGCGCCGAGCTCGTGGCGATGGGCCTCGACCCGGGCCTGGTGGAGCGCATCACCAGGCTGGTCGACGTTTCGGAGTACAAGCGCCGCCAGACCCCGCCCGGCGTGCGCGTCACGACCAAGGCCTTTGGCAAGGACAGGCGCCTACCGATCACCAACCGCTATCGCGGCTGAGGGGTGGAGACCCGGCGGCGGCGCCGGCTGGATCGGCTACTGGTAGGACACGAACAGCGGCCGGGGCTCGATGGCCATGATCTCGGTCGGCGTGAACGTGTGGCTGTCCTCGTCGATGAAGTTCTTCCAGCCCCACCACACGTTGGGCGGCGGGCTGATGTGCAACAGGCTCCAGGTCTCGAACTTGGCGCCGGGCGAACCGAAGCCGTCGGCGTGGATCAGCACCGCCAGCTCGTCTCGACTGGTGTCCACGGTCGCCCGGTCGCTGATCATCTGCACCTGGAACTGATGCAGCATGAGGAGCTTCTGGGGCAGCTTGCGGGCCCGGGTGAGGTCGGCCAGCCACGTGACGACGGTGTTGACCTCGCCGGCCGTCACGGAACCGATCTGGGCCAAGTGCCGCTGATTGGGCTGCAACCGCCACTCCGGGTCGAGGGCCAGCCCCACGTAGGGCCGGGCAAGCAGCTCCTCGTAGCGCTTGGCCTGGGTGAGGAAGTCGGTGCGCCCGGGCTGCACGTCCAGCACCACGTAGACGCCCGCCTGGCCGGCGGCATCGACCCAGGGACGCAGCAGGTCGAGGGGCGCCTCGTACGAGTAGTTCCCGTCCGGCCCGGCGCTGCCGGATGCCACGGTGGTGATGATCTCGAAGGCCGGAACCACGGGCACGTCGACCAGGGGCTGGTAGTCGGCCGCCATCCGCTGGGCACGGGCGACGGCACCGTCGACGCCCTGCTCACCCAGCACGCCGAGCGCCGGCGTGCCGGGGTGACCGTAGAGCGCGACCATCTGCCGTCCCGGGTAGAGGATCTGCCCGCCGCCCGGCAGTTCCACACCGCTGGCGGCGACGTCGAGGCGGTAGCGGAGCGTCTCCGGCGTGCCGAAGGCTGTCCCGAGCGCCACGACCTGTCCGGGCGGCTCCGCGGCGAGCGCGGCGATGGCCTCGGGGTCGGTGCGGGGATCCGGACTGGCGACGGCCATGAGCCGCGCTCCGCTGGCCCGGGCCGTCGCAGCAGCCGCCAGCGACGCCGGATCGCGTGACACGAGAACCAGCAGCGTGTCCAGCGGCGCATCGGGCGCCACCCGTGGCAGATCGGCCGCGCTCGACGGCTCGCCCTCGCCCTCCCCGGTGCCGGTCGTGCTGGCGTTCGCGCCGGCACCGGCGGCGTCGACCGCCAGCAGCGGGGTCTGGTTCGGGTCGAGGGAGGCGACGGCGTCGATCAGCTGGTCGGGCGCTACGGCCTGGTCGTCGCCGAAATCGCGCCCGGTAGCGTCCTCGACGGCACCGATGTCGGCAGGGGTGGCAACGACGGGCACGCCCAGGTCGCCTTGCTGCCCCCAGCGCGTCGCCTCGTCGCCGAAGCTCAGGATCGCCTGAGGCCCCAGGCGTGCCAGCTCCTTGCGAACCGGAGCGCTCTGGGCAGGGTCCGCCGAAGCGGGCGCCAGCAGCAGCGGTCCACCCAGGCCGACCGCCACCGACGCCGCTCGGGCCTGGCCCGCTACGTCGGCGTCAGAGGCCAGCACCACCAGCGGCGAGTGCTCGTACAGGATGCCGCTCGTCGCCAGCGCAAGCCCAGCGGCAGTCGACGTGGGAACGACCACGGTGTCCTCGACGGGAATGTGCGCGGACGCCAGGACCTCGACGGGAGCGTCGGCAGGCCCGCTCGACGAGTCGCTCGAGGGTTCGCTCGAGCATGCCGCCATGGCGGCCGTCGCCAAGGCAACTACGAGGCTTGCTCGTGCCAGGATCCCCCAGCGGTGCGATCTGCGAGCAGGACGCACCGCACAAGTATTAGCAACACTGGCAGTCCCCGCGTGAATACCCGATGTGAGGTGCCGTGTCCGAAGCCGCCGTCCCGCTCCCGCCGCAGGAGGGTGTCGACGCGAGAAGCGTCATGACACCTCGCTGGCAAGCCGATGCGGCGCTGGTGGTGGCCGCGTTCTTCTTCGGGACGACATTCATCGTGGTCCAGGAAGCGGTCGAGCGGGTCGATCCGCTGCCGTTCCTTTCGGTTCGATTCCTCATCGGTGCCGCCGTGCTCGGCCTTGTCGCCCATCGCAGGACGGCGGGACGGAGGGCCCGGCCTGACGCTGGTGGGCCCGGCACCCGAGGCGAGCTCCGAGACGGCGTCCTCGCCGGGCTGCTGCTGCTCGCTGGCTACGTGTTCCAGACAGTGGGCCTGCAATACACGACTGCGGCCACGTCTGCGTTCATCACCTACATGCTCGTCGTGTTCGTGCCCTTCATCTCGTACGCGACCACTCGGCAGGCCCCGCACCCGCTCACGCTCGTCGGGGTCGTTCTTGCCGTCGCCGGGCTGGTACTGCTCACGGGGGGCGCCGACACCGGCTTCGGCCGGGGTGAGGTCTTGACGCTCGGATGCGCGGTGGCGTTCGCGGCCCATCTGGTCTTCCTGGGCGGCGTCGCCCCCCGACACGACGCCGTCCGGCTCACCACCGTGCAGCTGGCCACGGTGGGGGCCGCCTGCCTCGTCCCGGCAGCCGTCCAGGGCGGCTTCGATGTCGACGGCGGCGCCCTCGCAGCCGCTGCCTTCACCGGTGTGTTCGCCACGGCCGTAGCGTTCCTAGCGATGGTCTGGGCCCAACGCGTGGTCAGCCCTTCGCGCGCCGCGATCATCCTGCTGCTCGAGCCGGTGTTCGCCGCCCTGCTGAGCGCGCTGATCGACGAGCCGCTCACGGCCGCGGCGGTGGCCGGCGGTGGGCTCATCCTGATCGCCGTGCTCCTGGCCGAGGTCGTCGCCCCGGCGCTGGCCGGGCGCGCTACCGACGCCGTGCGAGACTGACGGCAGATGAGCGGACCGTCGTCGCCACGCGCACCCTTGTCGCTCGAGGCCAGCGCCCGGCGGATCGGCCACTACTGCTGGATGGAGATGCGGGCGTTCGAGATCCTGGGCGCATGGACGGCGTCGGTGCCCGAGCCGGCCGTCAAGGCCGCCCTTGCGACGCACAGCCGGCAGCACGGCTGGCACGCCGAGCTGTGGCACGACTTGCTTCCGGTGATCGGTGAGACGGGTATCGACGCCTTCGTCACGCCACCCAACCCCGTGCTCGTGGCCTTCGTCGAGGCCTTGGAGGCTCCGGAGGCGGCCGAGCTGACGATCGAGAAGCTCGTCGGCGCCTACCGGGTGCTGGTACCCCATGCCGCCAGCGCCTACGGACACCACCTCGATCACACCTCGCCCATCAGCGACGGACCCTTGATCCGAGCGCTCCGCCTGGTCCTTTCCGACCAGCTGGATCAGTGGCGCGAGGGCGAGACGTTGCTCCATGCACAGCTGCGGTCCGATGCCGATGTCGAGCGGGCCTCGTCCCACCAACTGCAACTCGAGAGGTTGCTGGTGGCGGCCGGCGGCATCGCCGGCTCGGGGTCCTAGCCGGACAAGCTGCGTTACTCCTCAGCGTCGCGACCGTGTCGGCGCTCGCTCACACCGTGCTTGGCGAAACCGCGCTCGCTCTCGCCGACCTCGTAATGATCGCGGTCCCGCTCATCGTCGCCGGCCGGTGCCTCATCGCCGGGCTCCACTGCTTCCCCCATCTCCTCGGCCTCTTCAAGTGCGGCCCAGAGGTCCTTGGCGGGGGGCCACTCGGACAGGTCGAAATCCCAGCCGGACAGCGGCAGGTCCCACGGCACCGTGTCGTCGGTGGGTTCCGATGTTGGCGGTGGCTGCAGGCGGCCACCAGGCGAACCCTCATCCGACCCGGCGGTGGCGCCGTCGTCATCGTAAGGGCGCTCCTCGGTCGTCGGCGGCGTCGTGCCGTCGTGGTCCCCGGTCTGCGGCTCGGCCGAGCTCGTGTCCGCCGACGCGGGCGCCTCCGTGGTCTTGGCGGTCGTCGAATGCTCGGAGTCCGGGACGGTCGTGCCGGTGTCGGCACGCGCCGCGGGCTCGGACGCGCTGGTCGGGGGCGACGTCGTCGTTGGAGCGGAGGTAGTGGTGGTGGTAGCGGTGGGCGCGTCTGCGCCCGGCGCCGGGAGACCCTGGGCTGACGGGGAGACGAACGCCGACGGCTCGCGTGCCGGACCACCCGCACGCACCGCGAGGATCACGCCCACGAGCAGGACGGCGGCGGCCGCGACGCTGGCGATCGGCCGCCCGGAGCCCGCCAGCGTCTCCCGCACCAGTCGGCGCCGGCTCGTGGGGCGGTGTCGCAGGTGCGCCGGCGCCCGACGGGACGACCGTTGGTACACCCACAGGCCGTCCTCGATCTGGCAGAACAGGTCGTCGCGCATGGCCGGCGGCGGCTCGATCTCGCGACTCACGTGCAACCAGGTGGTCAGCTCGACGACGTGCGCGAGATCGTCACGACCCGGGGGCTGCACGCCCCCGAGGACATCCTCGACGTCGCGTTCGCTCAGATCACCCATCTGATCAGGTGAACGCCACGCTTCGTGCTTGGGATATGCCTGTGAGCGAGCGGGGTCGAAGGACCTGAGCGGATAGGCATGTCCTGCGGGCTTGCGGTGGTCAGTGCCTCCGGGAGGCCCAGCTGTGAGCTGCGACCCAGCAGCAAATTCCCAGGCGGGGGGTGCGCTCCGGAGCGCCCTGTCCGCTGGGCCTCTACGCCGCCCCTGCCATGCGGTCGAGGTGGCGACGGAGGGCGGCGAGCGCACGGTGCTGGAGGGCCTTGATGGCGCCCTCCCGCTTGTCGAGCATGCGGGCCACCTCTTCCACGGACAAGTCGGCGATGATCCGCAGCAGGACCACGTCGCGCTGGTCGGGGGACAGCACCGTCAACAGGTCGCGCACGCGGTCGTGCGCGAGCACGGCGAACGCGTCGTCCTCGACGTCGCCCAGCCCCATGTGCTCCTCGACCCCGAGGTCGTCCTGCATCTGCGGCTGGCGGTTGACCCGCCGGCGGTCATCGATCATGCGGTGGTGGGCGATCGTGAACACCCACGATCGGAACCCGTGCTCGTCCCCTTCGAACCGCGGGAGATTGCGATGCACCTGGGCAAACACGTCGTTGGTGAGACCATCTGGATCCGTGGCACGGTGCCACCGGAGATACGAAGCCACCTGGCCGGCAAGTGAGCGGTAGATGTCGTCGAAGGCCTTGATCGAACCCTGTCGGGCCTCCGAGACGAGGCGACCCAGCTCCGGGCCACGCAGGCGTTTGACCGTGGCCGTGGTCGCGCCGACAGGTTGAGTCCGTGTGTGGATGAGCACGCCGTTGCCCTCCCCGATTACTCAGATCATGGGCGCGATCGGTGTGTGTGCCATTGACGGTTCCAGCTGGCTGCCTCCCCGGGCGGGCACCTTAGCGAATGAGCGCGGGCTGTCGTCGAGAAACACCTTGCGTAGGTTCAACGAGATGGTGGCGGCGAATCGCGTCGCGACGGTGGTCAGCCTTGACCGTCCCGGTATCCTGTACGACGCTCCGGGTTCTCCGGTGCATCGAGCTCCGCCGCCACACGCATCGCTCCGAGCGAGGGGGCGCGAGCTCCCCACTCACCGAAGCGACAGGCGAGAAGGAACAACCGTTGCCCAAGGAGCGCGTCGAGCGCGACGAGGAAGATCTCGTTCGGCTGTACCTCACCGACATCGGGCAGTACCCGCTGCTCACCAAGGACGACGAGGTTCGCCTCGCCCAGGCCATCGAGGCCGGCAACGCGGCTCGCGTCGACCTCGAAGCCGGCGCCGGCACGCTGTCGCCCGGCCGCAAGCGTGAGCTGCGCCGCTGCGCTCGCGACGGCGAGGACGCCGAACGCACCTTCGTGCAGTCGAACCTGCGACTCGTCGTCTCGATCGCCAAGAAGTACCAGGCGTCGGGCTTGCCGCTGCTCGATCTCATCCAGGAGGGCAACCTCGGCCTGATGCACGCGGTCGAGAAGTTCGACTGGCGCAAGGGCTTCAAGTTCTCCACGTATGCCACATGGTGGATCCGGCAGGCGATCACCCGGGGCATCGCCAACACCGGCCGCACCATCAGGTTGCCGGTCCATGCCGGCGACACGCTCGCCCGGCTGCAGAAGGCGCGGGCCCGGCTGGAGCTGAAGCTCGGTCGTCCCGCCACCCTGGCCGAGCTGTCGGCCGAGGTCGAAATGCCCGAGGACAAGGTGACAGAGGCCCTGCGGTTCGCGGCGGAGCCCCTGTCGCTGTCCGAGCCGCTGCGCGAGGACGGCGACGCCGAGCTCGGCGACGTCGTCGAGGATCGCTCGGCGGAGTCGCCGTTCGAAGTGGCGGCAACGGCGCTGCTACCCGAGGAGATCAACCGGCTGCTGGCGCCGCTGGACGAGCGCGAGCGCGAGATCCTCAAGCTACGCTTCGGGCTCGATCGAGGCGAGCCTCGCACGCTCGAAGAGGTGGGCGAGCACTTCAACCTCACTCGCGAGCGCATCCGCCAGATCGAGGCGCGGGCGATGTCGAAGCTGCGCCACCCGTCGTCCGATACGGGCGCCCGCGACCTCCTGGCCGTCTGACGGCTCTCCGACCGCGGTAGACCAAGCCTCAGCGGGCGCCGTTCGTCCGCTCGAGGATCTCGTCCAACCGAAGGACCTCGTCGGTGGTGACCACGCCGACGAAGCGGTCGTCGCCGTCGACCACGGCGAGCACGTCGGCATCGCCTCCCTCCATGGCCTGCACGGCGTCGCGCACCAACCACGTGGTGCGCCCGCGCGGCGCGGCGACGTTGGCAATGGTGCGGATCTCGGTGGTGGCCCACGCCTCCCGCCGGATCGTCACCACCTCGTCCAGCGCCATCAGCCCGAGGTAGCGGTTGGCGTCGTCCACCACGGGGACCGCTCGCTGGCGATAGCCCACGAGGTGGACGGTGAGGAACTCCTCGATGGTGGCGTCGGGCGGCACCGTCCGAACGTCCGTCTCGAGCACCGCACTGATCGGCAGCTCGAAGCGGCGCTCGAGGTGTCCCAGGCGCCCGGCCCGTTGGTGGTCGGATACCGATGAGTCGGCAACCAAGAGCTGTGACGCCGCGGTGGCCACCAGTGCCGGCACGACGAAGCCGGGGTGTCCCGTCGTCTCGGCCACGAACATGATCGCCGCCAGCGGTGTCCGGTACCCGGCGCCGAGGAACGCGGCCATGCCCACCACCAGCAACAGGTCGCTGTCGGCCATCCCGACGGCGCCGCTGGCGAAGCGGCCGGTGAGGGCACCCAGCACCACCAGAGGGATGACGAGACCACCAGCGCCACCGCCGCCCAAGGTCGCCAGCACCGCGCCGACCCGAAGCACGAGCAGAGTGAGCACCAGCCATTGCGCCAGGCTCGGATCGGATGCCCAGCGGATCACGTCGTAGCCGGGACCAAGCGTGAGCGGCGCATCCGCGGCCGCTTCGGCGACATAGGCGAAGGCGACGAGGGCCACGGCGGCGGCAAGGATGCGTAGGCCGATGGGGACATCGGTTATCCGCCGATCGCGGAGCGACCGAACGGCGCCGCTGAACAGCCGGGCACCCAGCCCGCACAGCAGGCCCACGGCAAGCGCGCCGCCGAGGTCACGCCAATCGAACGGTGACCCGCCCGCCACCGGGAGGATCGGATCGGTGCCGTCGATGGCGGCGAACGTGACGTAGGCGGCCGCCGACGCCACCATCGCAGGCAGCACGTTGCGGCGCGCGAGGTCGGCGCGGTAAGGCACCTCGATGGCGAACAACGCACCGGTGGCCGGCGCCTTGAAGATCGCCGATACGCCCGCGGCCGCCCCGGCAACGAGGAGCAGCTTGGCGTCCTCGCGGGAGAAGAAGCGCGCGAAGCGCCGCTGGATGGTCGACCCGATGGCGGAGCCGGCGTAGATGGAGGGTCCCTCGAGGCCGAGCGCCCCGCCGTAGCCGATGGTGGCGATGCTGGCGAGGACCCGGCCGAGGACGGGCCGGGTCGCCATGTGCTCGTGCGCTTCCTCGTGGAAGCTGCGCACGTACTCGTCGACCGTCGATGGCGACCTGCCCTGGGCGATCCAGCGCAGGCACAGGTAGGCGAGCAGCAGACCGATGCCGGGGGCGCACGCCTGCAGCCACAGCGGCCGGTCCGCCAAGCGGTCGAACAACCCGTCGATGGTGACGCGCTGGATGGCCAACACGGCGAGGCCGACCACCACGCCGGTCACACCGGCGAACAGGAACGTCTCGTGGGTGCGCCGGCCGATGGCTCGCGCCTCGAGCTGCCGATGCAACGGCACGAAGGGCCGCTGGGCGGTCACGTCTGCACCCTTCCGTCCCAGCGGGGACCGCCCGGCCACGTCCTGGCGTGCGCCAGCTGTTCTCTCCCGCCCTCGCCCCGCCCGGTCATGGGGCGCCCGCGGTCGAACGGTATGCACGGCCCCAGCACACTCATGGGCGATGACCTTAGAGCTTTGGCCGCGCCCGTCACGCAGCCGGTCGGATGCGTCGCAGGGAACTGGCTACCATCCCGGCTATGAAGAAGCTACTGCTGCTCATCGCCCTCGTCGTCCTGGCAACGATTGCGACCAAGAAGGTGCGCTCCGCCTGACGACGCCGGCACGGGCCCTGCCGCGAGCCAACCGCTGGCTCGCGGCACCCAGCAGGGCCCAACCGGTGGTTGTCGGCGGGCTTGCCGGTTTGCGCCGGTCCCATAGCCAGCGAGCGGCGAAGCCGGCGGCCAATGCCACCGCTACTGCGCCCCCACCGAGCGCAGCATGTCGCGGGGCGGGCATGGGCACCCGTTCGCGCAACGGGACGCGTCGTGTGAACCGCCGCACTTCCCAGTCCCGGGCGCGCGCGGCTCGAAGCAGCTCACGATCGGGGTTAACCGCCACCGGGTGGCCAACGGCCTCGAGCATCGGCAGGTCGGTGGCCGAGTCGCTGTACGCATACGACGCCGACAGGTCGATGCCGTCGCGCCGGGCCGCGTCCTCCATTGCCGCCACCTTCTCGGGCCCGTAGCAGTAACGCTCCGTTCGCCCGGTGTAGCGGCCGTTGGAGTCGAGCTCGGCCCGTGTCGCCAGTGCCTCGTCGACGCCGAGAAACTGTGCGAGCGGTGCGACGATCTCCTCGGGCGAGGCCGACACGATGAACACCCTGCGCCCGGCGTCCCGGTGCTCACGGATGAGGTCGAGCGCCTCGTCGAAGACGATGGGCTCGAGCACGTCCACGAGCGTCTCGCGCACGATGGGGCTGATCTCAGCCTGATCCCACCCGCGCGTGAGCCGCAACACCGAATCGCGCATCTTTTCGAGCTTGGCGGGTGTTGCGCCGAACTGCGCGTACACGAGCTGGCCCCACGCGGCGCGGAGCAGCATCCGACGCGAGAGCAGCCCGGCGCGATGCAAGGGACCGCTGAACGCCACCATCGAGGCCTTGGCGATCACCGTCTTGTCGAGGTCGAAGAAGGCGGCGGAGCGCGCATCCACGGCTGGCGACCCTAACGGCGGGGCGGCGGATCCGACGCAGGGCCAAGTCAGGTCCTTAGCGGTCTCCTACTGATATTGAGCGATATTGGTGGTTCACCGTGTCTGTTGACATGTTCGAGCCACTTGTGTATCCTCGCCGTCTCGCTGCTGGCGGGCGTGTGGCATGCGCCGGTGCCGGCGGCCTCCCCGACTTCCCTCCCTTTGCTCCCTTCGTCGCGGAGGTCTCCCTCATGCTCGTCGCCTGCTGGTCGGTCAAGGGCGGCGTCGGCACCACGGTCGTCGCCGCATCGCTTGCGCTTCTCCTCGCGCGCCGCGACGGCCCGGGCGTGGTGCTGGCCGATCTCGCCGGGGACGGCCCGGCAGTCCTCGGCCTGCCCGAACCCGACGGTCCGGGCCTCGCCGACTGGCTGGCGGCCGGCGACGGCGTGCCCGCCGACGGGCTGGCGCGACTCGAGGTCCAGGCGTCGCCGGGTCTCGCGATCCTGCCCCGCGGTCCCGGACCGCTCGTGCCCGATCGGGCCGCCGTGTTGGCCTCGCTGCTCGACCGCGGGCCGCGACCAGTTGTGGTCGACTGCGGGACGACCGAGCGGGTGGCGGCGGCGGTGGTCGGCGGCGCCCAACGGTCCATCCTCGTCATCCGGCCGTGCTACCTGGCGCTGCGTCGAGCAACGGCGTCCCCCCTCCGGCCGTCCGAGGTCGTGGTGATCCGTGAGCCCGGCCGCACGCTGTCACGTCACGACGTCGAGTCGGCCGTCGGCGCGCCCGTGCGGGTCGAGATCGAGGCCGATCCGGCGGTTGCCCGTGCCGTCGACTCCGGTCTCATGGCCGGGCGCCTGCCCCGATCGTTGGAGCGAGGGCTGCGCCATGCCGCGTGACCGGCGGACAGATGTCGTCGAGCTCGATGCCCGCGTGCACCGGCGGGTGCTCGTGTCGGCGACCGACCGACCGCTCGATGATCCAACTCTGGCCGACCTCGTGCGCAAGGAGGCTCCACTGCTCGGGGCCGATCAGGTGGCCGGGGTCGTGTCTCGGGTACGGGCCCGGATCGGCGGCCTGGGACCGCTCGAGCCGCTGCTCGCCGACCCGCGTGTGAACGATGTGCTCGTCAACGGCCCCGGCCCGGTGTGGGTCGAACGGTCGGGCCGGCTCGAGCGCACGCACCTCGAGCTTGATCGACCTGCGATCGACCTGCTCGTCGAGCGAGTGGTGGCGCCACTGGGCCTGCGGGCCGATCGAACGAATCCTGTCGTCGACGCCCGCCTTCCCGACGGGTCGCGGGTCCACGTGGTGCTGCCCCCTCTGGCCGTCGACGGCCCCGCGGTCACCATCCGCCGCTTCGGCGCCGCCGCCATACCGCTCAGGGAGTTCTGCTCGCCCGGAGTCGCCGATCTGCTGGCTGCCGCCGTCGATGCCGGCCTCAACATGGTCCTCTGCGGGGGCACGGGTGCGGGCAAGACCACGTTGCTCAACGCCCTTTGCGGGCATCTGGCGTTCGGCGAACGGGTCGTCACGGTCGAGGACACGGCCGAGCTCCGCCTACCCGGCGAGCACGTCGTCCGCCTGGAGACCCGCCCGGCGAGCCCCGACGGGCTCGCGGCCGTCGGGGTCCGCGAGCTCGTCCGGGCCGCGCTGCGCATGCGGCCCGACCGCATCGTGGTCGGCGAGGTTCGCGGTGCCGAGGCCCTCGACATGCTCCAGGCGATGAACACCGGACACGACGGGTCGCTGTCCACTGTCCATGCCAATGGCACCGCCGATGCCCTCCGCCGCATCGAGACCATGGCGCTGATGGGCTCGATCGATCTGCCCCTGGCGGCCGTGCGCGAGCAGGTCCTCGGCGCCCTCGACCTGTTGGTGCACGTTGTCCGAGGCGCGAGCGGGGCGCGGCTCGTAGCCGAGGTTGCCGAGGTCGTCTCCGGGCCTGGACACGCGGTTGGCACCCGGCCCCTGGCGGTCGGTCGCAGGTGTGTGGCCCATCCGACCCGCCCGGCGCGTCGCCCGGATGTCGCCGTCTGGGCGACCGGCGGACACGGCGGGCCGAGCAACGTTGCTGACGCGTCGGCGCAACCGGGCACCCGGGAGGGGACGTGACACCCATCGCACTGCTCGTGGCCGCCTGCCTGTCCATGGGGGCCGGCTGGTCGTTCCATGGCTGGGCGTCGTCGCAGCGGGTGCGGGCCCGCGTGGCCGACACGCTGCGTCCCTTCGGGCCGGGTCACGCGACAGCACGATCGGCCACGCAGGTTCCGCCCGGGGCCGTGGTCGCGGCAGCTGCGGGCACCGCGGTGGCCGTTCTCGTCCTGGGGCCGGTCGTCCTTGCCTTCGCCATGGTCGGGCTGGCGGTCACACCAGCCCTTGCTCGCCGCCACCGACGTGTTCGAGCGCTGGTCAAACGGCGTAGCCAGCTCCCCCTGGCGCTGGAGCGCCTCGCAGCCGCCCTGCGCTCCGGATCGTCGCTCTCGGTTGCCCTGGCTGAAGCCGGTCGGGCCACGTCCGATCCACTTGGCCCCGAGCTCGGGTCGTTGGCGCTCGGCGCCGCCCGGGGACAGCCGATGACCGCGGTGCTCGACAGCTGGACCCGGCGTCACGACGATCCCGGCACGCGGCTCGCGGCTACGGCGCTCATCCTGGCGACGGTCGTGGGCGTCGCGTCCGCACGAGCCGTCGACGGTGTGGCGGCCACCCTGCGCGAGCGCCTGGAGCTCAGCGCGGAACGTCGGGCCCTCGCGTCGCAGGCCCGCACCAGCGCAGCGGTCCTGTCGGCGGCGCCCCTGCTGTTCGCGCTCCTGCTGGGATACACGGCGTTCACGATGGCGCG
>JBKPHE010000191.1:0-14690 GCA_046744485.1 Actinomycetota bacterium | reverse complement strand
GACGCGCTCGCCCGGCAGGGCCAGGAGTCCCATCAGGAAGCCGGTGGGGGGGCTGGTCACCGGAACGGCCCCGTCGGTGACCTCGATGGTGCCCATGTGCTGCCCGCTGTACACGATCTCGCCCTCGGCGGTCACCACCTCGGGTGCTGCGGCCCGGAAGACACCGGCGGCGGGCGCCGGGATCAGCCGCTCAAGGACGTGCAGATCCTCCGCGATCGGCTCGTCGTAGGAAGAGATGGCGGTGAGCGGGTCGTCCAATGCGGTCATCGGGTGGCTCCGGCGGGGGTGTTGGCGGCTAGCAGGTTGGACAGGTCGTCCGGGGTGGTCACGTTGAGCACGGTCACGTCGGGAACCGTGCGCTTCGCCAGGCCGGCGAGAACCCGTCCCGGCCCGACCTCGATGAAGGTCGTCGCCCCGGACGCGGCGAGCGTGCGTTGCGACTCCCGCCAGCGGACGGGCTCCACCAGGTGCCTGGTGAGTTGGTCGGGCCAGCAGCGGGCGTCGGTGTGTCCCAGCGCGTCGGTGTTGGCCACGACCGGCGCCGTCGCCTCGTGGAAGGCGAGCCTCTCGAGGAGCGGCCGCAGGCCGGTGGCGGCGTCCGCCAGGCGTGGGGTATGGAAGGCGTGGCCGACGTCGAGGGCCATCACCCGCCGCACACCGAGCTCTCGCGCCCGCTCGCCGGCGGCCGCCAAGCCCTCGGGGGTTCCGGCGATCACGACCTGGCCCGGAGCGTTGTCGTTGGCGATCCACACGTCGTCGCCGCCCTCGCAGACCCGTGCGGCGACATCGAGCTCGGCGCCGACCAGCGCCGCCATGCCGCCCGGCCTGGCGTCGGCCGACGCCTGGGACAGGTCGGCGCGCTGGGCGGCCAGCCGGAACCCGTCGCTCCGGTCGACGGCGCCGGCGGCCAACAGCGCAGTTATCTGGCCCAGCGAGTGGCCGGCGAAGGCGACGGGTGCCTCGTCGAGTCGGGGCGCCAGCCCTTCCCAGGCCATCAGCGACGTCAGGAGCACGGCCAGCTGGCTGGCGCCGGTCGCCGCCAGCTCGGCCGCGTCTGCCTCGAGGAGCAGCCGCGCCAGCGGGCGGTCGAGCACCGCCTCGGCTTGGCGCACGACATCCCATGCCTGGTGATCGGCCCAGGCGCGCCCCGCGCCTGGCGCGGAGGCGCCTTGGCCGGGAAAGATCACGGCGTAGGGCACGGGCGGGGTCCTCCAGCGATGGCAGTCGGGCGGCGGGAAGGATGTCTGGGGTCCGACCGCCCCACAGGCTGATCGTTACATGGACCTGTGGAATTCTTCTAGGAATTCGCAAACGAACTTGACGAAGGGGTCGCCCCAGCGATGCCAGAGCAGACGCGTGGTGACGGATCGGCGCCGCACCGCTACCGAGCGGCCGATCTGGCGGCCGAGCTGGGCATCAGCGTGCAGCTCCTCCGCTCGTATCAGTCCCGGGGCCTGCTGCCCCCGCCCCGGCACGAGGGCCGGATGGCCTGGTACGGGCCGCACCACCTCGAACGGCTCCGCCACATCCGCCATCTCAAGGAGCGCGGCTACTCACTGCGCATGATCGAGGAAGTGCTGGGCGACTCGGCCGAGGCGGGGTTCCCGCACATCGAGGAGCACGAGGTGCTCCGGCTCGGTGAGGTGGCGGAGCGGAGTCGCGTGCCGGTCGAACTGTTGCGGGCCCTGGAGGCCTCGGGACTGTTGCGACCCCACCACATGGCCGACGGCGACCGCTACAGCGACGCTGACGTCCGGTTCGTCCGCCACGTGCTCACGCTGCTGGGGGTCGGCCTGTCGCTCGACGACCTGATGCGCATCGCCCGCCAGCAGCTGGTCACCTCGGACGCGCTCGGCCGTGACGTGGTCGACGCCTGGGCCCAGCTCGTGGGGACACGGCTCCGCAGCAAGCGCCGCGAGGCCCCCGACCAGGCGGCCCGCGTGGCGGCCTCGCTGCGCGCGCTGGCCGCCATCGTCGGTCAGCTGGTCGCCTACCGGGTGGAGCGGTCGGTGCTCGACGCCGCCCAGGCCGAGATCGATGCCGAAGGCACCCCCGCGGAGCGGGAGGCCCTGGCTCGGTCGCTCACCTCGCCGCCCGGCCAGGCACGCTCGCCGGAGGAGCACCCGAAGCGCCAGGGATGAGCACACCTGGGGGCACGCCTACCGGCCCCGGCGGGGCACGATCACCAGGTCGCCGCCGTCGTCGATCACCGACACCGTGGCATCGAACACCCGCTCGACGAGCGCGGGGGTGAAGACCTCGCGCGCCGTGCCCCGCGCCACCACCTGTCCCTCGTGTAGGAGCACGAACCCGTCCGCGTGCTGGGCGGCCAGCGTGAGGTCGTGCATGGCCGACACCACCGTCAGGCCCCGACTGTGCCGCAGCTCGTCGACGAGCGCGAGGACGTGCTGCTGGTGGCCGATGTCGAGCGCGGTCGTGGGCTCGTCGAGCAGGAGCAAGGGCGCCTCCTGGGCCAGGGCCCTGGCGATCACCGCCCGCTGGCGTTCGCCCCCCGACAGCGTCACGACCTCGCGGCCGGCCAGGTCGGCGAGGTCGAGCAGTTCCAGCACGTCGGCGAGCACGGCGTAGTCATGCGTGCCCTCGCGACCGAGGAACGGGATGTGAGCGGTGCGTCCGAGCAGCACGTAGTCGGCAACCGAGGTCCCCGACGGGATCGTCGGCTGCTGGGGGGCGACGGCCAGCAGCCGCGCCCGCTCGCGTGGCCCCAGCCCGGCGGTCGACTCGTCGCCGAGCGTGACCGTACCGGCGTGGGGCACCGTCCCGGCAACCGCCCGCAACAGCGTCGACTTGCCGGCGCCGTTGGGCCCGACGATGCCGAGCCACGATCCGGTGGCGACGTCCAGGTCGATCGGGTGCAGGACGGTGTGGTCACCATGGTTCACGCTCACGCCGCGAACCTGGACCGCGCCGGCCCCGTTCGCAGCCGCGGGACGCTCGGCGACGCTCATGCGCCCCTCCGGCCGAGGAGGGCCAGGAAGAACGGCGCCCCGACCAACGCGGTGATGACCCCGATGGGGACCTCGGCGGGGCTGAGGGCGGTGCGGGCCGCGAGGTCGGCCAGCACCATGAAGGCCCCGCCGCCCACCAGCGTGAGCGGCAGTATCACGCGGTAGCTGTGGCCGGCGACCAGGCGGATCGCGTGAGGGACGATGATGCCGACGAAGCCGATGAGCCCGCTCACGGCCACGGCCGCCGCCGTCCCCAACGACGCCGCCACCACCACGACCAGCCGGGTGCGGTCGACGTGCAGTCCGAGGGTGGTCGCCTCCTCGTCACCGACCGCCAACACGTCGAGCGGCCGCCTGTACAGCAACACGCCGATGGCTGCGAGCGCGGTCCACGGCAGGATCAGGCGGACCTCCGACCAACCGGAGGTGGACAGGCCACCGAGGATCCACGCGTACACCTCGCGCACGGTGTCGTCGGAGCGCTGCTGGAAGTAGGTCTGCACCGACGTGAACAGGCTCGCCATGGCCACGCCGGCGAGGATCAGCGACGTCGTCGTGCCGGCCACTCCGCGCCCGGCGGCGCGCCCGACCAGGTAGGTGAGACCGACCGCCACCAGCGCGCCGACGAACGCCGCCGCCGGCAACACGTCGAACGGGCCCCAGCCCCCCTGGGCGCCGAAGGTGAGCACGAGGGTGGCGCCGAGTCCCGCCCCCGCGGCCGCCCCCAGCAGGTAGGGGTCGGCCAAGGGGTTCCGGAAGACGCCCTGATAGGCACCGCCGGCCACGCTGAGGGTGGCACCCACCAGCAGCGCCAGCACCACGCGGGGCAGGCGGATGTCCCACAGGATGGCTGCCTGGCGGCTGTCCAGGCCCGAGTCCACGTTCACCAGCGGCAGCCGGTCCAACAGTTCGACCACGACCCGCCCGAGGGGCAGGTCGGCCGGGCCGATGCTCACCCCGGCCGCGAACGCCACGGCGAGCAGGGCGAGGCAGGCCCACCAGGTGCGCCGCACGCGGGCCGGCGGTGACCCGGCCGCTCGGGCAGCGGCATCGGCCGGCCGCCTGGGCCGTCTCAGCTCCGTGATCGCCATGGACGGGGAGACGTCCTATCCGACCTCGGACGTGGCCTTGACGACCGTGCGCAGGAACTCAACGACCCGCGGCCCCCATCGCGACGTGATGTCCGGGTCGAGCTCGATTATGTCGCCGTTGCGCACGGCGGTCACCTGGCCCCAGCCGGGGCGAGCGGCGACGGCGGCGGCGTCGATCCCCGCAGCCTCGTCGGCGAGGAAGATCATGTCGGGGTCGGAGTCGAGCACCAGCTCGGCCGACATCTGCGGGTAGCCGGTGCCGTCATCCGCCGGGTCGGCCACGTTCTCGAGGCCCGCCAGGGCATAGACCTGGCCGATGAACGTCTGCGACGTGGCGGTGTGCAGCTGGTCGTCCAGCTCGTGGTAATAGGTCAGCGGTTCGTCGCGGGCGGCGGCTTGGCCGGCGAGGTCTTCGATGTCGGCCTGCATGTCCTCGACGAGTTCGGCGGCTTCGTCGGCGTGGCCGGTGGCGGCCCCGAGCTGCGTGATCTGGTCGTAGCTCTCGTCCAATGAGGTGGCGGCCGGGAACTCGAGCACGGGGATCGCGACCCGCTCCAGCCCGGCGACCACATCGTTGGCATCGAAGGACAACACGACCAGGTCGGGCTCGTACGTGGTGACGGCCTCAAGGTTGGGCTCGAAGCCCGACAGGTCGGTGATCGGTGTGCCCTCGGGGTAGTTCGAGAAATCGTCCACGGCCACGACCTGGTCACCGGCGCCGATCGCATAGAGCATCTCGGTGGCCGTGGGCGACAGCGACACGATGCGCGCCGGCTCGGCCTCGATCGTCACCGTCCCGTTGGCGGCGTCCACATCGGCCGGAAAGGCTGCGTCGGCCGCGTCCTCGGCGTTGGCGTCGGACTGGCCGGACTGCGGGATCGACTCGTCGTCGTCGCCGCACCCAGCGGCGAGTGCCAGCGTCGCGGCGACAGCGAAAGCGGACATTCTGGGGATTCGTCTCACGGTGCTCCTCCTGTCGGCTCGAGGGATTGGCCTGTTCGCCGACCGGGCACCGATGCCCCGTCGCACAAAGAGCCCTGTCCTCGAGGGTTTCGTGCGCCCGCGGGCCAGGCGACCTGGCTCGTCCTCGTACGAGGCCTCACAGTTGCGGGACAGCGCCGGGATCGGGCGGGCCTCGAAGGCCCACCCCACCGGACTTCGCTGACCAGCGGGCTCCCGAGCACCGTACAACGGCACCGCCCGGGCCAGCCAACGACTCGGCGGCAGCCACAATCGCGCCGGCGGCTCGTAGCCTGATGCTCCACATGTCCGAGGCCCCGTCAGACGGCGCGGCGCGCCGCCGCACGTTCGCCATCATCAGCCACCCCGACGCGGGCAAGACCACCCTGACCGAGAAGTTCCTGCTCTACGGCGGAGCGGTGCAGGAGGCCGGCCAGGTCAAGGCCCGGGGTGAGCGGCGCCGCGCCCGGTCCGACTGGACGGAGCTCGAGCAGAAGCGCGGGATCTCCATCACGTCGGCGGTCCTGCAGTTCCCCTACGGCGGCGACGTGCTGAACCTGCTCGACACGCCCGGTCACCGCGACTTCTCCGAGGACACGTATCGTGTGCTCGCCGCCGTCGACGCCGCGGTCATGGTCCTCGACGCCGCCAAGGGCATCGAGGCGCAGACGCTCAAGCTGTTCGAGGTGTGCAGGGCGCGCAACGTGCCGGTGCTCACGTTCCTCAACAAGTGGGACCGGCCCGGCCGCGACGCGTTGGAGCTGCTCGACGAGATCGAGGCGCGGCTCGACCTCCAGCCGGTGCCGGTCACCTGGCCCGTGGGCATCGCCGGCGACTTCCGTGGGCTCATCGAGCGGCGGACCGGTCGTTTCGTGCGCTATGGCCGCACCGCGCACGGTGCCGCCGAGGCGATCGAGGAGCTCGTCGATCCCGAGCGCGCCGCTCGCGGTCCTGATGCGGACGCGTGGCGGTCCGCGAGCGACGAGGTGGCGTTGCTCGAGGAGGTAGGTGGTGGGGTCGACCCGGACCTCTTCCTGGCGGGCGAGCAGACACCGGTGTTCGTCGGTTCGGCGCTCACCAACTTCGGGGTCCGGCCGTTGCTCGACGGCGTCGTCGAGCTGGCGCCGGCGCCGTTGCCGCGGTTCGACGTGGACGGCGCCGCCCGTAAGCTGGGCGACCCGTTCTCGGGGTTCGTGTTCAAGGTGCAGGCCAACATGGACCCGGCGCACCGCGACCGCGTCGCATTCGTCCGGGTCTGCTCGGGACGCTTCGAGCGCGGCATGGTCGTGACCCACGAGCCCACCGGGCGGCCGTTCGCCACCAAGTACGCCCACTCGCTGTTCGGCCAGGAGCGGGACACGGTCGACGAGGCGTTCCCTGGTGACATCGTGGCGCTGGTCAACGCCACCGACGTGCGAGTGGGTGACACGCTCTACGTCGACGCGCCCGTCGAGTTTCCGCGGCTGCCGGAGTTCGCGCCCGAGCACTTCGTGACGGCACGGGCGAGGGACACGGGCCGGTTCAAGCAGTTCCGCCGCGGGATCGCGCAGCTCGACGAGGAGGGCGTGGTCCAGGTGCTGCGGGACCGTGAGCAGGGCGACCAGGCGCCCATGCTCGCCGCCGTGGGCCCGATGCAGCTGGAGGTGGCGGCCTGGCGACTGGAGCACGAGTTCGGTGCGGCCACCGATCTGTCGCCGACGGCGTACACGCTCGCCCGGCGCACCAACGAGGCATCGGAGGCGACCCTGCGCGCCATGCCCGGGGTACGCGTGCTGCTACGGGCCGACCGAACGCTCTACGCGCTGTTCGAGAGCCCGTACTGGCTGGCGCGGGTCGAGTCCGAGCACCCGGGGCTCACACTCGAACGGTTGGTCGCCGAGGGCACCGCAGGCTGAACCCCAACCGTTCTGGCGTCTCTCGCGCCGAGATGTCGCGGTCAGCGACGCCAGAAGTGCTCACGAGCAGGTAGTCCCGTCCTCCGGTGGCTCCAGGTCGACGAGGTAGCGCGCCACAGCGTCGTCGACGCACGAGACGCCATTGCCCACCACGGTGTGCCCCTCGCCTTCGTACGTGAGCAAGACCCCCGACTCCAGTCGGTCGGCGGTACGCACGCCGGCCTCGTAGGGTGTCGCAGGATCTCCAGTCGTCGACACCACCACGATGGGGGGCGCGTCCGGGGCGGTCACCGCCGGCAGCGGCTGCTCCTCGACGGGCCACATGGCACAGCGGACGTAGTCGTTGACGATGGGTTCGCCGAAGTGGGGCGCCTCGCGCGCGGCGGCGACACCTGCGGCCAACAGCTCGTCGGGCGATTCCGGCCAGTCGAAGTCGAGGCAGTTCACCGCGAAGTAGATGTCGAAATCGGCAATGCCGATGTACTCGTCGGCCAGCGCCACCATGTCGGAGCCGTCTCCGTCGAGGCCCGCGGCGATGGCGTCGGCCAATTGGGGCCACCGTGACTCGCTGTAGAGCGGCAGCGCGAGCCCCGTCGACAGCTCGCCGGGGCCGAGGTCACGAGGCGAGCCCGGGATCGGCTCTTCCTCCACCCGAGCCCTCAGCTCGTCGAGCGCAGCGGTGGCGTCCGGGGCGACCGGGCACGACGGGTCGGCATCGCAGTCGTCGGCGAAGGCGGCAAAGGCATCCTCGAAGCCGCGTGACTGCTCGGCAGCGAGTTCGGTGCCGGTCGGGCCCAGTTCGAGCACGCCGTCGATCACCATGGCCCGCACCCGATCGGGGAACAGGTCAGCGAGCATCTGGCCGATGGCGGTGCCGTAGCTGAAACCGAGGTAGTTGAGCTGCTCGTCGCCCATGGCGGCGCGGACGGCGTCGATGTCACGGGCGACGTCGGCGGTCCCGAGGTGGGGAAGCAGGTCGCCGGCCGCCGTCTCGCAGCCGTCGATGTAGGCGGAGCTGACGTCGAGCAGCGTGGTCTCGTCCTCGGGCGAGTCGATGGAGTAATCGACGCCGTAGAGCTGCGTGAAGTCGCCGCCACAGTCGATGTCGCTGGCGCCGAGGCCGCGGGGGTCGACGCCGACGATGTCGAAATGCTCGGTGACGTCGTCCGGCAGGGCGATGGCGAGGGTGCTGGCGAAGCTCGTGGCGAGGGCCCCGGGCCCGCCGGGGTTGACGAAAAGCGCGCCGATGCGGTCGCCGCTGGCGGGAACCCGGGCGACGCTCAAGGTGAGGGTGTCGCCCTCGGGCTGGTCGTAGTCCACGGGCACGTCGAGCGTGGCGCATTCGGCGTCCCCGCCGCACCCCTCCCAGTCGAGGGTGTCGGTGCCGGCGGCCCCTTGGTTCGGACTGTCAGGCGACTCGGGCGGGGCCGACTCGTCGTTGGCCCCGTCGTTGCCCGCCTCGACCAGCGGGTTCTCGTCGGCCTCGCTGGCGCAGGCGGCGGCCACCAGGGCCAGGCAGGTCGTCAGGGCGAGGGCGATCCGGTGCACCGACCGACGGTATCCGCACGGCGCCGTCGCCGTGGGGTCGGCCGGCGCGCCCCGTCCGTCGGTGGCGATCACCCGCGGAGCAGCAACCACTCCCGGGGCGGGAGGCCGGATTCGTGGATCTGCGCCGCGATGTCGCGTCCGACATAGCGCAGGTGCCACGGCTCGAACTCGTAGCAGCTGCGGTCCCGGGCGTCGGGCGGATAGCTGAGCACGAACCCGAACTCGTGGGCGTGGGCGGCGATCCACTGGGCCGCCGGGGTGTCGGCGAACGCGGCGCTGAGCTCGCCGGCCTCGGGGTTCAGGACGTCGATCGCGGTGCCGAGCTGGTGCTCGCTGTGACCGGGCCGGGCGACTCCCGCGGCCGCCCGTGACTCGCCCACCCGTTCGGCCTCATCCCGGAAGAGGCCCTGCTGATAGGCGAAGCTGCGGTACGCAGAAATGACGACGATCGGCGTGCCGTTGGCCTCGGCCGCCTGCCGGAGCGCAGCAAGATCGGGAATGACGAACGCGCGGACCCGGTCGAGCTGGGCGAAGCCAGCGGCGGTCACCTCGACCAGGTCGCCGGGAGCGAGCTCGGGCGGAAGGGTGTGATTGGTGTCGACCACGATCGTCGCCCAGTCGGCGAGGGGGTCGCCCTCCACGGGTTCGTCCCCCTGGGTGCACGCCGGGACCGGCTGGCGAACCGTCGAGGTGGTCGCCACGGGGGCGGTGGTCGTCGCGTCGATCAGCGGGCTCGGGTTCGCAGTCAGCGTCGAGCCGTCCGGCACGCGGGTGGAGTCCCATGTCGCCCACAGCCCGATTCCGACGCCGGCGACGAGGCTCAAGACGGCCAGTGTGGCGATCCATCCCCTCACTTCGGCGAAACCTACGTCGCAGGCGCCGGCCTCTGGGCTCAGATCGGCCGGCCGTCAGCCGGCTTCCACCCATGCGCCACGGTCTTCGACCGCCGCGGCGGATCGGTACGCTGGGCGTTCCCAGGCCCATGGGGGCTGACCCGGGGACGTAGCTCAGTTGGCTAGAGCGCCTGCTTTGCAAGCAGGGGGTCGTGGGTTCGAGTCCCATCGTCTCCACAACTTGCAAGCCCACCAGCGCTTTCGTGGTCTAGCGGGAGCGAGTGCAGCGGGTATAGGGCTCGAACAACTGTTAAAGACCACCGCCGCGCTCGACCGGGACCAGCGTGTGCGGGGTCGGCACAAGCTTGCCGCCGAGCCCGCGCTGTGGCTGGGGCCCAACAACCCTGCGCACCGCCAGCCTCGAGCGCAAAGATGTCGCGCTGGTCGATGAAGCTCTTGCAGGAGCGGCCGCCGGGTCACCCTCCCGGGTCCCGCACTCGACGCAGACCACCTCGACCACAGCGAGAACTACGACGTCTCGACGACCCAAGAGGTATCGAACACCAAGAGAGCCTCGACGCCCCATTGAGCGAGACCTCGGCCACATGCCGCCCGCTGAGCAAAGCGCTGGCGTCGCTCGGATCCGTCAACACCTGGCCAGCCTGCAACACCGTCGGGACATCGAACCACCAGGACTGTCGCTGTGAGCTCCGGGTTCCACGCCCTTGACCTCGAGCCCTGCTCGATTCCGTTGAACACGCCGTGGCACAGCGAGCACCCGACGCCGATGGCCGCACATCCTCCCCCATCGGAGTCAGACGCCCGGCCAGATGACCTGAGATCCCCTCAGCGCGGATCCCGCCGCGATGCTGGCTGCGTGTGTAGTCATCCCGCCGGGGCGATGCGGCGGCTTGGCCTCCAAGGTTCTCATGGCCTCTGGAGGCGTCATGACCACTGACCAGATCCTTACGGGCATAGGGCTGACGGTCGCGCTCGCTGTCGGCTGCCAGATCCTGGCCAGCAGGCTGAGGATTCCGGCCATCGTCGTTCTGCTACCCGTCGGCTTCGTCGCCGGCGCGCTCACCGACGACATGGATCCCACCAACATCGTGGGGTCGGCGTTCGAGCCGCTGGTCGCGGTCGCCGTCGCAGTGATCCTGTTCGACAGCGGGATCGAGCTCGACCTGCGACGGCTCGCGGGGGGCACTCGCAAGGTCGTGACCCGGCTGATCGTGCTGGGGGTAGCGATCACGTGGGCGATAGCCGCGCTTTCCGCAGCGCTCCTCCTCGGCATGTCGAGCGAGGCGGCCATCTGATCGGCGCCATCCTCGTGGTCTCCGGTCCCACGGTCGTCGGACCGCTCCTGTCCTTCGTCCGGCCGAGCGGGCGGCTGCAGACGATCCTCGCGTGGGAGGGCTCCGTCATCGACCCCGTCGGCGCCATCATCGGCGCGCTGACCTTTCACGCCATCGTGGCGGGCGGCTACGAGCTCGGGCAGTTCCTCGCCAGCGTCGCCGTCGGCCTCGCGGGCGGCGTGATCGGCACGGCAATGCTATGGCTGCTACTCAAGCGTTTCAGCCTCTCGGAGGTCCTCGGCACTTCGGGCACGTTCGCCACCGTGATCGCCGTGGCCGCGGCGTGTGACATCGCCCGCGACGACACCGGGCTGATCGCCGCAATCCTCATGGGCATCGCCCTCGCCAACCTGCCCGGCTTCGACATACCCGGCCGGCGCCCGTTCTTCGAGACACTCGTCCAACTCATCATCGGCATACTCTTCATCTCGATCTCCTCGACCGTCACACCGGAGTCGGTCGGCGACGTGTTGCTGCCCACGCTGGGGCTCGTCGCCCTGCTCGTGCTCGTGGCGCGCCCGCTCGTCGCCTTCGTCGCGACCCTCCGCACCGAGCTGTCGATGGGGGAGCGGGCGTTCGTCGGATGGATGGACCCCCGCGGCATCGTGGCGGCGGCGACCGCCTCCACCTTCTCGGCGACCCTCGTCAGCGAAGGGGTCGGCGGGGCCTCGGACATCTTGCCAGCGACGTTCCTCGTGATCGTCGGCACAGTGACGCTCTACGGCCTCACCGCCGTGCCGGTCGCCCGGCGGCTCGGGATCACCCGCCCCGCAGTGTCGCTCCCCCTGATCGTCGGCGGCACCGAGTGGGTGGTGGCCCTGGCACTCGCACTCCGGGCGCAGGGCCTCGGCGTCCTCATGTGGGCGGGTGCGTACGAGCAACGTCAACGAATCCAGGAGGCCGGTCTGGCGCTCGCACCCGGTCGCCTCGTGGCCGACGCCACCGGCCTCGGCGCCGAGCTGGAGGGCATCACCACAGTGCTGCTGCTCACCGAGGAGGACGCCTTCAACGCGCTGGCGGCAATGGCCCTCGAGGGCACGCTCGACGGCGGCGTCTATCGGGTGGCGGCGCACAGCCAGGACGTCGGCGTGGTGGCGCCCTTCACCCGTGGCGAGCTCTTGTTCCGCGCTCCCCTCACCGGCGTCGAGATCGCCCGCCGATACCGCGACGGGGCGGAGATCGTCGTGCGGAGCCCCGACGAGCAGCTCCCGGAGGACGCCGAGCCGCTGTTCGTCGTGCGTGCCGACGGCCGGCTCCACCCCGTCACGGCGGGCACGACCCCCGAACCGCGGGACGGCGACAAGCTCGTCCTGCTCGGCCCGGTGCCGCAGCGGCGGGCCGGTGAAGCGGGCGCCCACGCATCATCCGACGTGGACGAAGCCACGGCAGGGCGGTGAGCCCCGAGCCGACGGGACCAGTGGCGCATGACGTCGTCGGACATCCTGAACGCCGGCTACGACCGCGTTGGACGATGCGTCGTTCGATCTTCGGGTGCTTGGTCCCGGTACTTGGTCGCGGTGTCTGCTAGGGCGGCTACTGCCGTGCCATGAGGATGTGGATGTGCTCCTCGGGGTCGCTGGTGGCTGTGGTCGTCGCCGCCGACCTTCAGCTCGACCCAGTGGATGTCGCCGGTGAAGGTGCTGTTCTCGATGGTGCACCCGGGGGCGACGGCGGTGCCGGTCTCGTGGCCGACGTCGACGCCTTCGTCGGCGGAGAAGATGAATGGCTGGGTCGCGTCGACGCGGCCTTCGCCGACCTTGGTGCCGTCGTAGTAGAGCGTGACGTCGCCACCCTTGGCTGGCCCACCGCCGTCGTACGCGAACTCGGCGCGCACCTGGTGGGCGCCGGTCGCGATGGGCTCCGTCGCCTCGGCGGTGAAGGCCTGGAGGCCGAGCAGGTTGTAGGTGAACCTGGCCTTGCCGTCCTGGGCGTAGAGGCTCCAGCCGCCGATTGCGCCCCCCTGGGCGAGGATGGTCCCGCTGACCGGGCCATCGGGCACCACGACCTCGGCGGTCACGGAGAACGACTTGTTCTTGATGCTCAGGACGCTGTTCTCCGAGAGGTGGGCCATGCCCGGGTAGAAGACCTGGGTGTCACCCCTGATCAGCTGCGGGCGACCGGCAATGTCGGCGTTGGCCCGCTCGGCGGTGCGGTCGTCTAGGGGGATGACGTTGTACTTGGTGGCCTCGATGAGCCACAGGCGCTGTAGCCCGTGGAGCTTGTCGGGCATCTCGGCGGCCAGATCGTGGGCCTGGCTGAAGTCCTTGCTGCCGTCGTAGAGCTCCCAGACGTCGTCGTCGAAGGCTGGCAACTCGACCTTGCCGAGCAGCCCACGGCGTGCGGTGCTTTGTCACGGCGCTCCAGCCCTGGAAGTAGATGCCGCGGTTGCCGAACATCTCGAAGTACTGCAGGTCGTGCCGCTCGGGCGCGTCGGCGTCGTCGAAGCTGTAGAGCATCGAGGTGCCCTCGATCGGGCTCTGGGTGATGCCGTTGACCATGGTGGGCGCGGGGATGCCGGCGGCCTCGAGGACCGTCGGGGCGACGTCGATGACGTGGCAGAACTGCGGCGCAGCTCGCCGCGGGCCTGGATGCCCTTGGGCCAGTGGACGATGGTGCCGTTGCGGGTGCCGCCCCAGTGGGAGGCGACCTGCTTGGTCCACTGGAACGGCGCGTCCATGGCCCACGCCCAGCCTACGGCGTAATGGTTGTAGGACTCTGGCCCTCCGAACTTGTCGAGGCGGGCGGCCATGAACTCGGGGCTCTCGAGGGCGGCCATGGCGTTGAAGTTGATCATCTCGTTGAAGGTGCCGTGCAGCGTGCCTTCGGCGGAGGCGCCATTGTCGCCGATGATCAGGTAGATCAGTGTGTCGTCCATGACGCCGAGCTGTTCGATGGCGTCGAGGAGCCGGCCGACGTGGTGGTCGGTGTGGGACAGGAAGCCGGCGTAGATCTCCATCTGCCGCTCGAGGACCGGCTTCAGCTCGGCGGGCATCTCGTCCCAGGCCGGGATCTCGGCGTGCCGCGCGGTCAGCTCGGTGTCGGGTGGGACGACCCCCAGCTCCTTTCTGGCGGGCCAGGGTGAGCTCGCGCTGGCGGTCCCAGCCATGGGCGAAGCGGCCCCGATACCGGTCGATCCAGTCTTTGGGCACGTGATGCGGGGCGTGGGTGGCGCCGGGGGCGAAGTACATGAAGAACGGCTTGTCGGGCGCGAGCGCCTGTTGCGTACGCACCCAGCTGGTGGCGTGGTCAGCGAGGTCCTCGGTGAGGTGGTAGCCCTCCTCTGGTGACTTGGGCGGCTCGACAGCAGAGGTGCCCTCGTACAGCGACAGGTACCACTGGTTGTCCTCGCCGCCGATGAACCCGTAGAAGTACTCGAAGCCCGAACCGGTCGGCCACATGTCGAACGGCCCGATCGGGCTCGCCTGCCACACCGGAACCTCGTGGCACTTGCCGAACTGCGCCGTCGAGTAGCCGTTGAGCTTGAGGGACTCGGCGACGGGCGCCTTGTTGTTGGGTCGCAGCGAGCTGTTGCCCGGGGCCGAGGTCGCGATCTCGGTAATGCCGCCCATGCCGACCGAGTGGTGGTTGCGGCCGGTGAGCAACGCGGCACGCGTCGGTGCGCACAGGGCGGTCGTGTGGAACCGGTTGTACCGCAAGCCATTGTTGGCCAACTTCTCGATGTTCGGTGTCTCTCACGGCCCTCCGAACGCGCTAGAGGCACCGAAGCCGGCGTCGTCGATGAGGACGACCAGTACGTTGGGCGCGCCGGCGGGTGGCCGGATGGGAGTGATCGGCGCGTACTTGGTGTTCGGATCCTTGGCGTCGTAGGTCACCAGCCCGACGTGTGGGCGATCGGGGATCGGCAGGATCGCTCGTTGGATTCGATCACGGTCAGGCATCAGAGGGCCCCTTCTGTGGTCCGAGGCGGGACCGCGTCGTGGTCCGGCGCCGCGGTGCCGAACGTCGCGCATGCTGTGCGTCTGATCGTCACCCGGTCGGGATGATTTCTCCAGAGGTGACCGACACGTGGGCTGGCGGG
>JBKPHE010000143.1:0-6410 GCA_046744485.1 Actinomycetota bacterium | reverse complement strand
GCTGACCCCCTCGGTCAACGTCGTGCAATCGAGCTTCCCCGAAGCGCGCCAGGGCGAGATCTCGGGTCTGTCTCGCAGCGTCTCCAACCTCGGCTCGTCCCTCGGCACGGCAATCGCCGGCACCATCCTCGTCTCCGGACTTACCGACCAGTCATATGGCCTCGCCATGATCGCCCTGGCCGTCGTCGGGATGATCGGGCTGGTGGCCGCCATGTTCCTCCCCACCAATCCCGTACAGCAAGCTGTCGACGGTTCACCACGCGGGCTCGCCGGAGAGATCCCGAATGCCTAGGCAATCGACAGCGCCGACCGGGCACTCGTCGGTGCCGGCGGGCGGGTCCGCCCTGTCTGCGTCTGCCGCCAACCCTCGCAGGAACACTCACCGTCGCACCTCCGGGCCGCCGACGACGACCATCCCACACGAGAGAGCGGGTGCCCCGGAACGCCGGGTAGGTGGGACGAAACGCGTACCGACGGCCCTGATGGTTGGCTGAGCGCACGGAGCTATGGATGGTCGTTGCTTCCGGGAGCCCGGCGGGCGGTCTCCAGAATGCCCTGCCCACCGGTTGCTGGTTGGCTTCAGAGTGACCTGGCCGCTCGCCGGGTTCACGCTGCTCGTCGGGGACCTTTACCGGCGGGACGTGACCAATCTGGGACCAGCGCGCGAGAGCCGGCCCCGTAGGACCGGCTCTGACCTGGTCGGGCTGGCGGGACTTGAACCCGCGACCCCTTGACCCCCGGTCGGGTCGGGGCCGTCCACACCGGTCTGCCGAGTTGGCCCAGCGCGGCCGCCACCAGGGCGTCCACGGGTCCCACCCCGGCTCGTTCACCCTGGTTCGTGCTGTTCGTCGGAGTCGGTCTGGCAAGCGGTCTGGCGAGGACGGCCCCACCGGGGGGCTCCGATGACCGGGTCGGCGGACGAGCGCGAGCGGCTGCTGTCGGGGCCCCACACGAAGCGGCGCAAGATACAGCGGGTTGTCCTCGATCTCCTCGACCAGCATTAAGCCGACGGCGGGCTGTCGACCAACGGCCGGTTTGTGCTCTACGAGGAGCGCCGGTCGGGCGTTCTTCACGACGCCCGAGACCCTGGGGGACCACGTGCTCGTCGACTTCATCGAGCAGAAGCGCGAGCTGCGCCGCTCCGGCGGCCGCCGCTCGGCCTGACGGTTCAGCCGCCGAGTCGGGCGGGCCGAGAGAGGCGGTCAGTCCAGGAGGTCGGCGACCCCACCCAGCAATCCGCCGACGAGGACCTATGGCGGCGGCGGTTGGGTGGTGGGTGGCTCAGTGGTCGGGGGCTCGGTCGTGGGTGGCTCCGTGGTCGGGGGCTCGGTCGTGGGCGGCTGCGTGGTTGGTGGCTCGGTGGTGGACGGTTGGGTGGTGCCAGTCGTTCCGGTCCCCGGACTTGTCGTCGCGGTACCCCCCGGACGGGTCGTTCCGGTGCTCGCGACGGGGACCACCTCACCGTCGATCACTGTGGTGCCAGGCGGCAGCGGAATCACGACCTCCTCGCCGGTCTCTGGGTCGATGATGCGGGCCGTCGTTGGAGCCGGGCGGACGACCTCGCCGCTCGCGCTGAACGACACCGGAATCGCGGGCTGACTCGGCGAAACCCGCACCAGGCCGTAGAAGTACCGGTCCGCCTCGCTGGCCGACGTCTCATCCCCATCCGATGCCGTCCGTTGGCTCGACAGCGCCGCCAGCTCGGAGGCGCTGCCGTCGCCGCTCACCCGCGCCAAGCCAACCGCGAGCAGCACGAACGCGCCAGCAATGAGCGCGCCCACCTTTGCCTGAGCCCGTCGACTTTCTAACCAGCCCCTACCCGGCCCCACCGCTCCATCTTGCTCCCAACGGCCGCGCTGCGCCAGCACGTACCGCGACAGCGGTAGTCGGCGTACCTGCCGGCGAGGCGTGGGCCGGTGGCGACGACCCCTACTGCGTCGCCGACGAGTTGGCGGGCCCTGTCGGCCGGACCTGTTGTCCGACTGGTTCGAGCGGGCACAGGAGGGCTCAGGGCTCCCCCGGCTCACCCTTCACGGCCTACGACACACCTCGGCGACCATCGCCATCGACGCCGGCGTGGGCATCCACGTGCTTAGCGAACGGCTCGGCCACGCGAGCACGAGCATCACGAGCGACATCTACGTCCACGCGCTCGCGCGTCAGCACACCGACGCCGCCGAGCGCATCGGCAGGGTGCTCTCAGGCACCAGGGAGGGCTCGCGATGATCGCCGGTCTGGCGAAGGTCTGGCGAGTGGGCCCCTCGGCGCAGGCTCGGGGCGATGCAGTGAGTGGCTGCACCGCCCCTGACCTGGACTTTCGTCAGTCGGGCTGGCGGGACTTGAACCCGCGACCCCTTGACCCCCAGATGGCCGCGAAGGGTGTCAGGCCGTCTCACGCTGTGCAGTAACCGCAGGTCAGTGCCCGTGCGAGTGTCAGCGTGTCTCACCCGATTTCAGGAGACAGGCTCACAACATGGCTCACATCAACTGAGCGAGGCCTCACTTGTTGACGGCCACCCCCGTAGCTGTCAACGGGTCGGTCTCGACACCGCCCCGACAGACGTCTCATGAGCAACGCGAACCGGCGATCGGGCTGACCGTGGTGGCGCGTGGCGGTCAGGGCTGCCTGAGGATGTCGTGGGTTCCGACCCGCCGCCAGATGACGTGCGGTTCGCTCTCGAGCACCGCGTCGCCGTACTGGAACGTGGCTCGGCCATCGTCGGCCCACGTCATCTCGAAGACGCCTGACGCACCCTGCACGCCTTTGACTCGCAAGCCCTTGCGAAACTGGCCACCCTCCCGGAGGTCCTCGACGAACTGGGCGACTGCGGCGAGGAACGCCGCCTGCTGAGCCGGGGTCAGGCGATCGAAGTCCGCGCCGAAGCGAGCCAGCCATGCGAACGTCGGCACCGCGCGTTAGCGCTTGCGTCGCCGGACAACCGGCTTCGCCCGAGCACGCAGCGCGTCGAGGAAGTCCTCGCCCGAGTCGAAGGTCTGCCCACGTCCAGCCGCGAGATCGGCGTCGGCCTCGCGCTCACCCCGCTGCCACTCTGGCGTCCAGAACCAGGCCTGAGTGGCGTCGATGACCTTCTGCGGGCGCAGCAAGATGCCATCCGCCGTGATCTCAGCCTCGAGGAGGTCACCCTCCTCGAGACGCGCGGCGGCCCGGATCTCTTCGGGGAGGGTCAACTGCCCCTTGGCTCGGAGGGTTGTGCGCGGCGCGGGAGAATCCTACAGTCGGAAAGTTGTACCCGCCAACCCGGCGTTGGTCTGGCGTCGACGAGGCCGGTGGACCTCGACGGGGCGTACCGACCGCCGGTTCCGCGAGCGGTTCTCGGAGGCAGCTGCGACATTCTGTGCGGCGGCGGACGAGCGATCTGGGCGTTGTTAATCGGTGCTTGCGTTCTGGCGCGAACCGCGCAAATGACCCCGTCGCGGATAACGGCAGATCCCAAGTCTCACTGGCAGATATGCGTCCAGGACGATCGCCTGCATGTGCCTTTCCTTTAGGTCAGGCCCACGCCTACGGTCGTCTGGCCTCACGCTCCGGCCATTTCGGAGGCGGCCACTCGGGCGGCAAGGCGGGTTGGTCGGGCAGCTCCGGCAGCTCGGGCAGCTCGGGAGATGCAACGGCCTCGGGCTCCGGTGGGATCTCCGGGAGGTCGACGGCGGCCAGCCGGGTGGCGTCAACGTCCCGGCGGCGCGCCACCACCCGGTAACTGAACGCGACCTCGCCATCGCCGCCGCGCTGCTCCCGCACCTCGAATCCGGTCTCGCTGCGGTCGCCGACGTACAGGCCTGTGGTCTCGCCCTCGGCGGTTAGGAACACGTGGAAGTCGTCGGTCCGCACCAGCGCCGCGAAGTCTGGGTCCAGGCCGACCTCGGCGCGGCCGCCGGTCAGCCGGGCGCGACCGAAGTCCTCGAACCAGCTCTCGGGGCTCTCCACGGAATAGGTGAGCCGGTGTGAACCGTCCGGGTGGGGCACGGCGGCCGACTTGATTCCGCCGAACGCGATCAGGTTGCCGATCACCACAACGTGCCCGACGAACGCGCCCGCGACCCCGGTGCTGCAAGACGCGAGCAGACCGTAGCCGCCAAGTGAGCTTGCCCGGACTCCGACTCCGGTGGTGACACCGGACGTGGCGACGCCGTGCACCCCGGCCCCAGTGGGCGAAAGGGTCGTCCCGACCACGCCGCGAGCCGCGGCCGAGGTGCCCACTACCCCGTCGTTGCTATCCGAGTCGGCCCGGACGCCGACACCAGATGCCGATGTGCACACCACCGCGTCGCTGCTACCGGCGACGGCCCGGACGCCGATCCCGGATCCCAGCCCGGTGCCGACGACCCCCACCTGACCGCCGGATGCCGAGACGCCCACCGCTGCAACGGACAAGCCCGACACCCCGATACCGTTGTCAGAGCGCCCCATCACGCCGTATCGCCCAGGCCAGGAGGCCTGGCCGTACACCCCGCGGCCGGACTCAGCCTGGGTAATGCCAACGACCCCCGGCCCCGTGTCCGATTCGCCCCGCACACCTGCGGCGCCAATGGAGGGGCCGTAGCTGTGACCGAGGACGCCGTTACCGCGACCGGAATCGCCCACCACACCGTTCCCACGCTCCGACTGGCCGGTCACGCCGTTGCCGTCCGGCGAGTCGCCCGCGACACCGGCCATTCCTGCCATGCCATACACAGCCAACCCAGTGTCGTTTTCCACCCAGAAGGACGCGGAATTCGTTCGGTCGCAGTTGATTGTGGTCGCCCCCACAGAGTCGTTCGAGACTCCGAGGACGATGGGGTCGCCGTCCGCCATGACAAGGTCTCCTCCCGATCGGTGACACCCTGGCTCCCGCGTACCGGAGCCGAGCCCAACGGACGCTACCCACCGAGACACCGCTGATCGGAGGATGCCCGGAGGCCGTCGTCGGACGAGTACCGCCCGTTGCTGCTCTACTCGCTCGCAGTTCGAGCGGCGACCGATGTCGGTGCCGGCTACCCATCGCCGGCTAGGTGGGACGAGACGCGCACCGATTGCCCGCTCTGGAGCGATCTGGCTGGCCAGAGCGGGCAATGGGTGTCAGCGGCTGGCGCCGGCGAGGAATGTGGCGACGATTTAGGTGGCGTGCCGGTCGAGGGAGACTCGGGCCCGGTCGTAGCGCATGGTGGTGCGGGGGTCGGCGTGGCTGGCGGCTTCTTGGACGTCGCGGAGGGGAACGCCGGCGTCGAGGGCGGCGGTGATGAACGCGTGACGGAGGGTGTGGGGTCCGACGCGCTTGGCTATCCCGGCCCGTCGGGCGATGCGGCGCACGATCCGCCCGGCGGCGTGGCGATCGATCCGCTGCCCGTCGGCGCCCACGAAGATTGGCCCGTCGCAACGTTCACCAACCACCAGATCGATGGCCCTGGCCGTCCGCGGTGCGAGGGGCGCGGTCACGACCTTGCCGCCTTTGCGCAGGATCGTGAGTGCGGTGTCCCCGCTCCAGGCCAAGATCCTCGATGTCGGCGCCGAGGGCTTCGGAGACCCGTAAGCCGTTGAGGGCCAGCAGGCTGATCAGAGCGTGATCCCGGGTACCGGCCAGCCCCGCCGCCACCAGCATGGCGCCGACCTCGTTGCGATCCAGGCCGGTGGCGTGGGACTCGTAGTCCAAGCGGGGTCGACGCACATGCGCCGCCGGCGAGACGGCGATCAGGCCTTCCTGCTCGGCGTAGCGATAGAAGCAGGCCACCGTGCACAGCCGGCGGGCGATGGTGGCCCGCGCCCGACCCAGGGACTCGAGGTAGCGGGCGAAGCACTCGATATCGGCGCGACGCGCCCCGAACACCGCCACCCGGTGATCGGTGCACCAAGCGACGTACTGGCGTAGGTCGAGGGTGTAGGCGTGGCGGGTCAGGCCGCTGTAACCAGCCAGGAACCCCGCCAGCGCCAACTGCTCGTTGGCGCTGAACAGCTCGTGTCGCGTCGCGAGCGCGGTACTGGTCGAGAGGGGAACGTCCACAATGGAACCTCCAAGCGATCGAGCCGAGGCTCCAGTGGCCGGGACCGGTCAAGCAGCCCCAGCAACCATCAGACCCTGCCGACCGTACGTTCCGGCCAGCGAGATCGCTCCAGAGCGGGCAATATGCGCTCGTGAGTTGGCGGTGGGCTGGTCGATGTCCGCGGCGGATTTCCGTTTCCGCTTGTAGACACGTGTCGCGTGCGGCGCGACGCTGAGGTAGCGGAGGATCGACGAGCGGCCTCGTGTAATCGGCCGGGCCGAGGGCGAGCGGACTCGAGCGCCTGCGCATTGGCGGATAGGAGGGCGAGCCATGAAGGCCACGAGACTGTTTCGCACGCTTGGGGTGACAACGGGGTTGACCGTCGCCTCGATGTCACTGGCCACAGCGGCGTCGGCACAGCCGATCCGCGAAGG
>JBKPHE010000068.1:0-6294 GCA_046744485.1 Actinomycetota bacterium | reverse complement strand
GAGCTGAACCTCCCGCTGCCGCTCCCGCATCGTCGCCATCCGCACGCACCTCCACGATCGAGGTGTTGCGACGACCGGTTGAGTTCGCCCAGCTTGCCCTCGTCGGTGGGAACCTCGGTCAGGTCGCCGCACCAGCGCCGATCGATCTGCTCGGCGGTGAAGTCCCGCCGCAGCAGGTCCGGGATCGGCGCTGCCGCCTTGTCCGGGCGGGTCAGCGAGCGTCGCTTGCGTTTCGGGCAGCGACCCACCAGACCCTGGCGGGCCATCGAGGCCGCCACCGTGTTGACCGACACCCGCCACCCGGCCTCGACCAGGTCCTCGAACACCCGGGGCGAACCGTAGGTTCCCGAGTTGCCGCCCGAGTCCTCGAAGGACGCCTTCACCACCGCATCCAGGTCTGCGCGGCGTCGCTCACGGGCGGTCGGCTCGCGGTCGCGCCACTTGTAGAACCAGGACTCGCTCACCCCCAGCGCCCGACACGTCAAGACGTGGGGAACACCGTGCTCGGTCCTCTGGGAGGCGACGAACGATGCCACGCTCATCGCGTGTAGGGGTCGGACCGGAGCGCCCTGCCCGGCTCTCACCGGGTGGTTTCTCCGGTCCGCCCTCCGAACCGGACGTGCGACTTCCACCGCATCCGGCTCTCCACGTGTTCATGCCGTTGGTGCGGCTGGTCCTGTCGTTGTGCTCGTCCATGGGGTCGGGATCTTGCTGCCCCGATAGCGGTACCGCACGATGGCGACCGCTTCGGGCCGGAACAGTTCGATGCCGTCGTCGCTGATCTTCCAATCGGGAAGGTGGCGACGAACCAGGGTGTGCTTGTTCAGCCCGAGGTGTCGTTTGTGGAGCCAGCCGAAGACCCGCCAGAAGGCGAAGTAGTCGACGTAGCTGAAGGTCCTGCGACACACCGTGACGGAAGTAGTTGCACCAGCCCCGCAGCACCGGGTTCAACCGGCGCAGCAGGTCTGCGAGCGTGCGATGACTCCCTCGGCGGGTGAGCGACCGAACCTTGCCCACGATGGAGGCGAGTGCCTTCTTCGAGGGGTAGGTGTAGACCGCTTGTTTGCCGCTTCGTCCTCGCCGGTTCCGGCGCTGGATGCGCCAGCCGAGAAAGTCGAAGCCCTCGTCGATGTGGCAGACCCTCGTCTTCTCTTCCGACAGGCGCAGGCCCATCGGAGCGAGCACCGAGGCGACTTCACCCCACAACGCTTCAGCATCGCTGCGGGTGCCAGCGACCATGACCACGAAGTCGTCCGCGTAGCGGACGATCCTCATGACTGGGGCGCCAGCACGGCGTCGCTTGCCTCGCGTTGACCGCGGGCCGAGCGCTTCCCACTTTGCGGTGAAGTGCTCGTCCAGCACGGACAGGGCGATGTTGGCCAACAGCGGTGAGAGGATCCCGCCCTGGGGGGTGCCGGTGACCATCTGACGGTGCTGACCCGTCCCGGCGTTGTCAGGGCTGCTTGCCGCCCTCCTCCCCGTCCCGGGGATCAGGCTGCCCTCAGCTTCACCGGGCCGCTGCGACGACCCGAAGGCGGTGCCCTTTCATCACCGCACGGTTCGAGAGCGCCTCGTGGCGCTCCGCCTCCTTGACCCACAGGACCACGGATCGCTTGAGGACATCACGCTCCATGCGCAGCTCGGCGTTCTCCCGCTCCAGCTGCTGGAGCCGGGCTCGCTCGTCGACGCTGAGCCCTTCCTTCTCGCCCCGCTCGCTACGGTCCTTGTTCACCCAGTTGCCGAGCGTGCCCTCGTGGATCCCGAGATCCCGAGCGACCTCGGCAATCGCCTTGCCCGTCTCCCGAACGATCCGAACCGCGCCCTCACGGAACTCCGGGTCGTACCTCCGTCGTGTCTCTGGCATCACCACTCCTCATAGGGGATGCCTCCACGCTTCGGGGGGATGCCCGACCAGGCTGTAGGACGGCGTCTGATGACTAAGTGGTACGCATGCTTGCCGCCATCCTGCCGCCAGACAGCACGCGAAATCGCTTGCCGCACGCGCCTGACGGTGTCCTATCGCGGACGAATCACCTGGTAGCAAGGCTGCCGACCCGTGTCGACCGCAGCGCTGGTGGCCCGCACTGGTGGCTCGTGTCGGCTGATCCGCCGACCCCACAGGGGGCGAGGCGCCGGCCGCTCAGGATCCCCCGCCGGCTCGGCGCCAGGTACTCGTTCTCGTCCTCCTCGTCGTCGTCGAGCTCGTCGGGCGGGGGCGGTTCCCCGCTCAGCGGGCCCATGGCCGTCGGGTCGTCAGCAGTTATGGATACGAGCCCCCGAAGAGCGGCGACTGGCTTTGCGGACGTCGAAGCGCTGTGCCGACTGCAGTTGGCGGCCCGCAGGCTGGGCTGTGCATTGTGGTCCATGACGTGAGCGACTCGCTGCGCGAGCTGATCGAACTCGTCGGGCTCTCCGACGTCTTAGTCGCCAACCCGGTGCAGCGGATGTCGGGAGAGACCTACATAGCCCGCCCCGCTCCCACAAGCACTGCCCGACCCGCCAACGATGTGCGATCCGCATCAACCTGTTCGAAGGCGCACGCCCACCGCGGGCAAGCCATGACCGACCGACTGCAGCGCGAACCGCCACTGCGTTGCCGGCGGCGCTACCGGATCGGTAGCTCAGCCCGTCGCCGAGGCGAGGTGAGCGCTGAGTTCGGCCGCCGCCCACTCTCCGGCATCGGCGGCACCGTCGGACCAGTGGGCCGTGCCTGAGGTTGAACCGCCCGAGCCGACCTGGCTCGGCGAGGTCGTGTGGCTCGAGCCCTATCCCGACGCCATTCTCGAGGGTGCGATCACCGGCCGCTCGGCCCCGAGGCACGCTACGCATAGACCGAAGCCATCTCCCTGACCTTCGTGACCGCACTGCAGGTCTTGCCCGCTCGCCAGCGCGCCGTGCTCATCCTGAGGGCCGGGGGTCGGGCAACAGCCGGCAACGGCCGCTATCCCAAGACCGTCACCACCGATATCGGCAAGGTCGAATTGTGGGTGCCCCGGAACCGCAACTCGAGCTTCGCGCCGACGTCGCCGCCGGTAAGCTCGGCGGCGGTCCGCTCGTCGAGCAGCTCGTACGCGTCGATGGCGGCGATGAGCTCCAGCTCGCCGCCCGCTGCGTGGTCGCCGCCATCGTCGGATCCGCCGCACGCGGCGGCGAGGAGCGCGCAGCGAGGAGGGCCGTGGCGATCCGCGCCACGGAAGACAGGATGCCTGCGTCCATTCTCACCGCACGAGCACGCGGCGGCGGTACGCAGACGGCGTCTCGCCGCAGTGGGCGACGAAGGCGCGCGTGAAGCCCGTCTGGCTGTCGAACCCGACCGCCAGGGCGACGGCGAGGATCGTCGGTGTCGGGTCGGCGAGCAGCGTCATGGCGCGGAGAAGACGCGCGTGGATCAGGTACGTCCGCCAGGGCACGCCGACCGCCGACTCGAATCGGCGGCGCAGCGTTCGCGGCGAAGTGCCGATCGACCGCGCGACCTCCTCGACCGTGACGCCGCGCAGGCGCTCCCGCGTCACGGCCATGGAGGCGGCGACCAGAGGATCGGTCGACGTCGGCAGCCGCAGCGGTGCCTCGTGCTCGAGCGTTTCCGCGACCACGTCGGCGAGCGCCGCGAAGAACGCGTCAGCACGCATGTCGAGCTCGCGGCGGCTGATCGGCCAGCGCACGGCGTGCACGATCATCTCGCGGAGCAGCGGCGCGACCGCGACGACGCGCACCCGTTCGCCGGGCTCCGCGATGAGGACCGGCTCGAAGAACACGGAGATCGTGCGGACGTCGGTGTGGATCGTGGTCTCGTGGCGCACGCCGGCGGGGATCCATGCCGCCTGCTGCGGTGGAAGCAGGTAATGCCCCGACGCGTCCTCGACCTCGACCATGCCCCTGACCGCGAGCTCGAGCTGGTGCAGGTCGTGCGCATGCCAGCCGGTCGCGACCTGCGACCCCTCGTAGCAGTATGTCCCGGCGGGTCGTCCGGAGCCCTTGCGCATATCGACCAGCTCGCGGCCGACGGCCGTTCCGGTGGAATCTCTGTCCGATCCGATCGAGACGGCCACGTAGTCGGGAGCGTACACATCGCATGTGAACCAGGCGCACATCGATTTCCTGTCGAGCGCGGAGTGGGCGCGCCTGCTGGAGACCGACCTCCTGCCGTGGGTCGATGCTGTCGGCGACCTCGGCGACGACGTCCTCGAGATCGGGCCCGGACCGGGCCGTACGACCGATCTCCTGCGAGCCAGGACGCCGCGGCTGACCGCCGTCGAGGTCGATCCCGTGCTCGCCGAGGCGCTCGCCTGTCGCCTGGACGGGTCGAACGTCGCCGTCGTCTGCGGCGACGGCACCGCATCCGGTTTCGAGGCGGATCGGTTCACGGCGGCGACCTGCTTCTCGGTGCTGCACCACCTCCCCACTCCCGACGACCAGGACGGGCTCTTCGCGGAGGTCGCACGCGTTCTGCGTCCCGGCAGCATGTTCGTCGGCGCCGACTCGCTCGACGTGGACGTCATCCGCGCCGGCCACGAGGACGACGTGTTCACGCCTGTCGACCCCAAGACGCTTCCTCGGCGGCTCGCCCGCTTCGGGTTCCGCGATGCGCGGATCGAGGTGGGCAGCTACCAGTTCAAGTTCGTCGCGACGAAGCCCCACCGGTCAAGCCCATGACTAACGTGGGTCGTGACCACGAAGGCACGCGCCCCGCGCAAGGCGCCGTCGGGGAGGCCTGCCGGCCGTGGACATGAAACTCGGCCGTACCTGCACGCCAAGCTTGAACTCGACGACGAGACACGGAGTGTTCCTCTCAGGAAACGCTCGGCGCGTCTTCAAGCTTCCGTGAGTGTCACGGATCGTGCCACCGAACTCTTCAGAGCTCAAATCGCGCGTCCACACCCCGACTTACCACATCAGGAGGCAGACAATGAGCAGTCCGCTCTTCAACGTCCACGCCGTCGCGTCCAGCATCGCTGAGTACTGGTCGCCCCGGACCGTCGCCGTCGTCAACGACTACGACGTCCGCGTCGTGAAGGTCAAGGGCGAGTTCACCCGCCACAGTCATCCACAAACGGACGAGTTCTTTCTCGTGTTATCAGGCGAGTTGACGATCCGTCTCGACGACGGTGCCGTGCGTCTGGGGCCAGGTGACATCTACGTCGTCCCGAAGGGCACGCACCACCAGCCGTTCGCCGAGAACGAGGTGACGTTTCTCCTCTTCGAGCCGAGCGAGACCGTCAACACCGGCGACACCCCGAGCGAGCTCACGGCCGAGCGCCGGCTGGCCTGACGCGACATGCAGCTCGAGACGACGATCACCATCGTCCTCTGCGATGGGCGAGCCCACAGCCGTCCCTCGACGGGAAGGACGGTGAGAGGAGTGCGCGCGATCGTTGTTGATGCGTCGGGTCCCCGTGGCTACTCGTTCGCAGAAGTGGATGACCAGGTACCGGGGCCCCGCCGCGCAGTCCTGGCCGTTCGCTGCGCGTCGCTCAACCACGGCGACCTGAACGACGCCCGGTCTGGTCGCCTGGCGATGGGTGCGATCCTGGGGTCGGACGTAGCGAGGACCGTCATGGCGGCGGCGACGGATGGGTCGGGGCCGCGTCGCGGCTGTGCGAGCGGTTCGCCCACAAGGCATGGCCCCGGGTGCTCAACGCGTTCGCCCGGCGGGTGAACCCGATCATGGGCGCGGTCCGGGCCGCCGGCTACGGCGGCTACTACTGGGTGCTGGACCAAGCCGAGATCGCCACCGACGTCATGTTCGGCTCACGGCCGAAGCTGCTCGACATCTGGCCCGATCTGGTGCACCACGCCGCGCTCAACATGGGCGCCGAGGACGTGCTCGGGTTCCTGGGCCGAAAGCTCCACCCGTCACTGGCGGCCGAGGTCGTGACCGACACCAAACGCCGCCCAGAGGGCTGGCGGGTCCGCCACCGCATGGGCCCAAACTGGGTGAAGGTCTACGACAAGGCGTCCGTCTTGCGGGTCGAGACGGTCATCAACAATCCGCGCGAGTTCAAGATCCTGCGCGTTGTCACCGACGGCGACGGAGGCCGCTCGCGGCGGTGGTGTCCCATGCGCAAAGGCGTCAGCGACCTGTGGCGCTGCTTCCAGGTCGGCGTGGCCGCCAACCAGCGCTACCTGCGCGCCATCTCGGCTGCACCCATGAAATGAACCGCCCCGGGTTTCGTAGAGGCCGTGGTTATTGAGTCCCGGCCTCGGCGGCTGGGGTGGTCTGACGGTAGTAGGCGGCCTCGAAGGCTGCCGGGGTGGTGTAGCCGGGCCCGTCGGTGATCTCGCCGTGGAGCCGGC
>JBKPHE010000117.1:0-8729 GCA_046744485.1 Actinomycetota bacterium | reverse complement strand
GACGTAGTCGGTGCCCCACACCCGGTCGATGAGGGTGTCGCGGGGCAGCACCCGACCCGCGTTCGACAGCAGGATCTCGAGCAGCTCGAACTCCTTGAGCGGCAGGCGTACCTGCTCGCCGCGGATTTCCACCTCGTGGCGCTCGGGGTCCAGTCGGACGTCGCCGACCTCGAGCACGTCGCCCGACGCGGCCCGCGTCCCTGCGTCCTGGGGCCGGCGCCGGAGCACGGCCCGCATGCGCGCCACCAGCTCGCGCAGCCGGTAAGGCTTCGTGACGTAGTCGTCGGCGCCGACCTCCAGTCCAACCACCGTGTCGATCTCCGACCCCTTGGCGGTGACCATGATGATCGGCACCGTCGAGCGCCGCCGGAGCTCGCGGCACACGTCCACCCCCGAGATCTTGGGGAGCATCACGTCGAGCAGCACCAGGTCGGGCTTGACGACATCGAACAGCTCGAGCGCCTCGGCCCCGTCGTGCGCCACCTGCACACGGAACCCCTCGCGCTTGAGGCCCACGGTGAGCGCCTCGACGAAGCTGTCCTCGTCCTCGACGAGGAACACGGTGGCCTCCGGGGTACTCATCCTGCCTCCTTGGTGACGGCGACCGGGCCGGGCCCGGCGGGAAGCCGCAATGTGAACGTCGAGCCGACGCCCTCGCGGGACTCGACCCGGACCTCGCCCCGGTGGTTGGAGGCGACGTGGCGGACGATGGCGAGCCCCAGCCCGGTGCCACCGGTCTCGCGGCTACGGGCGCGATCGACCCGGTAGAAGCGCTCGAAGATGCGCTCTAGGTCGCGGCGGGGGATGCCGATGCCGTGGTCGCGCACGGTGACGTCCACCCAGGTGCCGTCGGTGCGCGACTGCACCTCGACGGTGCTGCCTGGCTCGCTGTACTTCACCGCGTTGTCGAGCAGGTTGGTCACCGCCGACACCAGCTGGCGGCGTTCCCCGACCACCGTGAGCCGGACGGGCGCCTCCTCGACCTCGAACTCGATGCCGCGCTGCTCGGCGGCGGGCTCCACGCGGACGCAGGCCTCGCTCACGAAGGTCGCCACCGGCACGTGCTCGTTGGCGGGCGCCGACGCCACCTCGAGGCGCGACAGCTCGAGCAGGTCGTCGATGGTGCGTCCCACCCGGAACGCCTCGTTGGCCAGCCGCTCGGCCAGCCGACGGGTCACGTCCGGGTCGCGCTCGTCGAGCAGCGTCTCGGCCAGCAACGCCAGCGCCCCCACGGGCGTCTTGAGCTCGTGGCTGATGTTGGCCACGAAGTCGCGCCGGACGTTCTCGAGCCGCCACCGCTCGGACGTGTCCTCCACGACCACCAGCACCCCGGCGGGCCGCGCCGGGTCGGCCAGCGGCACCGCCCGGACGTTGAGGATCCGGCGCGGCGGCCCGAAGAGCTCGAGCTCGCGCTCGACGCGCCGGCCCCGCAGGGCGTCGGCGGCCAGGATGCTGATCGCCTCCTCGACCAGGGCGTCGCTGTGGCGGGCGGCCAGGAACGACGCAGCCGGATCGTTGCGGTAGACCACCTCGCCCCTTTCGTCGAAGATCACGACCCCGTGGCCGACGGCACCCAGCGCCCACGACAGCCGGTCCTCGGCGCTCGCCACCCGCGACCGCCGTTCCACCGCCTGGGCCACTGAGTGCTCCAGGTGATCGAGCGCGGCGTCCAGCCCGCCGGGCCCGGGGGCGACGTCCGGGCGGGGATCCGCGTCGAGGACCCGGGAGGCGGCGACCAGGCGCTGGGTGGCGGCCCGCTGGGCCACCAGCGCCGCCGTCCACGCCGCCAGCACGGCCACGAGGACGATGACCAGCACAGTCAGGGCAACGGTCATGGGCGGAGTTCCTGTCCCCACGGTTTCCCCGCGGGAATGGCCGCCAGGGCGGCCAGTCCCGCGAAGGAAACGCGAAGGGGGCTGGCGGCCATCAGGCGGTCCTCCGGTCCTCCGTCGGCACGAGGTCGAGGACGGCGGACACGTCGACGCGGTCGTCGATGCCGATGCCACTGAGCGCGGTGACCGACACGAAGCCCTGGGCGACGACGGCGGTATCGGAATCCGGCGGCAGTTCCGAGTCGGTGGGGCGGAACTCGATCTGCAGCCGACCACCGTCGGGCGCGGCCTCGACCACGGACGATCGCACCGTGCCGAAGGGAGCCAGGCTCGCGGACCGGGCTCCCGCCAGGCGGTCGAGCGCCAGGTTCGGCACGTTGACGTTGAGCACCGTGCAGGGAGGCGACTCACCTGCGAGCCAGGAGACGGCCGACGCGGCGACGGCGGCGGCGGTCTCCCATTCGGCCGGGCGGTCGAAGGCGACGCCGGACACGTCGCGCAGCCGTCCCCGGGCCCCGGGATCGTCGCCCATCTCCGAGCTCTCGACCACGTCGGCCCGCGCGCGGTCGCCGTCGCCCACCGTGACGGTCCTCCCCGCTCCCCCGCCCGCTGGGGCCGGGCCCCGCGCCTGTTCGTGGAGGTGCAGGGTCGACACGTCGATGCTGACGGCCAGGCCGCGGCATCCGAATTTGGCGGCCGTCAGCGCGGCCCCCACGGTGCCCGAGTGCAGCACCGCCCGGCCGGTGTTGCAGCCGGGATTGATGCCCGAGACGACCAGGTCGGGCGCCTCGCCGAAGCCGCCGAGGCGGGCCGTCAGGACGCACAGCCCCGGCGGTCCGGCAACGGCGTAGGCCGGCACACCGTCGAGCCGGGGCAGATCGACGCGCTCGGCGTCGATGCCCTCCTCCACGTGGACCTGGCCGATGGCGGCCGCCGAGCCACTCATCTCCCGGTCGGGGGCCACGACGATCACGTCGTGCCCGTCGTCCACCAACGCCCGCGCCAGGGCGTGCAACCCCGGCGAGCCGACGCCGTCGTCGTTCGTCACCAGGACTTTCATCGATCCTCTCGGCGGTCGGGGGTCAGGACAATTCTGCCGCCGCTACCCGGCAGCGACATCGACCCCATAGCTCGTACCCCGTTCGGCGATGTTTTCGTCGGCCCGCTCACCGCACCTCGGCCGCCAGGTGCGCAGGCTCGCCGGTGATGAGGTATCGGAGGCGAGCGCCGATGATGGCGGCGTGGTCGGCGATGCGATCGGCGGCCTGCCCGACGATGTACAACCCCATGGCCGTCGCCGCCGAGTCGGGGCCCCGGAGGCGCTGCAGCTCGGCCAACAGGCGCTCGTGGTACGTCTCGGCCGGCGGGCGCTGGTCGGCCAGCTGGCTGGCCAGCCCGAGGTCTTGCGTCGACCAGGCCCGCAGCGCGGTGCGGTACTGCTCGACCGCCAGGTCGACAATGGTGAGGGCGATGTCCCACGGGGACCCGCAGGTCGACAGGCGGTTGACCTGCGGGGTGAGCTTGAGGATCCGCAGCGACAGGTCGCCCACCCGCTCGAACTCCGACAGGATCCGCACCACGGACACCACGAAGCGCAGGTCGCTGGCGACTGGCGCCTCGCGATTGAGCAGCTGGTAGCACCGCTCCAACAGGGAGAGGTGCATCGCGTCGATCTCGTCGTCGGACTTGAACGCCTGATCCATCAGGCGCACGTCGCCCGTCTTCAGGGCCTCGCGCATCAATTCGAGGTTCTGGTCGACCCGCACGCCCATCAGCTCGACCTGTAGGCGTAGCTGGTCGAGCTCCGCCTGGAAGGCGGTCCGCAACGGGATGGGCGTGGGCTCCGACGTGCTCATCGAGTAGGCCCTAACCGAACCGTCCCGTGATGTAGTTCTCGGTGCGTTCGTCGGAGGGGTTGGAGAAGATCGTCTCGGTGCGGTCGAACTCGACCAGGAAGCCGGTGCGGCGGTCGGACTCGGGGTTGACCTCGGTCGAGAAGAACGCCGTGGCGTCCGACACCCGGGCGGCCTGTTGCATGTTGTGGGTCACGATGACGATCGTGAACTCCGACTTGATCTCCTGCATCAGGTCCTCGATGCGGGCGGTGGCGATGGGGTCGAGCGCCGAGCAGGGCTCGTCCATCAGAACCACGTCAGGCCGGGTGGCGATGGCGCGGGCGATGCACAGCCGCTGCTGCTGACCGCCGGACAGGCCCATGGCCGACTCCTTGAGCCGGTCCTTGACCTCGTCCCACAGTGCCGCCTTCTGCAGCGACGCCTCGACCACCTCGTCGAGCTGCGCCCGCTTCCTGGTGCCGAACAGCCGGGGCCCGTACGCCACGTTGTCGTACATGGACTTGGGGAAGGGGTTGGGCTTCTGGAACACCATCCCGATGCGCCGGCGCACCTCCACGGGATCGACCCCGGGGCCGTAGAGCGGGACACCGTGGTAGTTGAGGGTGCCCTCGGCCCGGGCCCCGAGGATGAGGTCGTTCATCCGGTTGAAGCAGCGGAGGACGGTGGTCTTGCCGCACCCGGAGGGACCGATGAACGCGGTGATCTCGTTCTCGCGGACGTCGAGGCTGACGTCGCGCACGGCGCGGAAGTCCCCGTAGTAGGCACTGAGGTCGCGCACCTCGAAGACGATGGGCAGGTCGTCGGCCGCGGGCCGCTCAGGCGCGGACACCTCGAGGCCCTGCGGCAAGGGCGTGTCGGGTCTGTCGGTCACGGTTGGGGTCCCGGCGGACTCGGTCATACGGTCCTCTTCTTCTCGAAGCGGTTGCGAAGCACGATGGCGATCGAGTTGACGAGTAGTACGAACACCAGCATGGCGATGATCGTCGCCGATGCGTTGGCCACCCTGAACTGTTCTTCCGGCTGCTTGGCGAAGGTGGTGACGATCGAGGGCAGGGCCACGAAGCGGTCGGGGAGGTGGCTGGGATCAACGACGTTGCCGACACTGAGCCCGCCGCCCCGGCTGAAGAACCCGGTCACGGCGCCGACCACGATCAGCGGGGCCGCCTCGCCGACCGCTCGCGCGATCGAGAGCAGCACCCCCGTGAGGATGCCCGGTGCGGCGTACGGAAGCACCTGCGAGCGGATGACCTCCCAGCGGGTGGCGCCCGCGCCGTAAGCGCCCTCGCGCAGCGATTGGGGCACGGCGCGGACGGCTTCGGCCGTGGTGATGATGACGATCGGCAGCACCAGCACCGCCAGGGTGATGCCCGCGGCGGCGAGCGTGCGCCGGTCGACGCCCTCGGCGCCGCTGAACCCGCCCAGGGCCTCGACGAAGATGGCCAAGCCCAGCAGCCCGTACACCACCGAGGGCACGCCGGCCAGGTTGCGGATGTTGAGCTCGATGAACGACGTGAGCCGGTTCCGGGGCGCGTACTCCTCGAGATAGATCGCGGCCCCGATGCCGAGGGGAACGGCGACGACGAGGACCGACACCGCAATCCAGAACGAGCCCACGATTCCCTGGGAGATCCCGGCGCGCTCGGCGCTGCTCGACAGGCTGCCGTCGAGGAAGTCCCAGCCGCGCTCCTCGTATACGCCGACTCCGTCGATCAGCACGCGGGATATGAGGACGGCGAGGATGACGAGCGACGCCAGGAGCGCCAGCAGCAGGCAGACCTCGAACACCTGACCGCGGAGGTTGGTTCGACGCCCCCGCAGCGCCTCGGCGACGCTGCCCTCGACCGCCCCCTCGCTGCTTCTCCCGATGGTGGTGAGTGCCATGCACGTTCTCCGGATCGGTCAGTGAGGGTCGATTCCGCCGGTTGCCGGTCTGCTTGAGGTGCCAATCGGTGGCTCGTACATCATCCGCGGAATCGACCCTCAGTAGACCTGGCGCACGCGGCGCACGAAGCGGTTGGCGATGACGTTCAGCACGAAGGTGAAGAAGAACAGCGCGATGCCCACGAAGTAGAGGCTCGGAACCGCCAGGCCGGCGCCACGCACGTTCTCGGTGCCGACCGCGAGCGACGCCATCGCCGCGGTCATGGTCAGGCTGCCGTCCAGGGGATTGGTGGTGAAGTTGGCGGAGTCGGAGGCGCCGCCGGCGATGAACACCACCATGGTCTCGCCTATGGCGCGCGATGCCGCCAGGATCAGCGCCGCCACGATGCCCGAAACCGCCGCGGGCAACACGACTCGCAGAGTGGTCGACATGCGGCGCGCTCCGACGCCGGCCGAGGCCTCGCGCAGGCTGCCCGGCACCGCCCGCATGGCGTCTTCCGACACCGATGCGACGAGGGGAATGGTGAGGATGCCCACCCCGATGCCCGCAGCCATCATGCTGCCGCGGTTGTGCTCTTGGCCGAAGATGGTGCCCACCACCTCAGGGGCGATCCAGTTGAGGGCGAACACCCCGAGCACGACCGACGGGACGCCGGCGAGCACCTCGAGGATCGGCTTGAGCACCGTCCTGATGCTCGGTCGGGCGTACTCGGAGAGGTAGATCGCCGCCCCCAGCCCGAGGGGCGTCGCCACGACCATGGCGACGCCCGTGACGATGAGGCTGCCCACCAGGATCGTGCTGATGCCGTACTGGTCGCGGCGGGGAGCCCAACCGCGCGCGTCGAAGACGTTCGACCAGTTCACGTCGGTGAAGAACTCCAGCCCGTTGCTGAACAGCGAGATGAGGATGAGCGCGCTGATGAGCAGCGAGGTGGCGGCCGCGAGGAAGAAGACGAAGCCCATGGTCCGCTCGCGCCGATGCCGGCGGGGATCGCCGGACAGGTCCACGACGGGGCCGGAGGCCGGGCCTCCGGGTGGGGGAAGTGTGGTGGTTGCCATTCGATCAGGCCTCGACGTCCTGGCGGGCGCGGTCGGGATCGGCGTGCTGCTGGCCCAAGCGCTGACAGGAGTGTGGGGGCGGGCTGTGACAGCCCGACCCCACGACTGCATGCACTGGGCTACCGGCGCGTCTCAGCGGCCCTCCCACGCCGAGGTCGTCGACTGGACCTGGTCGTCGGGCATGGTCACGTAGCCACCGTCCTCGACGAACTGGCTCAGGTTCTCGAGGTAGTAGTCGACGAACGGAACGACCGCCGCATTCTCGTCGGCGGCGGCCGTGCTCACGTAGATGAACAGGGGTCGGGAGAGCGGATAGCTCTGGTCGGAGATGGTGTCGGCCGTCGGCTCGATGCAGTCGCCGCCCGGCTCGGCCGAGATCGGGATCTCGGTCACCTGGTCGCCGGCCTCCTCGGCGAAGGCGAACCCGACCCAGCCCAGCGACGTGTCCGACGCCTCGATGTTGCTGATGATCACGTTGTCGTCGGCGTTGGACGCGTAGTCGGTGCGAGTGGTGTCGTCGGCCTGTCCCCGCTGCTCCGCGATGTCGGCGAGGGCGAGCTCGATGAACGAGTCGTATGTGCCCGACTCCGTGCCGGGACCGGTGAGCTCGAGCGGCTCGTCGGGGAACTGGGTGGTCGATCCCAGCTCCTGGGCGAGGGCCTGGGCGTCGGACCAGTTGCCGAAGCCCTCGGCCTCGGGACCGATCAACGCATAGAGATCGGCGAAGCTGAGGCACTCCGGTGCGCTCTCGTTGTTGGCGCTCGTCATGACGGTCAAGCCGTCGTAGGCGATCTGGAGCTCGACGTACTCGATGCCGTTGGCCTCGCAGGCGGCGGCCTCCTCCTCGTCGATCGCTCGCGATGCGTCGGAGATGTCGGTCTCTCCGTCGCAGAACAGCACGAAGCCGTCCCCGGTGCCGGGACCGTCGACTGCGATGTCGACGCCCTCGTTCTCGCCGGTGAAGGACTCGGCCGCCAACGACGTGATCGGCTCGACCGTCGACGACCCGGAAATGTTGATGGAACCGGAGGGGTCGCCACCGCCCTCTGAGCCACCGTCTTCGCTGCCAGCGCCGGTATCCGTCCCAGCGTCGTCGTCATCGTCGCCGCAGGCGGCCGCTGTCAGGCTGAAGGCCAGGATGATCGACAGCCACGCCAGCCGGCGCTTCTTGATGGACTGCACGGATGCCCTCCCTTGTGGGCTGCTGTCGCGATGAGCTGAACGCTCCTGTCACGGCCACCGTAGGGAGACCAGGTGAACGGCCGGGGAGAAGCCAGATGAACGAGGAGTGAACCGGGCGGGAACGTTGCCGAAACGGGGCCGTTCGATGCCCCTGCAGGGCGGATGGGCGTCAGGGCCACACGCTCCGCGCGCGCCACCGGGCGGCCGCTTCGTACGGCCGCCCGGTGCTAGGTGCCTGTGTGGGCTCAGTGGACAGGAGGGTGTGGGAGCCCTACAGCGCACCCCTGCGCCACGGACCAGTGATGGCACAGGTCATGCCGCTGCCCGGCGAACCATCACCGAACAGGTTGACGAACAGCACGTCGCCATCGTGCGAGAACGTGGCGCCGGCGAACTCGGAGTCGTTGAGCACGTTGACGGCGAACTCGAAGGCCTCGCCCCTGCGGTTGATGCCGATCAGTCGGTTGACGTCGACGATGCCCGGAGCCAGCGGGTGGGTGTCGTCGTCGTTGCCGGTGGCGTCGTCCTCGCACAGCAGGATGCCACCCCTGGGGGTGACCAGAAGGTTGTCGGGTGAGTCGAGCACCGAGCCGCCGGGCGACTCGAAGAACAGCGTGAGGCGTTCCCAGCGCGGGTCGTAGTGCCACACCTGGCCACAGGCGGCGTCGCCGCCGCTGGTCGAGTTGAAGTAGAAACCGCCGCCCTTGGCGTCGTACCAGATGCCTTCGAGGCGGTTGAACAGCGCGCCGCCCTTGGCGATGCCCTGGAGCGCGACTGCGGTGGCGCCGCCCTCGAGGTCTGGATCGGGTTCGTCGATGCGCACCCACTCGACCCGGAGCGATCGGCCGACCTCCTGGCCGGTGATCATCTGCCGCGCCGGTTCTCCCTGCACGGCCAGCATCTCGAGGCGACCACCCCG
>JBKPHE010000218.1:0-4320 GCA_046744485.1 Actinomycetota bacterium | reverse complement strand
TCGTGACCAACACGACGCCCATCGTCGCCTACCGCGGCGCAGGCCGGCCCGAGGCCGCGACCCTCATCGAGAGGGCGATCGACGTGTTCGCCGCCAAGCTCGGCCACGATCCCGTCGAGGTCCGGCGGAACAACCTGCTGGGGGCCGGCGACTTCCCGTACGAGAGCCAGACGGGCATGCGCCACGACAGCGGTGACTACCACGCGGCGCTCGACCTCGCACTGGAGGCGGTCGGCTACGACGACGTGCGTGCGGAGCAGACGCGCCGGCGGGCGACCGGCGAGGCCCGCCTGCTCGGCGTGGGCCTCGCCACCTTCGTGGACCGGACCGCCGGCGTGCCCGGTACCGAGTACGGCGCGGTCGAACTGCGGTCCGACGGCACGATGGTGGTCGTGACCGGCTCGACGCCGTTCGGTCAGGGGCACCACACGGCGTGGGCGATGCTCGTCGCCGATCGGACCGGGGTCCCGCTCGATCGGATCGAGGTGGTGCACGGCGACACCGACGTCGTGCCCCGAGGGGGGCTCACCGGCGGCTCGCGGTCGGCGCAGAAGGCGGGTGCGGCCGTCGCCGAAGCCACGGCTGCCCTCGTCGAGGACGCCCGGCTGGCGGCGGCAGAACTGCTCGAGGCCACGGCCGTCGACGTCGTCCTCGACACGGCCACCGGGCGGTTCCACGTGGCCGGCGCGCCGGCGGCCCGCACGGTGGACTGGACCGAGCTCGCAGCCCATCGCGGCCGGGACCGGGCGCTGCAGTGCGAGGCCGATTTCGACGGCGAGGGGCCGACCGTGCCCTTCGGCGCGTACGTGGCCGTGGTCGAGGTCGACCGCGACACCGGCGCGGTGGAGCTGCGCCGACTGGTGACCGTCGACGACGCCGGCACGATCATCAACCCCCTCCTGGCGCTGGGACAGGTCCACGGGGGCCTGGGGCAGGGAGTGGGCCAGGCACTGTTCGAGGAGTTCACCTACGACACCGACGGCAACCCACAGACGACCAACTTCGCAGACTACGCGCTGCCGTCTGCGGCCGAGCTGCCGTCGTTCGAATGCCGGCTGATGGAGACCGCATCCCCCAACAACCCGCTCGGCGCCAAGGGCATCGCCGAGTCCGGCACGGTGGGGGCGCCGCCCGCGGTGCAGAACGCGGTGATCGACGCCCTGGCCCACCTCGGCGTGCGCCACATCGACCTCCCCCTCACCCCCGAGCGGGTCTGGCGGGCGATGAACGGCGCGGGCCCGAGGCCATAGGGGTCCGCCCCGCCCGACGTCACCAGAGCTGGTCGGTGTACGTGTCGGTGCCGACGACGGTGGCAAGGAACGGGGCCGCAAACGTCACGCGGCCGGCTCCGCCTGCGTCGACGCGATCGGCATAGGCGTGGACCCGATCCCAGGACGACGCCGGGTCGCCCTCCAGGAACAGCAGCTGCACCACGCGTTCGGGGCTGCCACCGTCGGTACCGAGCGCCATGGGCGCGGGCGGTGCGGCCTCCGACTGGCCCATCGGCATCACGCGCCAGGTCGAGCCCAGGGCGACGCCGCCGTCGCCCTCGAACAGGGCTGGGACGGCCTCGACCGACAGCCGAGCGACCAGATCGTCCCGGGTCACCCCGTCGGACGGCTCGACCACCACGACGCCCAGCCCGCCATAGCCGTGGTCGAGCGCCAGCTCGAGCGGCACGCCGTTGGCGTCGCGGTCATGGCGGGCGACCAAGGAGTACAGCGCGGTGTGCGCGTGCGTCCGCTCGGCGAAGCCCCGCCCGTTGCCGTACAGCCAGCGAACTTGCTTGGTCGCCCACGCGAAGTGCTCGGCCTCGTGTCCCTCGTGGACCCAGTAGACGGACAGGTACGAGCCGGCGTCGACGGGGTTGGCGAAGGGACTCTCGGCGGGGAATCGCAGGTCCTTCAGCGTGCGGGTCGCGACCCAGCGCCCGCCGGCGAACAGCCAGGGACCGATCATGCAGCCGGCGTAGAAGTGGTCACGCTCGTACCACCGGTTGTACGCAACCTCGTGACCACGATTGGGGTCCACCATCGTGAAGAGCATGCTGCCGACCTTGATCGGATAGTCGTCCACGGGCACTCCTCGTCGTCGGTTCGACTGTTTGTATCGTTCGGCAATGGACACGGGCGCTGCGGGTGGTCGCTTCCGGGGCAAGGTGGCCATCGTCACCGGCTCGTCGCGCGACCCCGGCATCGGCCGATCCACGGCCACCCGCTTGGCGCGGGAAGGCGCGTCGGTGGTCATCAACGGCCGTTCCGAGGAGCCGCTTCGCGTCGCAGAGCGCGAGCTGCGCGACGCGGGCTTCGAGGTCGCCGCCGTCGCCGGTTCGCTGCAGGACGACGCCACGCCGACGCGCTTGGTGGACGCCGCCGTCGACCGCTATGGGCGCCTCGACGCCGTCGTCAACACGGTGGGCGGGACGCGATTCCAGGGGTCGCCCCGGGAGATCGACCGGGCGGCCTACCTGAAGACGATCGAGCTCAACACCTGGGGCACCATCGCGCTCGTCCAGGAAGCGTTGCGCGCCGGACTGGCGGACGGGGGCGGCGCGGTCGTCAACGTGTCGAGCGGCACCGTCAACAAGACGACCCCCTCGATGATCGCCTACGCCGCCGCCAAGGCGGCGCTCAACGCCGTGACCCGCACCCTGGCCCGTGACCTCGGTCCGTTGGGTGTGCGGGTCAACGCGGTGGCGCCCGGGCTGACCAAGACCTCGGGGACCCGATCGCTGTGGGAGGCCGACGACGGCGCCGCCGCCGGGCGCAACCTCGTGCTCGGGCGCCTCACGACCGCCGACGACATCGCCAATGCCTGCGTCTTCCTGCTCTCCGACGAGGCCGCCTCCATCACCGGGATCGTGATCGACGTCGACGGTGGGAACCACCTGCAGGGCGGTGGCTGGACGCCGATGGGCTGAACCGGCCCGCCCGGTCAACGGCCCTGGCATCACCGGCGGGAGCCGCCGCATGATCCGCGGAATCGACCCTCAGTCCGATGCCGGAAGCGGCTTGGCTTCCCTGACCTGCAGGGGCTCGTCACCGACCGACAGCGACCCGTCGCCGGGCTTGGTGCACAGCACCTCCAGGGTTTGATCGGCGTCGACGTAGCGCTTGCCCAGGAGGGTGCCACCGGCGTGATCGGGCGAGGGCGTCGCCCCGGCCTCACCGTCGGACTCCAGCGGGACCATCGGATGGCCTCCGCAGCGCAGGTCGACGGGTCCTGCCGGCGGCTTCACGATGACCACCTCGGTGGTGTCGACGGCGCTGCGCAGCCGGGACCCGGGGCGCAGCTCCAACTGATCCATCACCCACTCCCCTTCTTGGAACGAGCTGTGTTGCGGGGGACCTCGCGGAACGCCACGTCGCGATCGGCCGCGTACTCGCGGGGCATGCCCAGGATGCGCTCGCTGATGATGTTGCGCGCCATCTCCGTGCTGCCACCACCGAGGCAGGACGCCTGGCGCTTGATGTAGCCGATGCCGTAGCGGCCGTCGACGTCGTCGTCCCAGACGACCGCCTCGTCGCCGGCGATCTCCAGCGCGATGTTGGCGCGATCGACGGCCGCGGTCCCGGCGTAGAGCCGCACCAACGATCCCGCGGGGCCCGGGAAGTAGCCCGTCTCCAGCCCCGTGCGCACGCGGTCGGCGAGCTGGCCGTGCACGATGGAGAGCGCCTCGGCTTGGCCGATCAAGCGCCGGACCAGGGGATCGTCGGCCTTCCCGCGCGCCTTCGCCAGCTCGACGAGCTCGTCGCGAGCAGCCTCGCCGCCGCCCGGCAGCCGGCCGCTCGTGTAGGGCGAGGCACCGCCCACCGTGGCCCGCTCGTGGAACAGCAGCCGGGTGGCCACCGTCCAGCCGTCGTCGACCTGGCCGAGCACGTTCTCGGCGGGGATGACCGCGTCGTCGAAGAACTCCTCGCAGAACTCCTCGGTGCCGTCGACCATCTTGATCTGGTTGACCGTGATGCCCGGGTGGTGGATCGGGACGATGAACATGGTCAGGCCGCGGTGCTTGGGCACGTCCCAGTTGGTGCGGGCCAGGCACAGCGCCAGGTCGGAGCGGTAGGCGTACGTGCTCCAGATCTTCGAGCCGTTGAGCAGGAAGACGTCGCCGTCGCGGGTGGCCCGGGTGAGGGCGCCCGCCATGTCGGACCCGCCCGAGGGCTCGGACATGAACTGGACCCACAACTCGTCGCGGCGGATGAAGGCCGGGATGTAGCGCTGCTTCTGCTCCTCGGTCCCGAACTCGAGCAGGGTCGGGCCGCAGATCGACAGCGTGGGCACGCTGAACAGCATCGGAAGCTCGTAGCCCTCGGACTC
>JBKPHE010000166.1:0-11795 GCA_046744485.1 Actinomycetota bacterium | reverse complement strand
GGTCGCGGTACCCTGCGCGCCATGGCGCCCCGGTCGGACCCCCGCCTGCTCGTGCTCCACGGGCTCCGCCTCAAGGGTCAGGCGGAGGCTGCGGCAGTCGCCGACTCGGCGGGGATCGCGACGGCCGAGGCGGAATCGTGGCTCGAGCAGCTGGCGGCCGACGGCTTGGTCGTGCACCGCGAGACCCCGCCGGGGTGGTCGCTCACACCGGCGGGGCGGGCCGAGCACTTCCGGCTCGTGGGTCGAGAGATCGACGCCGCCGGGGTCCGGCCCGACATCGAGGCGGCCTACGGGCGCTTCCGGGCGCTCAACGGCGCGGTGCTCGATGCCTGCAGTCGCTGGCAGGTCCGAGAGATCGCCGGTTCCGCCGTCGTCAACGACCACCGGGATCCCGCTTACGACGCCCGGGTCGTCGGCGATCTGGCGGCATTGCACAGCCGCGTGGAGCCGCTGTGCGACGACCTGGCCGGCGCGCTCGAACGGTATCGGCCCTACCGCGATCAGCTCTCCCGGGCGGTGGCGAAGGTCGAGGCGGGGGAGCGCGACTGGTTCACCAAGCCACGGCTGGCGAGTTATCACACGGTCTGGTTCGAGCTCCACGAGGACCTGTTGACGACGCTGGGGCTCGACCGCACGGCCGAGGCGGACGACGCAGAAGATGGGGCAGACGCAGTGCCACGGAAGGGAGTCTCGTGATGGGAAGCGCTCGGTTCGGAAAGGTCCTCACGGCGATGGCCACGCCGTTCGCGGCCGACGGGTCACTCGACGCCGCGGGCGCGGCATCCGTGGCCCGCTGGTTGGTGGACCACGGCAGCGACGGCCTGGTGCTCGCCGGCACCACCGGCGAGGCGCCCACGCTCAACGACGACGAGAAGGTGACGCTGTGGGGGGCCGTCCGGGCCGCCGTCGACGTGCCGCTGCTGGCGGGGGCCGGGTCCAACGACACGCGCCACAGCGTCGAGCTGGCCGGCCGGGCCGAGGCGAGCGGGGTCGACGGGCTGCTGATCGTGACGCCGTACTACAACCGCCCGCCGCAGGCCGGCATCGAGGCCCACTTCCGCGCCGTCGCCGACGCCACCGAGCTGCCCGTCGTCCTCTACGACGTCCCGTCCCGCACCGGCCGGCGCATCGACACCGACGTGCTGATCCAGCTGGCCCGTGAGGTCCCCACGGTCGTCGGCGTCAAGGACGCCGCCGGCGACCCCGGTACCACCGCCCGGGTGATCGCAGAGGCGGGCGACGACTTCGACGTCTACTCGGGCGACGACGCCGTCACGCTGGCACTGCTGGGCGTGGGGGCCGTCGGGGTCATCGGTGTGGCGACCCACTGGGCCGGCGACCTCTTCGCCGAGATGATCGGGGCCTTCGACAAGGGCGACCTGCCCACCGCCCGGCAGCTCAACGCCCGCTTGGCACCCTCGTTCGCCGTCGAGGTCGGGCCCAACTGGGTGCAGACCACGGCCGCCAAGGCGGCGCTGGCCGAGTTGGGCGTCCACGACGGTCCCCTCCGGCTCCCGCTGCCGCCGGTCAGCGACGAGGCGCGTGACGCGATGCGTCGGGTCTTGGCGGAGCTCGGGCTCGCGTGACGGATTCCTGCCGCGGATCTGGTGGCTCGGGCCACCAATCCCGCGGCAGGTTTCGGTGTCGGACCGCAAACGGTAGGTTCGCCGCACCATGAGCGAGCGTCCCGAAGGGCGAGAGAGCGAGCCCGGCCCGAGCGGCCGTGGGAGCGGGAGACCGCGCGTCGATAGCCCGCGCCGCCCGGCCGAAGGCCGAGAGCGGGGAGCAGGGCGCGAGCCCGTGCGCATCACCTTCCTGGGCGGCCTCGGCGAGATCGGGCGGAACTGCGCATGCATCGAGGTGGCGGGTCGCATCCTCCTGCTCGACGTGGGGCTGATGTTTCCCGAGCTCGACATGCTCGGCGTCGACCTCGTCCTGCCCGACTTCACCTACCTGCGCGAGAACGCCGCGCGGGTCGACGGGGCGATCATCACCCACGGCCACGAGGACCACATGGGCGGGCTGGGCTACCTGCTGCGGGAGATGTCCTTCCCCATCTACGGCTCCGAGCTGACCCTCGGCCTTGCGCGCAACCGCATCGAGGAGGCGGGCCTGCTCGAGCGGACCGAGCTGATCCCGGTGTTCGACGGAGAACGGCGGAGGATCGGGCCGTGCGACGTCGAGTTCATCCCCGTGACCCACTCGGTGCCGCACGGCTTCGCCACCGCGTTCCACACCCCGCACGGGACGATCCTCCACAGCGGCGACTTCAAGCTCGACCTCACACCGGTGGACGGCCGGCTCACCGACCTCGGCCGCATCGGTGCGCTCGCATCCGGGGACGGTGTGCGGCTGCTGTTGAGCGACTCCACCAACGCCGAGGAGCCCGGCTACGCCCGCAGCGAGACCTCCATCGGCGGGGTGCTCCACGAGCTGTTCCACCAGCACGAGGGTCGCCGCATCGTGATCGCCTGCTTCGCCAGCCACATCCACCGCGTGCAGCAGATCGCCGACGCCGCCGTGGCGTTCGGGCGCAAGGTGGCCACCCTGGGGATGTCGATGAAGAAGAACGTGCGGCTGGCCCGCGACATGGGGCTGCTGCGTATCCCGGACCACGCGCTGGTGGACATCGACGACGTGCGCGACCTGCCCCCGGGCCAGGTGTGCGTGATCTCCACCGGCAGCCAGGGCGAGCCCATGTCCGCGCTCTCGCTCATGGCCCAGCGCAACAACCGCTGGCTCGAGATCAACGCCGACGACACGGTGATCCTGTCGTCGCACCCGATCCCGGGCAACGAGATGAACGTGTCCAAGGTGATCGACGGCCTGGTGCGGCTGGGTGCCGAGGTGGTCCACTCGGGCGTCGCAGACGTCCACGCCTCGGGGCACGCCAAGCAGGAGGAGCTCAAGACCCTGCTGTCGATCGTGCGCCCGGACTGGTTCGTGCCGGTGCACGGCGAGTACCGCCACATGGTCGCCCACGCCAAGCTGGCCCGCAGCATGGGCGTTGTGGGCGCCGAGCACGTGCTGGTGTGCACCGACGGTGACCAGCTGGTGCTCGATGACGACGGCCTGCGGGTCGACGCCGCGGTCCCGGCCGGCTTCCTGTACGTCGACGGGATCATCGGCGACGTCGGCCACGGCGTGTTGCGAGACCGGCGGGTGCTGGCCGAGGAAGGTGTCGTGGTGGTCGTGGTCACGGTGGACGTGGCCACTGGTGCGATCCTCACCGGTCCGGAGGTCATCACCCGGGGCTGGGTCTACGCCCCCGAGGCCGAGCCGCTGCTGGCCGAGTGCTCCGAGGAGGTGCGCCAGGCGGTCAAGGAGTCGTTCGTCGAGGGCGGCACCGACATCGAGGCGCTGCAGAAGGTGGTGCGCCGGGCGGCGGGCCGCTTCGTCAACGAGTCGACCAAGCGCCGCCCGATGATCGTCCCCGTGGTGATGGAGGCGTGACCTCGGTCGATGCCTGAGCTTCCCGAGGTCGAGACCATCCGGCGGCAGCTCGAACCGTTGGTGGTGGGCCGTCGGCTGACCTCGGCATGGGCCTTCCCCCATCCCAAGTTCACGGCCGCATTGGAGGTGGAGGGTGCCACGATCACCGGTACCGCCCGGCGCGGCAAGTACCTGCTGCTGTCCCTCGACGACGGGCGGGAGCTGGTGGTGCACCTGGGGATGACAGGCTCGCTGCGGGTGCGTCCCCCGGGCGATGCGGGGGACGCCTACGTGCGCGCCTGGTGGGCTCTCGACGGGCCGGCCCGAGCGGCCGTTGGAGCGGGAGACGTGTCCCCGGCCGGGCAGGCGTTGGAGTACCGGGACGTACGCCGATTCGGTCGGCTCGCCGTGGCCGAGGACGGGCATTACGCCGGGACGCTGGCCGTGCAGGGGCCCGACGCCCTCGATCGCCGGCTCACGCCCGAGGGGTTCTGGCGGGCGCTCAAGCACAGCCGGCGCGCGGTCAAGACGCAACTGCTCAGCCAGCGCCCCATCGCCGGGGTGGGCAACATCTACGCCGACGAGGCGCTGTGGCGGGCCGGCGTCAATCCGTTCCGCCGGACGGTGACGCGGGAGCAGGCGGCGGCGCTGCTGGGTGCCCTGCGGGAGGTGCTCGCCGGCAGCCTGCGCTACGGCGGCACGACGCTCACCACCTACCGCAACGTCGAGGGACGCCCGGGCCGCAATCAGCAGCGGCTCGACGTCTACGGCCAGGCCGGCCTGCCGTGCCCCCGCTGTGGCACGGAACTGCGCTCGCGCGTGCTCGACGGCCGCACGACCACGTGGTGCCCGACCTGCCAGCCCGGCCCGAGCGGGCGGCGGAGGGCGAAGCGCACCTGACACCTGGGTCCCCCTGCCTAAGCTCGGCCGTGTGCCGCGCCGCGGCACGGGGGTGTCACGCGTCACGATCATGGCTTCGCCCCGATCAGTCCGCAGGTGGCGGGTGCTCGTCGTCCTTGCGTTCGTCGCCGCCTGTTCGGGAGGAGACGACGACTCGGCACCGCCCGCAACCGGAGAGGAGGCGGCCGACACGTCGGCTCCGCCCGCCTCGGACGAGGGTGCCCAACCGGCGAGGGGGTTTCCGCCTCAACCCGACGGCGTGCCGTTCCCGACCGAGGAGTGGCCCGAGGGCGAGTGGCCGAGCGGCGTGGACCGAACCGCGATCGACCGGGCGGTGGACACTTCCTTCGCCGACGGGGGCACTCCCCGCGTGCGGGCGGTCCTGATCGTGCGCGGCGGCAAGATCGTCTACGAGCGCTACAGCCCCAACCGGGCCGATGGTCGCTCGGTGGCGATGCCCGGCTTCTCGATGGCCAAGAGCCTCACCTCGGCGCTGGCCGGCGTCCTCGTGCAGGAGGGGCGGCTCGACATCGAGGCACCGGCGGCCGTGTCCGCGTGGCGGGCCGAGTCGGACCCGCGTCACGCCATCACGGTCGACCATCTGCTGCGCATGAGCAGCGGGCTGGCCTGGACCGAGCGTCCCCACGAGGCCGACATGTTCCCGATGATCGCGGCCGACGACGGCGCCGCGTACGCCGCCGACAAGGAGCTCGTCGCCGAGCCGGGGACCGAGTTCCTCTACAGCACCGGCAACACGATGCTCGTGTCGCGCATCATGGCCGACGAGGTGGGCGCGGGCAGCGCCTTCCGGGAGTTCGCGGACGCCGAGCTGCTCGACAAGATCGGCATCGGCCGGGTGGAGATGGACTTCGACCCCAGCGGCACCTGGTACGGCGGGGTCTCGTTCGAGACCACGGCGCGCAACTTCGCCAGGTTAGGTCTGCTGTACCTGCGGGACGGGGTCTGGGACGGCGAGCGGATCCTGCCGGAGGGGTGGGTCGACTACAGCCGTTCCCCGATCGTCGCCAACGCCGAGTACGGCGCCGGCTGGTGGCTCGATCCCGAGCGGCCCGGCGTGATGTACGCCGTGGGCGTGGACGGGCAGGTCATCACGGTCGATCCCGCGCACGACCTGACCTTCGTGCAGCTGGCCACCGATGGCGGCTCGGACATCTCCCTGGCGGTGAGCGAGGCCATCCTCGATGCCTTCGCAGCCGCAGGGACCTAGCCCTGGTCGGCTGGGCGACGATGGATCTGCCGGGCGCCCGCCTGATCGCGCGCCAGCACGACCAACTGATCGACGTTGACGTGGGGCGGGCGCGCCGCGACCCAACGGATGCATTCGGCGACGTCTTCGCCGGTCAGCGGCGTCACGCCCTCGTACACGGCCGCGGCCCGCTCTGCGTCGCCGCCGAAGCGCACCAGGCTGAACTCCGTCTCCACCATGCCCGGGTCGACCTCGCAGACGCGCACCGGGCGGCCCAGCAGCTCCTGGCGCAGCGCGGACATGACCGCGCGCACCGCGAACTTCGCTGCGTTGTAGCCGGCGCCGTTGGGATAGGGCTCGTGACCGGCGATCGAGCCGACGGTGACGATCGTGCCGTCGCCGTGCGCCTCGAGCACGGGCCGCAGCGCCTTGATCATGCGCACGACCCCGAGCACGTTGGTCTCGTACATGGCCCGCCACTGATCCTCGTGGGCATCGGCGACCGGGGCCCAGCCGAGGGCGCCGCCGGCGTTGTTGACGAGCAGGCGGCTCGGACCGACCATGCCGTCCCCGCCTTGGTCGGCGGCGGTGACGAAGGCAGCAAACCGCTCGACCGAATCGGTGTCGTCGACGTCCAGCTGATGGGACAGGGCCCCGATGTCGGCGGCCAGCGTCTCGATGCGGTCGACACGGCGGGCCCCGACCAGCACCCGCCAGCCGTCGGCGGCGAGCGCACGGGCGGTGGCCGCGCCGATGCCCGAGCTGGCACCCGTCACGACAGCCATGCCCCGCATCCGCGCTCCAGCCACGCCCGGACAGTAGACCGACATGGAGACACCCCTCACCGTCCTCCGCCTGTGGCCCATGTGGCTACTGGTAGCGTTGTGGCTGTTGTGACATCACGTCAGCGTTCCCGTTCGTCGCGCTCCCGGTCGCGCCGGGGCTCGTCCAAGCGCTCGCAGAAGCGCTGGGTCGGCTCGCGAACACGGCGCAACCGCCGCTCGCGGCCGGCCGCGGCGCCCGTGGCCCAGCGCGCCCTCGAGGCCTCCGGCCGGGCGCTCGGCGACCATGCCGACGACGTGGCCGGCCTGGTGGTCACGGCGGCGGCCATAGTCACCGGACTCGGCATCTACGCCGACGCCGGCGGCCCCGCCGGGCGGGCACTCGACGACGGCGCAGGGTTGGTCCTGGGGGTGCTCCGGTTCGCGTTGCCGGCCGCATTCCTCGCTGGTGGCCTCGCCCTGGTGCTGCACCGCGCCGCCCGCGCCACCGGCGACCCCGGACGATCCGGAGCGCCGGACGGCAACCCGGTCGACGGGGCATCGATTGCCGCCCACGTCGGCGTCGGATCGGCGCTCCTCACCCTGGCTCTTGCGGGGCTGTTGCACCTGGCCGGTGGCAGCCCCGAGCTCTCGGCCCCCGATGACGAGCTGCGCGATGCGGGCGGCTACGTGGGCGTCGCCGTGGGTCGAGGCGCCGCCGGCGTGCTCGGTGCCGGCGGGGCGGCGGCGATCTTCGTCCTCGTGGCCGTCGCCGGGCTGGTCGTGCTCACCCGCACGCCCATCCGGGTCGCGGCCGACCGCACGGTGGCCGGGTTCCGGCCGCTGACCGCGGTCGTCGGCCAGTGGCTGGCCACGCTGTTCCGCCTGCGACCCGGGGCCGACGACCCGCCTCTGCCCGAGGAGTGGGACGAGCGGGCGCTGGGCGACGAGACCCTCGTGGACGCGTCCGGGAGCCAGGCCGGAGAACCCGACGGCGATGTCACCCTGAGCGGCGGCGCCGGCCTGGGCCGCCGCAGTGTCAAGGTGGTCGTGCCCGAGCCCGAGGAGCCCCCGGAACAGCTCGAGATCGATCTCGGCCCCGCGGCCAAGGCGTCGCCGTGGCGACTGCCGCCGATGAGCCTCCTCGAGCGCAGCGGGTCGCACCAGGTCGACCGCCGGATGATCGAGGAGACCGGCCGCACCCTCGAGAAGGCGCTGGCCGACCACGCCGTCGAGACGCGGCTGGTGGGCATGGTGGTCGGGCCGACCGTCACCCGCTACGAGCTCGAGCTGGGCCCGGGCGTGAAGGTGAACCGGGTGACCAGCCTCCACAGGGACATCGCCTACGCCATGGCGACGCCCGACGTCCGGATCCTGGCCCCCATCCCCGGCAAGCAGGCGATCGGCGTGGAGGTGCCCAACAGCCGCCGCCAGATCGTGGCGTTGGGCGACATCCTCCTCACCGAGGAGGCCCGCAGGGCCACCCACCCGCTCGAGGTGGCGATGGGCCGTGACATCAACGGCCGACCCATCATGATGAACCTTGCGGCCATGCCCCACGTCCTCATCGCCGGTGCCACGGGCGCGGGCAAGTCGAGCTGCCTCAGCACGATGCTCACGTCGATCCTGATGCGGAGCACGCCCGACCAGGTGCGCATGATCCTGGTCGACCCCAAGCGGGTCGAGATGGGCCAGTACGACCGGCTGCCCCACCTGCTCACCCAGGTGGTGACCAATCCCAAGAGGGCGGCCAACGCCCTGGCCTGGGCGGTCAGGGAGATGGAGCGCCGCTACGACCTGCTGGCGGAGGTCGGCTTCCGCGACGTCACCGGCTACAACAGTGCCGTCGACCGGGGCGACCTGGCCACCGGCCAGGGAGCGGGCGGATCGGCCGAGCCCGCCCCGGGCTTCCCGCGGCTGCCGTTCGTCCTGGTGGTCGTCGACGAGCTGTCCGACCTCATGATGGTGGCCGCCCGCGACGTCGAGGAGTCGATCGCCCGGCTGGCCCAGATGGCGCGGGCGGTCGGCATCCACCTGGTCATCGCCACGCAGCGGCCGTCGGTCAACGTGATCACCGGCCTCATCAAGGCCAACGTGCCGGCCCGCATCGCCTTCGCGGTCGCGTCCGTGACGGACAGCCGAGTGATCCTCGACCAGGCCGGTGCCGAGCGCCTGGTGGGCAAGGGCGACATGCTGCTCCTCGACGGGGGCTCGTCGGTGGCGCGGCGCATCCAGGGCGCGTGGGTGACCGAGGACGAGGTGCGCAAGGTGACGGGCGTGTGGAAGCGCCAGGCGCCCCACGTGAACTTCGACGAGTCGGTGCAGGGCAGCGACGATGGCCCCGGCGGGTCCTCCGGGGCCGGCGGAGGCGACGACGACGATGACGACCTCCTGCGGCAGGCGATGGACCTCGTGGTCCGCAACCAGCTCGGGTCGACGTCGATGCTGCAGCGCAAGCTCCGGGTGGGCTTCGCCCGGGCGGGCCGGCTCATGGACCTGTTGGAGCAGCGGGGGGTCGTGGGGCCGTCCGAGGGCTCGAAGGCCCGGGCCGTGCTCATGACGGTGGACGAGTTGGACGAGCTGGTCGAACGCTGACGGCAGGTCCGACCCGCTGGAATAGTGATGACCGGCCGGCACCCGTGCCCTAGCTTCGCGCCATGACCTCGATAGCGGATTCCCCCGACGCGTCCGGACCCGCCACCGCCATTGCACCCCTCCCGGCGGCGCGGGCGGTCGACGCCACCAAGATCTACGGCAGCGGCGACACCGCCGTCGTCGCCCTCGACGACGTGACGGTCGAGCTCCCCGACGGTCAGTACACCGCGATCATGGGCCCGTCGGGCTCAGGCAAGTCGACCCTCATGCACTGCCTCGCCGGGCTCGACTCGCTCACCTCCGGCAAGGTGTTCATCGGCGAGACCGACCTCACCACCCTCAGCGACAAGGACCTGACGCGGCTGCGGCGCGACAGCGTCGGCTTCGTCTTCCAGACGTTCAACCTGGTGCCGACCCTGACCGCCATCGAGAACATCACGCTGCCGTCGGCGCTGGCGGGGGAGAAGCCCGACGCCCACTGGCTCGAGCAGGTGATCAAGACCACCGGACTCGCCGATCGCCTGACCCATCGACCGAGCGAGCTCTCCGGCGGGCAGCAGCAGCGTGTGGCCGTGGCCCGGGCGCTGGCGAGTCAGCCCAAGATCATCTTCGCCGACGAGCCGACCGGCAACCTCGACTCCCGGTCGGGAGCCGAGATCCTCGACTTCCTGCGCCGGGCGGTGCGCGAGATGGGCCAGACCATCGTGATGGTCACCCACGATCCGAATGCCGCCTCGTACGCCGACGCCGTGCTGTTCCTGAACGACGGTCGGATCGTCGACCACATGGACAGCCCCACGGCCGAGCGCGTCCTCGACCGGCTGAAGCAGTACGGCGACTGACGTGCAAGCGAAGCGAGCGCGGCAGGCCGACGGCGCGAGCGCCAGCTCGCCCGGTGGCGATGGGTGTGGGGCGCAGCCGCACGAGAGGCACTGATGGCCACGGACCTCACGACCGCGCCCCCGCCGCCTCCCCCCTCCGGCCCGCCGGTGGTCACCGGCCGGAAGACGGCGGGCGGCATGCCAAGGTGGCCCTCCGGGGTCTTGTGGACCACAAGGGACGCCTGTTCTCCACGCTGCTGGCCGTGGCGCTGGGCGTGGCCTTCGTGGCCGGGGTGCTCATGCTCACGGACACCATGAACAAGTCGTTCGACGACCTGTTCGCCACCGCCTTCGAGGGCACCGACGCCGTGGTGCGCTCCGACCAGACGATCGACGATGGGTTTGGCGGCGAGATCCGCAGCCGGCTCGATGGGTCGGTCCTCGACGACGTGCGCGGCGCTCCCGACGTCGCCGAGGCCGAGGGCGTCGTCCAGGGTTACGCCCGCATCATCGACAAGGATGGCGACCCGGTGGGCGACCCGGCGATGGGCCCGCCGACGTTCGGCGGCAACTGGAGCGAGGTCGACCAGCTCAACGGGTTCACGCTCTCCGAGGGCCGGGCCCCCGAGTCCGACGGTGAGGTGGTCATCGACCGGGGCAGCGCCAACGACACGGGCTACCAGGTGGGCGACCAGGTGCCGATCCAGACCGGGGCCGCCTCCGGGGACTTCGAGCTGGTCGGCATCGCCCGCTTCGGCAACGCCGACAGTCCCGGCGGCGCCACCTACGCCCTGTGGACGACCGAGGAGGCCCAGCGGCTCGTGGGCGAGCCCGGCAAGTTCGACTCGATCGGCGTCGTCGCCGACCAGGGCGTGTCGCAGACCGAGGTCGCCCGTTCGGTCGAGGACCAGCTGACCGCGGACGGCGACACCGGGCTCGAGGTGCTCACCGGCAGGGAGATAACCGAGGAGAGCCAGTCCGACCTCAAGGACCAGCTGTCGTTCATCACGATCTTCCTGCTGGTCTTCGCGGTGATCGCCGTGGTCGTCGGCACGTTCGTCATCTACAACTCGTTCTCGATCATCGTGGCCCAGCGGGGACGCGAGATGGCGCTCATGCGGGCGGTGGGCGCCAGCCGCCGCCAAGTGCGCCGGTCGGTCTTCGTGGAGGCACTCGCCATCGGCATCCTGGGCTCGGTCATCGGATTCCTGCTCGGCCTCGGCGTCGCCTCGGTGCTCGTCAATCTGTTCGATCTCCCGGGCAGCCTGGTGGTTCGGCCGAACGCGGCGGTCATCGCGCTCGTGGTCGGTGTGGTCGTCAGCCTGGTCTCGGCCATGGTGCCGGCGTGGCGGGCGTCGCGGGTGCCCCCGGTGGCGGCCATGCGTGACCTCGCCATCGAGACGGGTGGTCAGTCCCGGCTGCGGTTCATCGCCGGCTTGGTGGCCACGCTCGGGGGGATCGCGCTGGTGGTGGCGGGGGCCAACGAACGCAGCGCCGCCATCGTCGGCGTCGGTGTGGGGCTGGCATTCATCGGGGTGATCCTGCTCGGCCCGGTGCTGGCGCGGCCTTTCAGTCGCGGCATCGGCGCTCCTGTCGGTCGGGTCCGCGGCGTGACCGGGGACCTCGCCAAGGAGAACGCAGGGCGCAACCCGAAGCGGACGGCGGCCACCGCTCAGGCCCTGATGATCGGGGTGCTGATCGTCTCGTTCTTCCTCGTGGTGAACGCCTCGCTGCGGGCCTCGATCGACGCGTTTCTAGACGACTCGTTCACCGGCGACTTCGTCATCGACTCGGGGGACTTCGGTGCGATCGGCCTGCCGACCGGGGTGGGCGAGCGGGTGAGGGAGGGTCCCGGCGTGGCGGACGTGGTGCCGGTGCGGTTCTCCCGCGCCCGGGTCGAGGGCGATGACACGGGCGTGACCGGCACCACTGCGGGTGCCTTCGACCTGCTGGGGCTGAGGCTGCAGGACGGATCCGCATCGCTGGCTCCGGGGACGATCCTGCTCTCGGCCGACAAGGCGAAGGACCTGGGGCTGGGGGTCGGCGACCAGGTCACCGCCGAGTTCGTCAACACTGGTT
>JBKPHE010000072.1:0-7619 GCA_046744485.1 Actinomycetota bacterium | reverse complement strand
ACCATGTCGAGGTGACCTTCCTTCGGTGTGACTGGCGGATTCCAACGAACCAACGACGTGAACAGCACCCCTGCCGGGGTTGTTCCCTCGCTTCGTGCCGGTCGACTAGACGCCCTGCGCCTCGAGCCACCGTTCGGCATCGATGGCGGCCTCGCAACCCGAGCCGGCCGCGGTGATCGCCTGGCGGTAGACGTGGTCCTGAACGTCGCCGCATGCGAACACGCCCTCGACGTTGGTCGACGTGACACCCTGGCCCAAGCCGGTCACGAGATACCCGGATTCCTCCATCTCGAGCTGGCCCTTGAACAGGTCGGTGTTGGGCTTGTGCCCGATCGCCACGAACAGCCCGGATACGGGCAGCGACGTCACCTCGTCGGTGAGCACGTTGCGCACCGTGATGGCCGCCAGCTTCATGTCGCCCTCGACGCCGTCGACGACGTGGTTCCAGAGGAACCGGATCTTCTCGTTGGCGAACGCACGTTCCTGCATGATCTTCGACGCCCGCAACTGGTCCCGGCGGTGGACGATCGTCACGGAGCGGGCGAACTTGGTGAGGAAGATGGCCTCCTCCAGCGCAGAGTCGCCACCGCCCACCACCGCGATGTCGTGCCCCCGGAAGAAGAAGCCGTCACAGGTCGCGCACGTCGATACCCCGTGGCCCACCAGCTCGGTCTCGCGGTCGAGACCGAGCATCAGCGATTGGGCACCGGTGGAGATGATCACTGCCTCGGCCTGGTACGTGGGCTCGGCGGCATCGGGATCACCCACCCAGACCCCGAACGGGCGGGTCGACAGGTCGACGCGGGAGGCCCTCTCCGTGCGGATGTCCGCACCGAAGCGCGCCGCCTGTTCCCGGAAGCGGGTCATGAGCTCGGGCCCCATGATCCCTTCGGGAAAGCCCGGGTAGTTCTCGACCTCCGTCGTCATCATGAGCTGTCCACCGGGCTGGTCGCTGGTGGACGACGGTTCCCCTTCCAACACCAACGGCTGGAGGTTGGCGCGGGCGGCGTAGACGGCGGCGGTGAGTCCGGCGGGACCGGATCCGATGACGATGACCTTGCGGGTGCTCATGTGTCCTCGGTGGAAGGGCGATGTGGGCTCGGGGTGAGCCTCGGCTCCGTCAACGCCGTCAGGCGGGCCGATCTTCCGGGTCCGGACCGTGGCGGCGGACCCACAGGACCGCGCCGGCGGTCAGGTACACGAGGCCGATGATGAGGTACACCGCCCAGGTGTGCTCCTCACCGAAGACGGCACTCGGCAAGTAGTTGTCGATGAGGCGGACGGCACCGATCGTTGCCAGCACCAGGGCCGCCACTCCCACGAGCAGGGCGAACGTCCCGTATACCACGGCCCGAGCCACGGTGATCGCCGGGCCCGTGGTGCGGTCCCGGACGTTCCCGACCGCCCGCTCGATGGTGTCTGCCGCCTGCGCCGCCCAGTCGCCCGGCGGCTGTGCCGGGCTGACGGCTTCTCGGTTGTCCTGGACAGTTGAGCCGACCTGCGCCATGCGGGAAGCCTAGTTGCGAGGCCTCGGCGGATCGCTCAGGGTCGCCCGAGGGCTACGGGACCACACCACCGGCCGGCTCCGATGGCCAGTCAGTCCTGGAGCAGCTCAGTCCTGGAGCGGCTGGTCGACGACGACCGCGCAGGTTGCGTCGATGGCGACGACCCGCTCGTTGCCGTCCGAGGTGAGCACCCAGACGTCGACCGGTTCACCGTCCAGCGTGGCGCGCCCCTGGAGCACAACGGTCCCGGAGGACGCAGGAAGCCGCTCAGCGTCGGCATCGTCGCTGCATGCCGCGGACAGTACGTCGGCGACCTCATCGGCCCCTGGGTCCGCTTCGACCTCGCCGGCGGATCCCTCCGCCAGGGGGCCGGCGAAGCGCTCGGCCAGGATCGATCGCGCCCGGTCGACCAGTCCATCCGGTGAGTCGGCGTCACCGAGGTCGACGATCACGCCCGGCGCGCCGCTCGGAGCGGCACCCTCCTCGGCGCTGCCGCTATCGGGTTCCTCCGCGGCGCTGTCCGACCCGCCAGCGTCCTCCGAGCTCTCGTCCGTCGCCACCTCTTGGGCGGCTGTGTCGGTGTTGTCGCTGCCGGTGTCCCAGTTGCGGGCGAGGACGCCCAGGCCCACGACGACGAGCATGACGGCGGCGGCCGTGAGCCAGCGGCGGCGCGCCGAGCCCCGAGTCCGCCCCGACGTGCCGGCGCGCGATGTTCCGGGCCGCGCCGCCGCACGTGCACGCCCCAACGAGCTGATCGCAGCTCTGGCGGGCTCGTCACCCTGACCGCGCTCGCCGGCTTCGTCCCCGGCGTCGTAGGCGGTGAGCGCCGCGGTCAGGCCCCGCTCGCGGACGACCGGGTCGGGCCCCGCAGGCGGCCGGCGCACCGCATCGCGCACGGCCGCGAGTTCCGCCAGCCGAGCCGCCACCGCGGGGTCACGCCTGGCCGCCGCCGCCTCGTCGCCGGTGAGCAGGCCGTCGAGCAGTGCGGACGCCAGGTCGTCGGGGTCGCGGGGAGCACTCATGATCTCGTGCTTGGACGGTTCTGCTGCTCGGTCGGGTTCCCGAGCAGGTCGGCGAGCTGGCTGCGGCCCCGGGCGATGCGCGACCTGACCGTGCCGGGCGGGATGCCGAGCACCCGCCCTATCTCCGCATAGTCGAGGTCACACAGGTCGCGTAGCACAACGGCGGCGCGGAAGTCCTGCGGCAGCAGCGCGAGGGCGGCGTCGATGTCCAGGCGATCGACGACCGCCTCGACCGCGGCCGGCGCGGGGGAAGGCGTCACCGCACCGCCGGGGCCGTCCGGGGAGGTCCCTCCGCCCAGGGTCTCGGGAAGGTCGGGGACCGGGCGCCGGCGGCGACGCCGCAGTTCGTCGAGGCAGGCGTTGGTTGCGACTCGGTACGACCACGTCGTGAACGCGGCGCGGCCGTCGTACCGGCGGATTCCGCGGGCGATGGCGATCAGGGCGTCCTGCAGCGCATCCTCGGCGTCGGCATGGTTGCCGGTGAGCCGCCGACAGAGCGCCCACAACCGATCGTGGTGGCGGCGCAGCAGGGTCTCGAGGGCGTCGCGGTCGCCCGCTTGGGCTGCCGCCACGAGCGAGCGGTCGTCGGCGTCGGAAGGGTCTCGCGCGATGCCGGGAACAGTAGATCAGCGTCGCAGGCGCACCTCGGTGACGGTGACCTGCCCATCGTCGCCGGCGCGGGTGAACCACAGGAGCACCGCTCCGCCGGTTTCGTCGAACGTCACCTCGTTGGTGCCGCTGTCGCTCCCTTGGAATGTGGCCACGGGTTCACGCCAGCCCTCGAGGGTGCCGGGATCGCTGTCGGCCACGTACACCTCGGCCTGCCATCCCACGGAAGGCGTGTCGAACGCGAGCGCGTGGATGTCGGTCGACTGATCCAACTCGAGGATCAGGCCGACACCGGGCTTGTCGAATCCGCCCCAGTCAGGACTGGTGTAGTCCTCGGTGCTCCAGGAGGTGTTCTGGTCGCCATCGATGGCATCGCCTTGGGCCGCCTCGGACGCGTGCTCGCCGTCGCCACCGGCGGGATCGAGGTCGATCGTCCGGGCGATGGGGACGAGCTCGTCGGCGGGTGCGGGTGCCTCGGTGGTGTCGGACTCGTCGTCGGGACCGCCGAAGAGGTTGGTGCCCGATCCCTGGATGAGCAGTCCTGCGACGCCAAGCGCCACCGCCACCAGCACGACCAGCAGCGTGGGAACCAGCCAGCGACGCTCGCTCTCCGCGAACCGCACCGGCGGCCGCGGACCCTGCACCGCGGGCGTGCCGAGGGGTGTGGGCGGGGCCGTCGGCGGTGGCGGCAGGTGGCCGGTGGCACCCGCGGTCGCGACCGACCGCCCGCCGGCGCCGGCCGGACCCGACTCGACGACCGTGGCATCGCCGCCCGTGGGTCCGTCGTCGGCCCCCGCTCCCAGCAGCGCGGCCCGCGCCTCCGTCGCGGTTGGGTAGCGGTCGTCCGGCGAACGGGCCAACAGGCGCATCGTGACGGCCTCGAGCTCGCGGGGGATGCCGGGCTTCACAAGGCGGGGCCGTTGCGGGTCACTGTGGAGCCGGGCGAGAGCGGTGGACGACGAGGAGTCGCCCTCGAACGGGACCCGTCCGCACAACATCTCGTAGAGCACCACGCCGACCCCGTAGAGGTCGGTGCGGCCATCGACCGGTCCGGCCTCGACCTGTTCGGGCGCCAAATACTTGGCCGTGCCCAGGAACGAGCCCTCCTGGGTGAGATCGGCCGACTCGGCCGCCTTCGCAATGCCGAAGTCGCCGACCTTCACCCGGCCGTCGTCGGACAGCAGGATGTTGGCCGGCTTGATGTCCCGGTGCACGAGCCCGGCGGCGTGGGCCACGGCGAGGGCACCGCACACCTGGGCGGCGATGTTGGCAGCCAGCCAGGGGTCGACCGGTCCCTCGTCGAGCCGTTGGCGCAGCGTGCGGCCCCGCACGAGCTCCATGACGATGGCCTCGACGCCGTTGTCGCTGCACGTGTCGTAGACGCTGACGATGGCTGGATGCGACAGGCGAGCGACGGCGATCGCCTCGTGGCGGAAGCGGGCCACGAATGTCTCGTCGTCCGCGAGGTGCTGGTGCAGGATCTTCACGGCGATGGCGCGCCGCAACACCTCGTCGGTGCCCAGCCACACCTGTGCCATGCCGCCCGACGCGAGCTGCTCGTCCAGCCGGTAACGACCGCCCAGGAGGGCGCCGGCTACCAGGCCGGCGGCGGGCGACGGGCCGGTCGGGGGAGGGGTCAGTGCCACGGTGCGCCCACCGTAGTCACGGAGCTCCCGGGCCGTCGCGCCGGCCACGGGCCGGCGCGGTCCTGAGGTGGCGGGTGGGTGGCGGCGTCGGTCGCCACACCGACACCACCACCCGGCGGCGGATGGGGGCCGGACTGGAGCGTCAGCCGGACGTCGGCATGGATCCCGGTGGCGCACACTCCAACGCCTCCATCAGGCGGGATCCAGCCAGGTGACGCCCATGACCCGCGGGCCCGCATGGGTGCCGATGGTGGCCCCGATCACGGTCACCCGGACCTGCTCGCCGGAGTAGCGGGGGCTGAGCAGTTCGCGCATCTCGTCGACGTCGGGGGCCATGCCATGGGCGAGGGTGAGCTCCTCCACCGCCGGGCGCTCGAACACCTTGTCGCGCAGCACCTGCAATGCCTTGCGACGGGTGCGGGCCCTGCCCGCCTCGGCCACCTCGCCCGTCGAGATGTCTAGCAGCGGCTTGATGGCGAGAAGGGATCCGAGCAGCGCCTGAGCCCCGCCGATGCGACCGCCCTTGCGAAGGTTGTCGAGGGTGTCGAGTGCCCCGATGACGTGGGTCCGGCTGGAGAGGTCGCGGACCATCGACTCCACCGCATCGGCGTCCGCTCCCTCTGCCGCCGCCTGGGCGGCCCGGCGGACCTGGGCGGCGAGACCCGAGGTGATCGAACGGGAATCGATGACCCGCACGTCGATGTCGCCCTCCAGCGCCTTGGCGCCGTTCTGCGCGGCCTGCATGGTCGCCGAGAGGCCAGAGGACAGGTTGATGCAGACGATGGCGTCGGCGCCGGCCTCGGCCTGCCGGCGGAACGCGGCCTCGAACGCCCCCGGCGACGGCGCGGCCGTCTCGGGCAGCTCGTCCGAGGACCCCAACTTGTCGTAGAACTGCTCGACGGAGAGGTCGACGCCGTCGGTGTATTCGACCGACCCGAACCGGATCGACAGCGGCACGACCTCGACCCCGAGCTCCTTCGCCTCGGCGGCCTCCAGGTCGGCGGCCGAGTCAGTGACGATACGCACAGGCACGTCCGGCGACCCTAATGCGCGGGAACAGGATCCGCCGTCGTGATCACGTCAACTACGGCGGGGTCGGCCGCCGGCCAGATGGGCGGGCCGGTAGCCGCCGCCGGAACCGTCGAGCGCTTCGGGGGCGTCGACCGTGGCGCCAGCCTCGGCCGGGCCGTCCGCGCCGGCGGCCGCCGCCGGTGATGCTGGCGCCGCACCCGCCGGCACCAGATGGCGCGACCGACGGGAGCTACGCCAGTGGCGGGCCCACCACACCGCGAGGAACAGTCCGGCCCCGATGGAGAGAACGAAGCCGACGCCCGTGACGGCAGTGGATCGGATGTCGAACGTGGTCCGGTCCAACTCGATCGTGCGGTCCGGGCTCATCACGGTGATGCCCATGGGGAACGCACCCGAGGTCAGGGCGCGCACGCGGACGTCCAGCCGGGTGCCCCCGGGCGGAAGCTCGCGCATGATGACGTCACCGTCGAGGAACTCCAGCTGAACGCTGTCGAACTCGATCAGCACGTTCAGCGGCTGCTCCGAGTTGTTGGTGATGTTGACCGGGATCGTGCTCGTCCGGGACGTGAGGGTGATGCGGAACTGGTCGGGCAGGACCACGGCGCCTCTCAGCGACCCCAGCTCGCGGTTGACACGCTCGACGTAGGCCGGACGCTGACCCTCGGGGGTTGCGGTGCCGGTAGCCACGAGCAGCGAGCGGGTCAGTGACCCGCCGTCGGCCGAAGCGACCGTCCCGGAGACGCCGCTCACGCCCCGGCGAGCCTGGCGGAGCGGTCCGGCAATGCCGCCGAGATCATCGGTGACCTCGTGCGAGACGAGCGAGACCGTCGCCGGGCCGCTGGGATCGGAGGCCACGTCGAAGACCTCATCGATCGTCACGGCCCGCACCGCCTGCCCGTCGGACAGGCCGTCGAGCGCCCGGGCCACCGTGGACGGATCGATGTCGGCGTCATCCGGGACATGGACGACGACCGCCCGGGGGTCGGCGGGCCGTTCGAACCACATGATCGTCAGCTCCGCCAGGAAGCGCTGCGCATCGACGGCGCCATCGGCGCCCTGCAGGTGCGCGGCCAGCTCGGGGTCGCTGACCATGGCGCGCGGGCCACCCTCGCCCAGCGTGACCGGCGCAGCCGGTACGGCGCCGCCGTCGACGGCGCTGGGAGGAACGACCACCCGGTCGATCCCGAGGTCGACGGCCTCGTTCGCGGCGTCGCCGCCGAGCGTGGGACCCGACAGCCAGATGCCCGGAACGGGCTCGCGTCGGAAGAGATTGCGCACCGCGGCGGCACCGGCGCCGACCTGCTCTTCGGCCTCGGTCGCAAGCCCGCCCTCCTGCAGCGCCTCGAGGTCGACGTCGGTGTACGGCCGGGCCAGCACCGGCCTGCCGCCGCTGGCCCCCACCAGCGCCGCCACGGCCGCACCGCCGGCACCGCCGGCGTCGACCAACCCGTCGAGCGTCTCGGGTTGGGGTGCCAGCGTGAACGGAACGTCCGGTGCGGCGGCCAGCAGGCTCGCTCGCTCCTGCGCCCGCCGGACGGTGGTGGCGGTGGGCCGGACCCTTCCGTCGGGCTGCAGGATCGGCGGGCCGCCGACATCGACGATCACGGCGACCGCCAGCGGCGCGAACGACGGGTCGTCCGGCTCCCGCAGGTACATGAGATAGGTGACCACCGGCGTGGCCAGGAGGCTGCCGCCGGCGTCGACCAACTGCACCTCGACCGGATACACGCCGCGACCCTCGAGCCGCTCGCCGTCGCCGCCGACGACGAACCCCGTGGTGTACGTCCCGGAGCCGGCTCCCGAAG
>JBKPHE010000158.1:0-42561 GCA_046744485.1 Actinomycetota bacterium | reverse complement strand
CTCGAATCCATGATCCCCGTGTGCTGTCCGTCCCTGCTCGAGGCACCCCTCACGGAGGACCAGGCGGGCGAAGTGGCGCGGATGTTCGCCGCGCTTGCCGACCCGGTGCGACTACGCCTGCTCAGTCTGGTGGCGGCCGCCGACGAGGTGTGCAGCTGCGATCTGCAGGCGCCCCTGGGCAGATCGCAGCCGACGATCAGTCACCACACCAAGGCACTGTCCGAGGCCGGACTCATCGTCGGCGAACGACGCGGCAAGTGGGTGTGGTGGCGGGTGGTACCGGAGCGCCTCGCCGCCCTACGAGCCGCACTTGCGGCGACGCAACCGGAATGACCCCGATCCGGTGCCACCCCGCCGAGGGGCGTGTCCCATTCGGTAGGGCCGGCGTTGACAGTGAGGTGGACTAGGGCCTGCGGGTAGGGGAGGGGGATGACGCGTCCGTCCTGGTGGCCGCGTCGCGCGACTGGCCATGGCACCGAAGCCGTCATCATCGTTGAGGGTGAATTCGACTTGAGCGGCGTCCCGCGGTTTCGCGCCTGCATCAGCGAAGCGCTCGCGACCCATCCGGGATTGATCACCGTCGACGCCCACGCCCTGACGTTCATCGATTCGACTGGCCTCGCAGCCCTGCTGCGTGCCCGTAGGGTGGCCGACCGGGCCGGGGTTGCCTTCCGCCTACGTGAGCCGTCGCCCGAGCTTCGGCGCATCGCCGAGATTGCCGGCATCGAGTACCTGTTGACCGACAATTGAGCCCGCCGGCGCTACTGTCGGCGCGGGGCGACGGCGCGGGGCGACGCGTCACCGCCCCCCGACACGTAGGCCGAGGGGCGGACACGGCCGGCCGTGAAGACCGGTGAAGATTCGGCAACGCTGCTCAGTACCACCTGCCACGGACGAACCCGCCGAACGCGATGAGCCCGATGAGCACGACGATCAGTCCTATCCAGAAGCTCCAGAAGAGCATCATCAGGATCCCGGCAATGACGATGATGCCGCCGACCGATATGCCGGCGATTCCACTACGGCGCTCCGGTGTCGCCATTTGTCCTCCCCCTGTCAGCTTCCCGTGGCGCTCAGCCCGGTGAGTTCCCCGCGAGCGGTCCGCGAGGTTTGCTCCGACGACACTAGCTGTGACGCCAAGCGATCCCCGAAAGGGACAACCCGGAGGACCGCCAACTCGCCGGCAACCGAAACGTGCGCGGGCCAGTCGCCCCGACCTGAAGGCACGACGATCGATTGACCGGGTAGGACCCGGGTGCGATGGTTGGGCGTGCGCGCCCGAGAGCGCCATGGAGGGGAGGCTCTGATGTCGGATGACGTGGAGCCGTCCCGAGGCGAGTTGCTGTACATCGGGGTCAGCTACGACGACAGTGCCACCATTGTCCTCGTGGGCGAGTTCGACCTGACCGGCACCGCGTCGTTCTGGTCGCATGTCAGCGAGGCCCTGGCGACGCACCCGGTGTCGATCGTTGTTGAGGCCCGGGGCCTGACGTTCATCGATTCGTCCGGCGTGGCGGCGTTGCTGCGTGCCCGGGATGCGGCCGTTGAGGCAGGGGTGCCGTTCCGTGTCTGTGACCCGTCACCCGCACTTCGGCGCATAGCCGAGCTCATGGGGCTCGAGACGCTCCTCACGGGCCAGTGACGGTCCGGCGCCGGCCCCTAGGAAGGGGATCGCGGGGGCCGGCGGGGATCTGACGCACCGGGTACCCGGCCGACGTGGCGCGAAACGCGGCCAGGACGCGAGACGGTCCCGCCGAGGGGAGGAAACCACACCGGGGGACCGCCGACTCGCTGGCCACCCCGAACAACCTGCGGGCCAGACGCCCTCTCGCCCTCCCGGAGACCCCTCTGGCGAGCCGGCGCCCGACCCGGTCTCGACCTCGGCGACGAGCTGGATCTCGTCGAACAGGTCACCGGGCAAGCCGCTGCCCTTGTTGCGTTTCATGAACCACGGTCCGAGCTGACACTCAGATGGCGGTGCGGCGTCCGGGGTTCATTCTTCCCCACCGATCGAGGTTGACGGCGCGTTCCTGTGCGCTCACCATCGGGCTTGGGGGTGCAGGTAAACCTGGCTCCTGACGGGGAGCCGCCGGCGGACCTCCCGGAGGAGGGCATCATCCTCTCGTGGCGGCGCATCGCGCTCGCCTGCGTCCTGCTCGTGGCGGCCGCAGGCATTGTTGCGCTGAGGTCATCGACAGGCGTCGATGCCGCGCAACCCGCGGGCTCGGCCACATTTGTGTTCAGGAATATTTTGGCCACGCCCAGCAGCGGACACTTCGTCATAGCAGACCTGGGTGAAGTTGACGGTGTCTTGGGCGTCGCATGCACTGGAGCGGTTCCTCGCACCGGCAACATGATCCCTGGGCAGGTGGTGACCCAACTGGGCTTCTCTGACACCCGACTGCGGATCATGCGGAACGACGGGGTGGCAATAACGGGCACCGTGCGGATCAACTGCGTGATCGAGTTCGGTTCGATAGCAGAGGGTCAGGCCGCAGCGGATCGGCTCGGGGTAGCCGCGAACGCCCGCTAGCACGCGGCGCAACTGTGGCGGTTGTCCGCAGGCAACGACAAACCATGCATGGAGGGCCGCCCGACCAAGGGTCGGCCGGCCCTCCAGCTCCGGTCCGCATGTCAACGGCCCGGGATGCAATGAGCCCATCGTCACCGCTGTGGGCGGGGACGACTCGGTGGAGGAGCGCAGGTCGCGATCGACAACGGTGTCACCGACGTCGCACCCGATCGCCGAGGTCAGGCCACGTCACCCAGCCCGGCAAACCGGCGCTGCGCCGAGGACCGGAGCCGGGAAGATCACCAGATGCCTCACCGGAGGCTTCCCGTCACCCTTGGTGGCCCCGTGCGCGCGGCCACCGGCGCTCGGGTCGACGTCCGCGCCGGGCCGGCGTCGAAGGTCGTCGGGGGTGAGTGGGGCCATGTGTCCAGCTTGCGGGACTTCGGTTGCAGCAAGCTTGGAGACGACTTGAAGACGGCATGGACCTTCGGCGCTGGCGCCGCCATGCGATCGTCAGGTCGACACATCGAGCTCTGCGGCCACGGGTGGCCCAGCCGCCCTTCGTGTAGGCCGAGCGGCTCGCAACGTGCGCGACGTGGCTCTCGACCAGCGTCGGCATCCTCGCCGGCCGACGCTGTCGACCGAAGGGCGTCTCATCGCGCACCTCGCTCGACGGCCCTGCCGGCTCGCCTCTTGACCGGGCGGTCAAGTACCGTGCGGGACATGACGCTCACGGATACCGCCACCCGGTCCACTGTGCCGTCCGGCGACGACGAGGCCCGAGTGCTCGCACTCTGCGAGCAGCTGCTCGCCGAGCTGCCACCCCGCCAGAACGATCCGGTGACCTTCCTCGGGCGCCAGTACGACCTCGGCCTCGCCTGGGTCCACTTCCCGGACGGATACGGCGGCCTTGGCATGTCACCGAAGCTGGAGAAGCTGGTCAACGAGACGCTGTGGGGCGCCGGCGCGCCGCATGCCGGTTCCCGCAACCCCATCGGCCACGGCATGGGCGCGCCCACCGTGGTCACCCATGGCAGCGACGCCCAGAAGCGGCGCTACCTCCGGCCGTTGTTCACCAACGAGGAGATCTGGTGCCAGCTCTTCTCCGAGCCGGGCGCCGGCTCCGACGTCGCCAGTCTGGCGACCCGTGCGGTCCGCGACGGCGACGAGTGGGTGCTCAACGGCCAGAAGGTGTGGACCACCCTGGCGCACGTCGCCCGGTTCGGGATGATCGTGGCCCGCACCGACCCCAACGCCCCCAAGCACAAGGGCCTCACCTACTTCGTCGTGGACATGCACGCGCCGGGTGTCGAGGTGCGTCCGCTCTACCAGATCACCGGAGAGGCGGAGTTCAACGAGGTCTACTTCAACGACGTGCACATTCCCGATGCCGAGCGCCTCGGTGACGTGGGGGAGGGCTGGCGCGTCTCCCTGACGACGCTCATGAACGAGCGCGTCGCCATCGGGGGGCAGATCCCGCCCCGCGGTAGCGGCTTCATCGGCGAGCTGATGAAGGTCTACGGCCGCAACGGTCCCCACGACGCCGCCACCCGCGACCGGGTGATGGCGTTGTGGATCCGCGCCGAGGCCCTGCGCCTCACCAACAACCGGGCCAGCCAGCAGCGGGCCGTGGGCACGCCGGGGCCCGAGGGCTCGATCGGCAAGCTGGCGCTGGCCGAGCTGCACAAGGACATCACCAGCTGTGCCGTCGACCTGGAGGGCGCCGGCGGGATGTTGTTCCCCGAGGGCTACCCCATGGCACGCCCGGAGACCACGGCGCTCTGGCGCAGCGCGCAGCAGTCGTTCCTGCGGTCGCGGGCCAACTCGATCGAGGGCGGCACGACCGAGATCATGAAGAACATCCTCGCCGAGCGGGTCCTCGGCTTGCCCGGCGACGTCCGGGTCGACAAGGACAGGCCCTGGATCGACGTGCCCCGCTCCTAGCGGCCGCCGCCCGCTACAGCTCGACCAGAGGGACGTCGGCCATTCGCAGGTGGCCGGTCTCGTTCAGCGACGCCAGCGACCGCTGGCCGGTGGACGCCACCAGGACCCGGGAGATGCTCGTGTAGGCCGGCAGGAAGATCATCTGCGGCCCCAACCCCAGCACCGCCGACACGTAGACGTTGATGACCCCTCCGTGGCAGACGAGGGCTATCCGCTGCGACGGGTGGGCGGCGGCCAAGCGGTCGACACCGTCGACCACCCGGGATTGGAAGTCGGCGATGTCGTCGGGCACCTCCATCCAGCGGGGATCGCCCGCGGCGCGCAGCTCCTCGATCGGGATGTAGGCCATGGCGTCGGCGTCGTATTCGGCCAGCGTGGCGTCGGGCGTCACCGTGCGCCCAACCACCTCGCCCACCGGCGCGGCCGTCTCGACCGAGCGACGCAGCGGGCTGGTGTAGATGGCGGCGAGCCCCTCGGGCACCAGCCACGCGGCCAGCGCCTCGGCCTGGCGCCGGCCGAGGTCCGACAGACCCGGGTCCGCGGGCCCGTCGACGCTCTCGGCCCGAAGCGGGCGGGCGTGGCGGATCAGCAGCAGCTCCATCGGCGTTGGCACAGTAGGAGGACGACGGTCGCAAGCGCACGATCGGCGGCCTGAGGGTCGGTACCGTGGCGCACCGTGGACGTCCTCTCGAGCCGGATCCTGCTGCGCCCGTCGGTCTTCGAGGACGCGGTCGCCTGGTACCGGGACGTGCTGGGGTTGCACGTCTACCGCGAGTACGGCGCCGCCGGCCGGGTGACCGGGGTTGTCTTCTTCCTCGGTGGCGGGTTCCTCGAGCTCGTCGGGGACTCGAGCTCGGTGCCCCCGGGCGGCGGCGCCCTGTGGCTCCAGGTGGCCGACGTCGACGCCGAGCACGAGCGGCTGCGGGCGCGGGGCGTGGACATCCAGCGCGCACCGACGACCGAGCCCTGGGGGCTGCGGGAATGCTGGATCGCCGATCTCGACGGGGTGCAGATCCGCCTCATCGAGGTTCCCGATGACCACCCCCTCCGCCGGCGCGTGGGGGACTGAGAGCGTCGGTGCGCCGCACGAAGATCGTCGCCACGCTCGGTCCGGCATCCGACCCGCCGGGCGTCCTCGACGCCCTGATCGACGCCGGCGTCGACGTCGTGCGCCTCGGGCTGGCGCACGGCACCGCCGACGAGCACCGCCGGCGCATGGATGCGGTCCGCGCGCTCGCTCAGCGCCACGGCAAGACCATCGGCGTGCTCGCCGACCTCCCCGGTCCGAAGGTGCGGGCGGGGTCGTTCCCCGAGGGTGGCGTCTTCCTGGCCGAGGGCGACGAGGTCACGCTCGTGACGGGAGCGGGCACCAGTGACGGCCGGCGCATCACCCTCGACGCGGTGCACCTCGTCGACAGCGTCGGGCCCGGCGACACCATCGTGCTGGGCGACGGCACGGTGACGCTCGAGGTGACGGACGCGGGGTCCGACTCGGTGCGGGCGCGGGTGCGCAGCGGGGGGCGCCTGCAGGGACGGCCCGGTGCGCACCTTCCCTCGGACCGCTGGCTCCCATCGGTGCCGACCGAGGACGACCTGCGCTTGGTCGACGAGGTGGCAGGGGATGCCGACTGGGTCGCCGTGTCGTTCGTGCGGAAGCCCGACGAGCTCGTCCGGGTGCGCGAGGCGCTCGGCGACCACGGGCCGCAGTTGATGGCCAAGATCGAGACCCGCGCGGCCGTTGACCACCTCGACGACATCCTGGACGTGGCGGACGGCGTCATGGTCGCCCGGGGCGACCTCGGCATCGACTTCCCCATCGCCGACGTTCCGCACTTGCAGAAGCGGATCATCCGGGCGTGCGGGTCGCGGGGCCTGCCCGTGGTGACGGCCACCCAGATGTTGGAGTCGATGGTCACGGCGCCCTCGCCCACCCGGGCCGAGGCGTCGGACGTGGCCAACGCCGTCGTCGACGGCAGCGACGCGCTGATGCTCTCGGCCGAGACGGCGATAGGGCGGCACCCGGCGCGGACCGTCGAGACCATGGCGGAGATCGCGGCGCGGACCGAGGAGTTCGACGACCGGCCCGGCGTCTACGAGCAGGGCCTCGGGCAGGGGCGGGCACGGTCGGCGAAGGCGGTCACGGTGGCCATGGCCCACGCCGCATTGCGGGCGGCCGTCGAGCTCGACCTGGCGGCCATCGTCTGCTGCACGCGCGCCGGGACCACCGCCCGGGCCATGGCCGCCCGCCGGCCGCAGTGCAGGTTGATCGGCGCCAGCCCGTCACAGGCGACGGCGCGGCAGCTGACGTTGTCCTGGGGCGTGGAGCCGCTGCTGGTCGCCGAGTACGCCACGACCGACGAGATGGTCTGGTGCGTGGTCGAGGCCGCTGTCCGTGAGGGGCTCGTCCGTCACGGCGACTCGATCGCGGTCCTCGCCGGCGCGCCCGACGCCGCTCCCGGCCGGACGGACGTCCTGCGGGTGGTCGCCGTTTCGTGACCGCCAGCCCGAGCCGCGGCCTGTGGGCGCAGGAGGTGGGGGAGGGGCCCCTCGTCGTGCTCGTGCACGGGGCGATGGACCGTGCCAGCAGCATGTTGCGCGTGCGCCGGGTACTCGAGGGCGAGTTCCGGGTGATGCGCTACGACCGCCGCGGCTACGCCCGGTCGCTCGACCTGGGGCCCGCCATCTCGTTCGACCAGCAGGTCGACGACCTGGCCGCGCTCGTCGGGTCCCGGGTAGCGGTGCTGGTGGGGCACAGCCTGGGCGGCGTCATCTGTCTGGCGCTGGCGGAACGGTCGCCGGCACAGGTGGGCGCGCTGGTGGCCTACGAGGCACCGATGATGTGGGAACCCTGGTGGCCGCCCGGCACGGCCGGCGCGACGGCGCTCGCCAGCACCACCGCCGGTCGCCGCGACGGGGGCGATGGCGACCCGGGCGACGCGGCGGAAGCGTTCATGCGTCGGATGCTCGGCGACGCCCGGTGGTTGCGGCTACCTGCGCACGTGCGAGCCGAGCGGCGCGCCGAGGGCCCCACCCTGCTGGCCGAGCTCCGCACGGTGCACCGCCCCGCACCGGCGCCCTACCGGCCCGAACGGGTGATGGTCCCGGTCGTGGCCGCGTTCGGCTCGGAGACGCAACCACAGCACCGGCGCGCCGCCGAGGAACTGGCACGGCGGGCACCCCACGGCGTGCTGGAGCTGATCGACGGCGCAGACCATGGTGCCCATCTGACGTACCCACGCGCGTTCGCAGGGCTCGTACGGAGGTCCCTCAGCCTGGCTTCGGAGCGCCGATAGCCTGCGACTGATGGCCAACCTGCGTGGACTGCTGCGAGGCTGGACGGGCCGGCGGGACGGGCGGCGCTCCGACCGCCCGGTCGCGTTCGTGCTCTCCGGCGGCGGCAACCTCGGGGCGCTCCAGATCGGGATGATGCGGGCCCTGCTCGAGCACGACGTCCGTCCCGACCTGATCGTCGGCTGTTCGGTGGGGGCGATCAACGGCGCCGGGCTGGCCGAGGATCCCACCCTGGCGGGCGCCCTCCGCCTGGAGCGGCTGTGGCGAGCGCTCGACGGCAAGGAGCTCATGCCGGCGGGCTGGCTGCCGAACACCGTGGCCATCGCCCGACGCGGTGAGGCGATCCACGAGAGCAACGGGCTGCGCCGCCACCTCGAGCAGTCGTTGACGGCCCGCACGTTCGAGGAGCTGACCGTCCCGTTCCAGTGCGTCGCGACCGATGTCGTGGGCGTGCGCGAGGTCTGGTTCCGGTCGGGGCCGCTGATCGAGCCGATCCTCGCCTCCGCCGCCCTCCCGGCGGTGTACCCGGCGGTCGAGATCGACGGCGTGCGCTACCTCGACGGCGGCATCGTGGACGACGTTCCCATGAGCCGGGCGGTCGAGCTGGGGGCGCGCACGCTGTACGTGCTGCAGGTCGGCCTGTTCTCGCGTCCTCGGCCGGAGCCCAGGCGCCCGCTCGATGTCGCCGTCCAGGCGTACTGGATCGCCCGCCACCACCGCTTCAAGCGTGAGCTAGCGGCCATGCCGCCCGACATCGAGGTCCACCTGTTGCCGACCGGGCAGACGCCCCACATGCGCTACAACGACTTCACCCGCACGTCCGAGCTGATCTCGCTCGCCTATGAGGCGTCGAGCGCCTACCTGGCCGGGCGCGAGCTCCCGGCCGAGGTCCTGGTGTGACCGATCAGCCGGTTCACATGACTGCCTCGGGGCCGCCGGAGACGGTGCTCGACGACGAGCCCGCCGAGGCCCTGGCAGCGCTGGACGACGCCCTGGCCCGCCCGGGGCCGGAGCGAAGAGAGGCGGTGGCGGCGGTCGTGGCCCGCTGGCCCCGCTTCCTCGACGCCTGGGCGCAGCTCGGCGTGCTCGGGCGCGACGACGTCGAGCGGTACGCCTGCTTCCGGGTCGGCTATCACCGGGGCCTGGACCGGCTGAGGGCCAGTGGTTGGCGGGGATCGGGCTACGTGCGCTGGCGACATCGCCAGAACCGCGGCTTCCTGCGGGCGCTCGACGGGCTGCGGGCGTCGGCTGACGCCATCGGGGAGACCAGCGAGGCCGAGCGCTGTGCCGTGTTCCTCCGCCAGCTCGAGCCCGACTGGCCGCCGTCGGGCTGAGCGCTCCGCCGGCCGGTCGCCGTGAGTCGGCCAGTCGCTATAAAGAGTCAGATGGCTCGATACCTGGTACTGCTCGAGGGACGCGCCGCGGCCCTCGACGCAGGCGATGCGCAGACACAGGACTACAACCGGCGCTGGACCGAGTGGGCCACGTCGCTCGCCGAGGAGGGCAAGCTCGCCGCCGGGGGACCGCTGGAACCGACGGCCAGGGCCGTGACCCGCGACGGAGCGGCGGACCGCCCGCTCGCCGAGGTCGACACCTACGGGTTCCTGCTGCTCGAGGCCAGCTCGCTGGACGAGGCGACCGACCTCGCCGCCCAGGCGCCCAACGTGGCGCTGGGCGGATCGGCCGTCGTCCGTCCCGTCCCGGACGTGCCGCTGGGATAGGGGACGTTCAGTCCCGGGACAGGACCCGGATGCAGCTGGGCCCACCGCCGGTACTGCCGGCGATGCGGTGGAGCACGGCGGCGGTGGGCTGGACGACGACCACGTCGCCGTCGTCGGTCACGACGGCGTCACCGTCCACGATCAGGCTGTACTCGCCGCTGTCGAACGACCTCGACGGCCACAACAGCGTCGCCGCGGGCCGGGCGGCCAGGTTGGCCCGAGACGTGCGGCCGGCGTCGAACGCCAGCGCGTCGGCGTCTCGCCGCACGACAACCGACACCACGTGGGCTTCGCCGGCCTCGGAGACCGTCACCAGGAACGCCTGCGGTCCACACGACTCGATCCGTTCGTGGAGCTCCTGCACGCTCAGGGCGACGCTCATCGCCCCGAGGATAGGCGGCTCCGCCGCCCACTAGGGTCGCCGCCATGGCTGCACCGGGAGGCACCGGACCGATCGGACCGTTCCCCGAGGGTGTCGACACGCCCGACGCCCAGGAGGAGTACGACAAGCTGCGCCGGCGGGTCCTGTGGTCGCTTCCCTACGGGCTCTACGTGGTCGGCAGCCGGTCGGGCGAACGCCGCAACCTCATGACCCTCAACTGGGCGACACAGGTGAGCTTCGATCCCAAGCTGGTCGGGATCAGCGTCGAGAAGACGGCGGCGACCCACCGGTTGATCGTCGACGGCGGCAGCTTCGTCCTCAACACCGTGGCCCGCGATGATCGGGCCATCGTCCGCCGGTTCACCAAGCCGGTCGAGCACGACGCCGCCGCCGGAACGCTCAACGAGTTCCCGTTCCACGACGGGCCGAGCGGGGCACCCATCCTCGACCAGGCGCCCGCCTGGGTGGACTGCGCCGTCCGCCAATCGGTCGACTGCGGCGACCACACCTTCTTCGTCGGCGAGGTGGTGGGCTGCGGGTTCCAGCAGGCCGAGGACACCCCGGTGCTGCGCATGGAGGACACCCGCATGAGCTACGGCGGATGACCGGGGTGGCGCCCGATCACGATCCGCCGTTCCCGGCGCGAGGGCGCACGGTCGACGACCTGATCACCGAGCTGCGCGGCGGTCGGGGAGACGATGCGGACTGGCGCCGGGGCCGCACCTTCAGCCTGGTCTACAACGCCGCCGACACTGAGCTGGAGCGGCTCCACGAGGCCGTCGCCGCCGAGTACCTGCACGAGAACTACCTCAACCCCTTCGCCTTCCCCAGCCTGCTGCGCATGGAGCGCGAGGTCGTGGCCATGGGAGCCGACCTCCTGCACGGCAATCCCCGGGGCGGCAAGCTCACTAGCGGCGGCACCGAGAGCCTGTTCCTGGCCGTGCAGGTGGCTCGTGACCAGGCGCGCGCCGTCCGCGGCATCGCCGAGCCCCGCATCGTGCTTCCCGCCACCGCCCATCCGGCGTTCGCCAAGGCCTGCCGCTACCTCGACGTGGACGAGGTCCGGGTCCCGGTCGGCGCGGACGGGCGGGCCGACGTGGCGGCGACGGCGGCGGCCCTCGATCCGCGCACGGCGCTCGTGGTCGGCTCGGCGCCGTGCTATCCGTTCGGCGTCGTGGACCCCATCCCCGAGCTCGCGGCGCTGGCGGTGGAACACGGCACCCTGTGCCACGTCGACGCCTGTCTCGGCGGCTGGCTGCTGCCCTTCCTCGAGCGCCTGGGTGAGCCCATCCCGCCCTGGGACTTTCGGGTCGTGGGCGTGACATCGGCCTCGGCCGACGTCCACAAGTACGGCTGGTGCTTCAAGGGTGCCTCGTTGCTGTTCCACCGCGACGAGGACGAGCTGCGCCGCCAGTACTTCCTGTTCGACGGCTGGCCCGGCGGCCTGTACGGCTCGGCCACGACGGCCGGCACCAGGCCAGCCGCCCCGATCGCCGCTGCCTGGGCGACGGTGAGCCACCTCGGGCTCGACGGTTACCTGCGCCTGGCCGACCAGGTGCGGGCGGTCGCCCACCGCTTCCGCGACGGCATCGACGGGATCGAGGGGATCCACGTCACCGGCGACCCGGTGCCCGGGGTGCTGGAGATCGCCGCCGACACGGATCCCGGGACCGGCGATGCCGTCCTCGACATCGGCGCGGTGGGGGACGTGCTGGACGACCGGGGCTGGCACCTGGACCGCCAGCAGGGCGGGCTCCACGCGATCCTGTCGCCCTCGCACCTGGCGGTGGCCGACGAGTTCCTGGCGGATCTGGCGGCCGCCGTCGGCAGCCACGGGGAGAGCCGGGGCGTCGAGGCGCGCTACGGCGGCGTCGGTTGACGCCGTGACCGCCGGCATCCCGCGCTTCAGCGGGGCCGTCCTCTGCGGGGGCGAGAGCCGGCGGATGGGGCGGGACAAGGCGCTCATACCCGTCGGGGGCACGCCGATGGTGGTGCGGGTCGCCGAGGCGTTGTGGGTCGCCGGCGCCCGCGACGTCGTCGGCGTCGGCCGCGAGCCGCACGCGCTGGCGTCGTGCCGACTGGCGACCATGCCGGACGTCAGGCCCGGCGCGGGACCGGCGGCCGGCATCGCCACGGCGCTGGCATGGGCGGACGGCGACGAGATGGTGATGGTCGTCGGCTGCGACCTGGTGGCGCCGTCACCGGCCGCCATGGGAGCGACGCTGGCGACCCTGGCCCGACACCCGACGGCGGCGGTGGCCGTACCCGTCAGCGGCGGCCGTACGCAGTGGCACCACGCCGCCTGGCGGCCGTCGGCCGCACCTGGCCTCGAGGCGGCCCTGGAGGCCGGCGCGCGGGCGGTGGGCCGCGCCGTGGCGGCCGCCGGGCTGGTGGTCGTGGGCGTCGACGGCATCGATCCCGCCGCCCTGGCCGATGCCGACAAGCCCGGCGACCTGCCGCCCGAGGCCGATGGTGAGGGCACCTGACGGAAACTCGGTCGGTCGTCAGACCGACGCCATCACGGGGCGGCGGGTGGGGGTCGGGCCCGGAGTACCCTGCCTCACCATGGAGGTTCCCGAGATCGACGTCGACGGGCTGGCCAAGGCGCGTGCCGATGGTGCGCCCTTGATCGACGTCCGAGAGACCGACGAGTACACGGCCGCCCACGTGCCCGGGGCCGTGCTCGTGCCGCTGGCGACCGTCCCCGAGCGGCTGGCGGACGTGCCCCGCGAGGGACCGGTCTATGTGATCTGCGGCGTGGGCCAGCGCAGCCGGCGGGCCGCCGAGTTCTATCGGTCGCGGGGCATCGACGCCATCAACGTCGCCGGCGGCACCACCGCCTGGATCGAGGCGGGCGAGCCCGTCTCGACGGGGATGGAGCCGTAACGGCTCCGCCCGATCCGTCACGCTTCCGCTGGATCAGCGACCAGCGCGAGTTCGACGCCTTCGTCGAGGCGTCCTGCGCCGCGCCCACGTATGCCCTCGACACCGAGTTCCACCGGGAGCGGACCTACTACGCGCAGCTCGCCCTGCTGCAGGTCGCAGCCGGCGACGACATCGTGGACGTCGATCCGCTGGCGGTGGACGTCGGCAGCCTGCGCCGGCTGCTCGACGGACCAGGCCTGTGCCTCATGCACGCCGCCAGCCAAGACCTGGAGATCTTCGAGCGGGCCTGCGGCGTTGGACCCCGCCACCTGGTCGACACGCAAGTGGCGGCCGGGTTCGTGGGGCTGGGGTCGCCGGGACTGGGGATCCTTCTGCAAAGGCGTCTCGGCGTGCACGTCCCCAAGGCCGACCGGCTGACCGATTGGCTGCACCGGCCGCTGAGCGACGCGGCGCAGGTCTACGCGGCAGCAGATGTCGCCTACCTCGATGCGCTGTGGTCGTCACTGCGCGGCGAGCTCGAGAAGCGTGGACGCCTCGACTGGGTGCTCGACGAATGCGACCAGCTGCGGCGCCGCCACGGCGAGCAGCCGGACCCCGACCAGGCCTGGTGGAGGATCAAGGAGGCCCGCCGCCTGAAGGGTCGTGCCCGCGGCGTCGCCCAGTCGGTGGCGGCCTGGCGGGAGCGGCGGGCGCGCCGGATCGACCGGCCGGTGCGGCACGTGCTGCCCGACCTCGCGCTGGTGGCCATCGCCGAGCGCCCTCCCCGAACCCGGGCCGACCTCAACCGCGTGCGGGGCCTGGACGCGCGCCACCTCCGCGACGGGGCCGGCGACGAGCTGATGGCGGCGGTCAACGCCGGGGTAGCCCTCCGGGACGCCGAGCTGCAGGTCCCGCCGCGGGAGGGCGTCGACGGCACGTTCCGCCCGGCGGTGACGCTGGCCTCCGCGTGGGTGAGCCAGCTCGCGCGCGATGCCGAGCTGGATGCCTCCCTGGTCGCCACCCGGGCGGACATCGAGGCGCTGGTCCGGGGGGATGAGTCGTCACGCCTGCTCACGGGCTGGCGGGCGGAGTTGGCCGGCGAACCGGTGCGGCGCCTGCTGGAGGGCAATGCCGCCCTGGCCTTCGACGGCGATGGCTCGCTGGTGCTCCACGACATCAAGCTGCCGAGCGGCTAGACGACGCTGGTGCAGCCCACGTGTGGCAGCGGACCTGTGACCGCGCCCGCTAAGGCAGCACGGTGACCGTGTCGCGTCCCGAGCGCAGCAGGGTGCCCGGGGTCGCGCCCGTGGCCCGCCCGTCGCCCACGATGGCGACGCCGTTGGCGTAGACGTGTTCGACGCCGACGGCGTCGGCGACGAGGCGCCATGCGCCTCCGGGGAGGTCGGTCGCCGTCCGCTCCGGTCCGTGCCCGATGGTCCCGGGATCGAGCACGACCAGATCGGCGTGCCATCCCTCGGCGATCCGACCCCGCTCACGCAGGCCGTACAGCCGGGCCGGCACATCGGTCAGCTGCTGCACGGCCTCCTCCCACGACATCAGCCCCCGCTGCCGCACCGCCTCGCCGAGCAACGAGGTCGAGTAGATGGCGCCGCACATCATGTCCAGGTGGGCGCCTGCGTCGGACCCACCGATGACCGTGCGCGGGTCGCGCCACACCTGCGCACGCAGCTCCCAGTCGGCGTCGCTGGTGCCGAACACCGGGGGTCGGAGCCCGGTGCGGAGCTCGTCGGCGATCACCACGTCGAGGAGCGTGTCGAACGGTTCCTGCCCGAGTTCGGCGGCCACGTCACCGACGCTGCGACCCTCGTGCGGCTTCGTCGCCGGGGTGAAGCACTCGGCAAAGCAGAGGACCGGCCAGTTCGCCAGCCCGCGGAGCAGCCCCGCCTCGCGCGAGGCGGCTCCGGCCGCGAGCTGCTCTCGCACCGCGGGATCCCCGAGGGCCGTCAGCCGTTTCGGCACCGGAAGGTGGAGGACCTCGCGCCAGCCGGGCAGGCCGTCGAGGACGAACCCCGTGAGGAACGACAACCGCATGCTCATCGGGTGCGGCAAGGTCAGCGCGACGACGCGCCCGCCCCGGGCGGCGGCGACGTCCGAGGCCGCCAGCTGGCGCTCGTGGCCGGTCGGGTTGAGCGACGACACGCCGAGAACGTTCCAGTTGAGCGGTCGCCGCGCGGCGCGGGACATGCCCGCGAGCAAGTCGACCTCGTCGTCCGTGAACCCGTTGATGCAGCCGGCCACGATGGCCTCCAGGGTCGTCCCCTCGTGCTCGGCCACGCACCCCGCGAGCGCCAGCAGCTCGTCGTCGTCGGCGAACCGCGACGGCACGGGCTCGCCGTCACCGTCGTTGTGAGTGTGCGCCTGCGACGTCGAGAACCCCAGCGCACCGGCATCGAGCGCCTCGTGCAGCAGCCGTTGCATGACCTCGCGGTCGGCCCCCGCCACCCGACGCAGCGCCGAGTGCCCGCACAGGAAGCCCGCGTTCACGGCGGTGGCGCCGTCCAGGCGGTCGAGCCACTCGCCGAAGCCGCCCCAGTCCCACGCCAGCCCGGCCGACAGTGCATCGAGGGGCATGCCCTCGACGCGCGCCATCATCCGCATCAGGTAGTCGGCGTGGTCCGGGGTGAGCGGGGCCAGGGAGAACCCACAGTTGCCCCCGATCACCGTGGTGACGCCATGGAACGGCGAAGGGGTGGCGAGGGGGTCCCAGAACAGCTGGGCGTCGTAATGGGTGTGGAGGTCGACGAATCCCGGCGCGACGAGACGACCGTCCGCGTCGAGCGTCGACCGGCCCGGCTCGTCGATGGTGCCGGTCGGCGCGATGACGGCGATCCGCCCGTCACGGACCCCGATGTCGGCGCGCCGCATCGGCGCGCCGCTGCCGTCGACGACGGTCCCGCCGTTGATCACGAGGTCCAGCACGGCTAGCGAACGCCGATTCCGCCGGCTGCTGGCGGATCGGCTTGGCTCGTCGGTTCGCGTGCGATGTTCCGCGGAATCGGCATGCGATCCTCCGGTGGGAGCGGATGGTCGAAGAGGGCGGCGGCGTTGCGATGGGTCATGGCCGCGGCCTCGTCGTCGGTGACTCCGACGGCGGCGAAGCGGTCGGCGAGCAGCGACGCGGTGTGCGGCCACGACGAGTCGGCATGCGGGTAGTCGCACTCGACGAGGATGTGGTCGACGCCCACGCGGTGGCGGGCCGCCAGCGTCGACGGGTCGTCGATGGTGCAGAACCAGAAGTTGCGGCGCAGTGCCTCCGACGGTGTGAGCTCGCCGGCCCAGACGCCGTCGCCGCCGGTCGCCGAGTGGTCCATCACCCAGTCGAGCCGGTCCAGCAGCATCGGCACCCAACCGATGCCACCCTCGGCCAGCACGATGCGCAACCGTGGGAACCGCAGCGGCACTCGTGCCCACAGCCAGTCGGCTGCGGCCGCCAACGCGTTCACCGGGAACAGCGTCGTGTACAGCTCGAGCGGGGCACCCGGCGACGTGGCGGCGGTCCAGGCTCCCGACGCCGTGTGGAGGCAGACGACCGTGCCGGTGTCCTCGCAGGCGGCGAGGAACGGGTCCCAGTGGTCCGTGTGGAGCGACGGCAGGCCGACGTTCACCGGTTGCTCGACGAAGCTGACGGCCTTGAAGCCACGCGCGGCGTTGCGTTCCACGTCCCGGGCGGCCACCACCGGGTCGGGCAGCCAGGTGAGCTGGAGGGGGATGATGCGCTCGGGGTGGGTGCCCGCCCAAACCCCCAGGTGCCAGTCGTTCCAGGCGCGGATGCACGCGAGGCCGAGCTCGGGGTCCTGGGACCGGGCGAACACCGTCCCCGCGAAGCCGGCGATCAGCGACGGGAAGCACAGCGACGCCCAGACCCCGCCGGCGTCCATGTCTTCGATGCGGGCGTCGATGTCCCAGCAACCGCGCCGCATCTCGTCGAAGCGCGCGGGCTCCATCGACCATTCGTCGCGCGGCCGCCCGGCCACGGCGTTCAGCCCGATGTTCGGGTAGCGCGCGCCCTCGTACTCCCAGGCCTGCGTGCCATCGGCATCCTCGACGATCCGCGGCGCCCGGTCGGCCAGTCCCGACGGGATCCGGCCCTCGAACAGGTCCGGCGGCTCGATCAGGTGGTCGTCGGCCGAGATGATCGGCCACGGCGCGGCTGGTGCCCTCGGGATCCCCGACATGCTCCCCGCTCCCACGGGCCGCTCGGGCCGGGTTTCTGACACGGCCGTCATGTCCGGCAGCGTAGTGCCAGGGCGCCCGCCGGGTCGGCGTTAGGACCCGCTCAGCCTCGGCTCGATGAGCACGGCCCGATCTGCGCCCAGCACGCCGCCGAACGGCTCGCCCTCGGCGACCCCGTCGCTGGCGACGAGCACCGTGCCCTGCACGTCCACCAGCGCGTCCTCGCCCATGTTGACGGCGACGACCACGGCCCCGGCGCCGTCCCAGCGGCGCCAGGCCACGACGCCGGGTGCGGCGCGCTCGGCGGACTCCAGGCGCTCGAACGCGCCGGTCTGCAGTGCCGTGGTGGCGCGGCGGGCCGCCAGCAGCCGCCGATAGAGGTGGAGGATCGAGCCCGCGTGGTCCCGGAGGGCGGCGATGTTGCGGGCGTCCGCCTCGGGCGGCCACGGCAGCCACGCCTCCTCCACGCCCCAACCGTGGTCGCGTGTGCCGTCCCAGGGGATCGGCGCCCGGCAACCGTCTCGTCCCCCGGGATCGACGCGCCGATCCTCGGGGATGACGGCGTCCTCCAGCCCCAGCTCCTCACCCGCATAGAGGACCGGTGAACCGACCAGGCCCAGCAGCAGGAACACCGCGGCCCGGGCACGAGACTCCGAGCCGCCGTAGCGCGTGCGGTGGCGGACATTGTCGTGGTTCGACAACACCCAGGTCGGCCAGCCATGAAAGCGGTCGACGATGTTGAGGGTGGCGTCGTCGATCTGGCGGCGCCAGCGGCTGGCGTCCCAGGGAGCGAACAGGGGTGGGAAGTTGAACGACAGGTGCAGCTCGTCACCGTCGCCGTAGTAGGTGGCCACCCGCTCGGTCGACAGCAGGAACACCTCGCCCAGGATCAGCCGGTCGCCGGGGTAGGCGTCGACCAGCTTGCGCATGCCGCGGAGCAGCTCGTGGGTCTCGGCGGCATCGTTGAGGGCGCTGTGTGGCATGCCTGCGCTCTCAGGGGGGTCGTCCGGCAAGGCCGGGTCCTTGCCGATGCCGTGGGCGACGTCGATGCGGAAGCCGTCGACACCCCGGTCGAGCCAGAAGCGCATGACCCCGTGGACGGCCTCCACCACCTCCGGGTTGGCCCAGTTGAGGTCGGGCTGCTCGGGCAGGAACAGGTGCAGGTACCACTGGCGCGTGGCCTCGTCCCATGTCCAGGCGGGGCCGCCCGTGAACGCCGCCACCCAGTTGTTGGGCGGCGTGTCCGGCGTCCCGTCCCGCCACACGTACCAGTCGCGCTGGGGGTCGTCCCGGCTCGAGCGGGCCGCACGGAACCACGGATGCTGGTCCGACGTGTGGTTGGGCACCAGGTCGACGAGGAGCTTCAGGTCTCGCGCGTGACAGGCCGCCAGCAGGCGGTCGAAGGTGTCGAGGTCGCCGAACAGCGGATCCACGTCGCAGTGATCGGAGACGTCGTAGCCGAAGTCGGCCATCGGTGAGGGATAGAACGGCGAGAGCCACACGGCGTCGACGCCCAGCCAGTCGAGGTGGTCGAGGTGCTGCTCGATACCCGCGAGGTCGCCGGTCGGACGCCGCCTGCCGCTCGCGAACGACCGGGGGTAGATCTGATAGAAGACGGCGCGTTGCCACCAGGGAGCGTCCACGGCGACGATGGTAAGGAGCCGAGCGGATGGGCCGGGTCATTCGGGCCACGCGTGGGAATTTGGCGGCCGGAGGCGCCCTGCAGCGAGGCTCCCCGGCAACGCGGCACCGCAAGGCACGCCAAGCGAGACCGATCCGCGCAAGACTCGACTGGGGGCAGTGTCAGGATGTGACGTCTCGATGCGACCCGGACGTGGTAGGAAAGGGGTCGGGACACCCCGAGCAACAACGCGTTGGGGGAGTTAGCCGGAGCCGCCGGCGATACACTTTCCCGCCGAACGAATAACACGTGGGAGCTGGCCCGTGAAAAAGGGTCGACATCGCCGATTCGAGGAAGCGCGCGCGTTGAAGCGCAGCAACGATCTCGATCTCACCGCCATCTTCGATCCGGCGGACGATGAGCCATGCCCCGAATGCGGGGCCGAGGCGGGCGACGAGCATGCGTCGTGGTGCATGTTCGACGCCGACGACGACAGCTGACAGGCGCAGCGGATAGGGCGCTCCGAGGGAGTTTGTTGCCGGGTCGCAGCTAAACAGCTGGGCCTTCCAGCAGCGCTGACCACCGTAAGCCCGGAGGACGTGCTTGTCCGCTGGTGCTCTACGGCCTCCCTCGGCGCTCAGCGTCGGCGTAGAGCTGGGTGGGGAACGTACTGCTCGCCACGTGGCCCGCGGCCGTTCCGGGCGGTGACGTGCCCGACGAAGCGGTCGTACGCCCACGTGCCAACGAGCTCCACGATCTCGTCGTGCAACGCGACGTAGACGGGCGTGGCGCCGACGAAGGCGTCGGGCGCCTCGGTGCACCACCAGTGGAACTCCTGGCCGCCGGCACCCCAGTCGCGCCGCTTCCATTCCCGCAGCGTCGAGATCACCTGTCCGGAGTCGTCGGTGCTTTCCGAGAGGCGCAGCGGGAGCTGCCAGCACACGTCGGGCTTCCAGTCCATCGGTCGTTCGCCGGCCTCGAGCGCCCCGCGGTGGAGCGCACAGCCCGCGCCCCCGGGAAAGCCCGGCCGGTTGAGGAAGATGCAGGCGCCGTCGACGAGCCGGGTGACGAGCGTTCCCTTGGCCGTCCGCCGGATGGGTCCGCCGCGCCTCACCGCCAGCCGGCCGTGCTGCCACTGGTCGGTGGTGAGCCGGCCGGCCGCTTCGAGCACGGCGTTGGCGTCGTCCTCATCGACGAAGTGGGCGCCGTAGCTGCAACAGCCCTGCTCGAGCTCGGGTGCCGCCTCGGTGAGCACCCCCTGGCAGCCGTGCCCGTAGATGCAGCGCCAGGGGCTGAGGAGGAACGTGGCGTCGAACACCCAGGTGCGGTGCTCGTCGGGTGCGTCGAAGCTGACGTATTCGTGGAGGTCGGGGGGTGCGCTCGTCGGGGAACTTCCCATCGCCGCTACGTTGGCACACCCCGAGGCGGCGGATGGCATGCTTGGCGGCTGCGCGTCCGGGGAGGGAACCGTGGCCGGTGAGTTCGACGACATCCGCAAGCGCCTGGAGTCGATCAGCGAGGAGCTGGCCGACCTGGCCATGGAGCGCCTGCGCGAGTCGATCGACGCCGGCGGTGTCGAGCTCCCGGTCGACGAGCGACGCCTGACGCGGGCTCGGCGCGCCGTCGAGAAAGCCGTCGCCCTGCTGCAGGAACCCGACGACGCAGACTGAGCAGAATGGTGCCCCCGGCAGGCCCTGGGATCCGCGTCCTTTCGGTGCGACGGCGTCACACTTTCGGCCATGTCGGGGGGACGCTCTGGTGAGTCGCGGCGCCAGGCCCTCGAACGGGCGCGCCTCTCCAAACTCGTGCGCGCCGCCATCATCATCGTCGCCGCCTCGCTGATCATCGATGCCATCGGTGGCCGCGTGTCCGACGGACCCGCGGCATCCGAGGCGTCCGAGACCCGGGCCACGGCCACGACCGCCCCGCCGCCGGTGACGCTCGTGCCGCTGGCATCGACCCCCGGCGCGGCGCCGGTGATCACCCGCGTCGAGACCACCGACCCCGTGGTGTTCCTGACCATCGACGACGGGCACACCCGCAACCCCGAGGTGAAGGCCGCGCTCGAGGAGCTCGGCGTGCCCGTCAGCCTGTTCCTGGTCGACGGCCCGGTCCAGGCCGATCCGGACTTCTTCCGCCGTCTGCCCAACACCGTCGTGGAGTCCCACAGCCGCACGCACCCCGACCTGCGGACATTGTCCGAGGAAGGGCAGCGAGCCGAGATCTGCGGCAACGCCGACACGCTGGAGCTGGCCTTCGGGCGGCGGCCCGTGCTGTTCCGTCCGCCGTACGGTGCCTACAACCAGGCAACCACACGGGCGGCGGCCGCATGCGGGATGGCGGCGATCGTGCTCTGGGAGGTGAGCGTCAATGGTGCCGACGTTGGCTACCGCACCATGCCGCAGCTGCGGGCCGGCGACATCCTCCTGATGCACTTCCGCCCGTCGTTCGTGACCGAGCTGCGGGCGCTGGCCGATCGAGCCGACGAGGCAGGACTGCGTTTCGCGCTGCTGGAGGACTATCTGGTCCCGGACAGCGTGCCGGACTCAGGGGGTTGACGCCTCGGCATCGAGTGGGGGCGCCGAGTCGAGTTGGTTCAGCGCCCGGATCAGGTCGCGGAACTCGCCCCCCTTGCGGACGTCGAAGCGCATCACCAGCCGCGGCAGGTCGAGGCGGTCGTTGTCGGACACCTCGGCGGGCAGTGGGTCGGTCCGCTCGATGCCACCCTCCAGGCAGAGCTCCGCGAACCGCTCGTTGAGGTCGGCGAGCTCGGCGTCTGTCGGCGCCGCCCGTAGCCGGATGACCAACCTGTCGCCGACCCAGCGCAGCGACTCGTAGTTGCGCCAGAAGCCCCGGATGGCGTCGACGGCGACATCGATGTCGTCGGTGAGCACGAACAGGTTGGTGTCCCGCGGCGAGACCCAGCCGGCCGCCACGAGCTCGTCGTCGAGGAACCGCTGCCAGCCCTTCCAGTAGGTGAGGCCGGGAACGTCCAGCAACACGATGGGCGCAGGCGTGGCCTTGCCCGTCTGCTGCAACGTGAGCAGCTCGAAGGTCTCGTCCTGGGTGCCGAAGCCGCCGGGCAGGCACACGAAGCCGCTCGACTCCTTCATGAGCATCAGCTTGCGGGTGAAGAAGTACTTCATCGCCACCACCCGGTCCGACCCTGCCAGGGGCCCGTCCGGGCCCTCCTCGAACGGCAGGCGGATGGTGACGCCCAGGCTGCGGTCGGGCCCTGCGCCCTCGGTGGCGGCGGCCATGATGCCGGGGCCGGCACCGGTGACGACCATCCAGCCGTTGTCGGCGAGGCGGCGGGCCAGCTCGCGGGTGTGGTCGTAGAGCGGATCGGTGCGTAGCGTGCGCGCCGAGCCGAAGACGGTGACCTTGCGCACCTGCTCGTAGGGGGCGAACAGGCGGAAGGCCTCGCGCATCTCCCGCAGCGAGTCGCGGGTGATCTTCAGGTCGAGGCGCTCGGCGTCGTCCGTCGCCAGGCCGTAGGCGTTGCGCAGGATGTCGCCGAGCACGTCGCGGTTGCGCGTCGCCCCGGCGTCGTCGAGGAGCTTGCGTACGAGTGCTCGGTCCATGTCACGAGGCCTCGGAGGGTGACTACGCCGCCGCAGCCCGTTCGACCGGCGCGTACAGAGTCGTGCGTTCGCGGAGCGTACGCCCCAGGGGCTCGACCAGGGCTGCGAAGTCCTCGGGCGTCATTTCCTGGCCGTGGGTGGCACCGGCGGCCCTGGAGATGTTCTCGTCCATCAGCGTGCCACCGAGGTCGTTGCACCCCGATCGGAGCAGCTGGGTGCCCGCGACGGCGCCCAACTTGACCCAGGAGAACTGGATGTTGTCGATCAGGCCTCGGTAGGCGATCCGGGCCACGGCGTGCATGAGCAGGGTCTCCCGGAACGTAGGTCCTCGGCGGGCCCTCCGCTGCAGGTAGATCGGGGCGGCCATGTGCACGAACGGGAGGCCCACGAACTCGGTGAACCCGCCGGTCTCGGCCTGCAGTGCTCGGGTCCGCACCAGGTGGCGCGCCCACGACCGGGGCGACTCGACGGCCCCGAACATGATGGTCACGTTGGAGCGCAGCCCCACCGAGTGGGCGACGCGGTGGCACGCCAGCCACTCGTCGGTCGTGATCTTGTCGGGGCACAGGACCTGGCGCACCGGGTCGTCGAGGATCTCGGCGGCGGTGCCCGGCAACGACCGCAGCCCGGCGTCCATCAACCGGCGGAGGTAGCTGTCGAGGGGCTCGCCCAGTCGCCGGGCTCCCTCCGTGACCTCGTGGGCCGTGAAGCCGTGGACGTGGATGTCGGGCACCGCCGCCTTCACCGCCCGAGCGACCTCGACGTAGTAGTCGCCATCGAAGTCGGGATGGATGCCGCCTTGCAGGCAGACCTCGGTGGCCCCCCGCTCCCAGGCCTCCCGGGAGCGCTCGGCGATGTCGTCGAGCGTGAGCAGGTAGGGCGTGCCGCGCAGGTTGAGTGAAAGCGGTCCCTTGGAGAACCCGCAGAAGCGGCACTTGAACGTGCAGACGTTGGTGTAGTTGATGTTGCGGTTCCGCACGTAGGTGACGACGTCGCCCACAGCCTCGCGCCGTAACTCGTCGGCCAATCCGGCGATCGCAACCACCTCGGGCCCACGGGCGGCGAAGAGGTCGGTCAGCTCGTCCTCGCCCGGAGCCTGTCCGGCCCGGACGCCGGTGAGGATCTCGGCCACGCGGCCCCGAACCGGTCTCGTGACGGCGGTTGGACCAGGGACGAGGGTGGGCGGCTTCGCGTCGGCTCCCGAGTACCAGGCGGTCGAGCGGCTGCCCGTGAGGACGACATCGGCACCGGTGCCCGCCTTGGCGTTCTCCAGCGTCCTCTCGGGGAAGACCGAACCCGGATCGTCCCGCCCCAGGCCCTCGGCATCCGCCCGGTCCATGACCGGGAACGCCATCGCCGGGTCGAGCCACCGGTCCGACTCGGTCACGACGTGCGGGTAGACGGTGAGCCGCGGGGCCAGCGCGAAGCCGCGCTCCTCTGTGACGGCCCGCAGCCGGTCGAGGGCCGGCCACGGACGTTCGGGATTGACGTGGTCGGCGGTGATCGGGGAGACCCCGCCCCAGTCGTCGATGCCGGCGTCGAGCAGGACGCCGAAGTCGTCCGCCAGGTTGGGGGGTGCCTGGACGTGGACGTCGGGCGGCAGCACCAGCCGCGCCAGCGCGATGGCGTCGACGTGCTCGTCGGGCGGGCAAGGAGGCGCCTGATGCATGGCCGTGCCCGGCTTGGGCAGGAAGTTCTGGACGATGACCTCCTGCACGTGCCCCCAGCGCCGGTGGGACTCGGCGATGGCGGTCAACGCCGTCAGCCGGTCGGCGCGGGTCTCGCCGATGCCCACCAGGATGCCGGTGGTGAAGGGGACGGACAGTCGGCCCGCGGCCTCCAGCGTGGCCAGTCGGCGCTCGGGGGTCTTGTCCGGTGACCCGCGGTGGGCGGCCAGGTCGGGGCGAAGCGACTCGAGCATCATCCCCTGGCTGGCCGCCACCGGTCGCAGCCGCGCGAGCTCGTGCTCGTGGAGCGCGCCGGCGTTCGCGTGGGGCAGCAGCCCGGTCTCCTCCAGGACGAGGCGGCACATCTCGGCCAGGTAGTGGACGGTGGAGTCGTAGCCGCCCGCAGCGAGCCACTGGCGTGCCGCCGAATAGCGTGCCTCGGGGCGCTCGCCGAGCGTGAACAGGGCCTCGTGGCAGCCTGCCCGGGCGCCGGCACGGGCGATGGCGAGGACGTCGTCGGGCGCGAGGTAGGGCTTGTCGAGGCGGGCGGGCGGTTGCGCGAAGGTGCAGTAGCCGCAGCGGTCGCGGCACAGCATCGTGAGCGGGATGAAGACCTTGGGGGAGTAGGTCACCCGGGTGCCCGTGGCGGCATCACGGACGGCGCGGGCCCGGCCCGCCAACTCGCCCGGAGGGAGGTCGAGCAGGTTGCTCATGCGCGGGCACACTACCGGCGGCTCGTGCGATCAACGGACTCGGCCCGCGGCTTGCACCGGTCCGGAGGCAATGGGTCCCGTCGTTCCGAGGGGGAGGTCATGGGTTCCGGTGCCAGAACCATGACCTCCGGCACGATTCGGTGGACCTATTGCCTCGCTCCGGCGGTGATGGTCCGATCGGCCAGCGGCTCGTAGATCGCCGTCGGAGAGGTGCGACCCCGCAAGGCCACCGTGCCGACGTCCCGCCAGTCGGACGCCTCGGCGCCGGCGCGGCGCAGGCTCTCGGCCGACGCCAGGACCTTCACGGGGCGCCCCTTGGCGATGTCCGTGAGGCGGGACGCCTCGTTCACCGCCGGCCCGATGACGGTGTACTCGTACCGGGCCTCGGTGCCCACGTTGCCGGCCACGACACGCCCCGACGAGACCCCGATGCCGGCCTCGAGCCCCGGGTGCCGTTCCGCCAGCCCCTGAAGGCCGACGGCCAGCAGCCGGGCGGCCCGCAGGGCGCGGTCGGCGTGGTCGGGCTGGGTCCCGGGCACGCCGAAGATGCACAGCGCGCCATCGCCCTCGAACTTGTTGACCCAGCCCCCGTGGGCGTCCATCGTCCTGACCACCACGTCGAAGAAGTCGTTGAGCGTGTCCACGACCTCGCCCGGCGGCAGCACCTCGGCCATCGCCGTCGACCCGATGAGGTCGACGAACACCGCGCTGGCGTCGGCCTGCTCACCGCTGAGCCCGGTGCCGCGCTCCAGCGCCCGGCGAGCGACCTCCGTGCCCACATGCCGGCCGAACAGGTCCTGGATGGCGCGTCGCTCGCGCAGCCCCACGACCATCTCGTTGAAACCCGCCTGGACCTCGCCCACCTCGCCGCCGTCGTCCACGGCGAGACCGACGTCGAGGTCGCCGTCCCGCACCCGTCCGAGGGCTCCCCGCAGCTCGTCGAGCGGCTCTGCGACCGTGCGGGCGGAGGCGATGGTGGCCAGGAGCCCGGCGAAGATGCCCATGAGGGCGAGCGCGGTCAGGGCGTACGACGGGATGTCGGTGCCATCCAGGAACGACACGGCGGCGATGGCCAGCAGCGGCACTCCGGATCCGACGGCCCATGCCAGCATGAGCCGCAGCCGCACCCGCGGGGTCCGGGGCCGATCCTCCGGCAGGCCGTCGAGCACGTGGGCGAACAGCGGGCGGAACGACCGCTCGATCATCAGGTAACCGATGGCGCACGTCATCACGCCGCCGATCAGCGTGCCGTCGACCACCCGGAGCACGGTCTGGGCGTCGGCGCCGAACAGCGCCGAGAGGGCGGCGTAGACGGCGGCCGCGACCACCCAGAACACGAGCGGGCGCAGGGCCTGGCGCCAGGGCTCCCGCAGCATGTCGTAGCGCTCGGCCGTCGACGGCTGGCGCTCCTCCTCCGCCCAGGCGATGGCCCGGCTGAAGGCGCGATGCCCCCAGAGGTAGGCGGGCAGGACCAGCAGCGCCGCCGGCACGAACGGCGCCCCGAGGGTCAGCGCCAGCGGCAGGTCGGGAGCCAGCTCCTTGCCCGAGGCCAGGAGCACGAACGTGATGACCGCGATGCCACCGGCCACGTTGGCGAACAGCAGCCGCCGGCGCACGCTGCGCCGCACGTCCTCGGCCACGACACGCAGGGACCCCATTCGGTCAGGCTAACGAGGCCCAGCAGATCAGGCGCTCCGGGGGCGCACCCCCGCGGCCTCCGAACGAGTGGCCCATGATGATCGGCGGGCTGTCGAGCCCACGGATGATGCCGTGGTAGTGGTCGACCACCTGCCGGATGTCGAGCTTGGCGATGGGCGAGGGATCGCGGTTGAGCTCCTCCACCTCGGCTTCCATGCCCGGCCAACTCCGCGCCAGCACCTTGTACCTACGGCCCTCGTAGTGGGCGGCCCAGTTCTCCCAGCTGCGGGTGTCATCCAGAGCCCGTGGACGAACAGGATGGTGTCAGGTGAGGCCGACATCGTGCCCCTTGGGTTGGGGTGATCTCGTCGTTCGATCGTACGGCCGGCGCTCAGGCTTGGCGGGTCATGCGGCGGGAGCCGTGCGCCGCGCCTCCCAGTCCAGCAGCGCCCCCGGAGGAAGGCCGGCGAGCCGTCGGCTGTCGCGGGTGAGGTGCGCCTGGTCTGCGTAGCCCGTCTCGGCGGCGAGGCGGGCGAGGTCGCGGCCGGGAGAGCCCGATGAGCGCGCCGCGCCCAGGAACCGCTGGAACCGGAGGATGCGCGCCAGCGTCCGGGGCGGGTACCCGACCGCGGTCTCGACGCGCCGCCTCAGCTGGCGCTCGCTCAGATCGAACCGCCCGGCGAGGTCCCGGACCGGCGGGGCGGGAAAGGCGGCGAGCATCGACGCGGCTCGGGTCGCCACCGGATCCGCGGCCGGTGCATCGTCGAGCCGCTGGAGCAGGGCGTCGACGAGCACCCGGAGACGGCCCGGGCCCCCGGCGCCGCCGGGCACATCCGCACAGCGCTCGGCCACGGTGGCGCCGGCGCGGCCCCAGATGTCCTCCAGGGAGAGCTCTCGGTCGCGAAGATCAATGGCGCCGACCCCGAGTAGCGGCGGCGCCGCCCCCGTTCGGAACCGCACGCCCACGACGACGGATCCGGGCGCAAAGCGCTCGGTCACCGCCGTGGTCGCCGGGCCGACCAGCGTCAGGTCGCCGTTGATCGAGACGATGTCGGCGCAGCCGTCCGGTAGGACCGGATGCTCATAGGCCCCGTCCCCGGCGCCGATCGTCTGGCGCCACAGACAGGACACATAGGGCGCCAGCGCCGGGGGCGGCGGAAGCTCTCGATAGCTCGACGGCGGCCTCGCCACGCGACCAAGTATGCCGAGCCCCTGCCGACAGCATGCCCGGACGTCAGGCTTCGGACGGTGCCGGCACGTGCTGCGAGAAGAACTCGAGCGCAGTGCGGGTCTTGGTCTGCTGCTCGCCGGAGAGGTCGACGCCGCTCTCCTCAAGGAACAGCCTCGACTGGACGGCGGCGGTCAACATGTCGGCGGGAGGGCACTTGGTCGACAGCTCGAGGATGCGGGACCCGTCGGGGTACAGCCACGCCTCCGCTACCAGCTTCCGGTTGTACCCCTCGGGGCGGAAGTTGAGCTTGAGCACGAAGATGGGCCCGAGGACCGACAGGTCGTCGAGCGCGATGTCGTCCGAGACGTGCGACTCGTAGAAGGCCCGCTGCCCCTTGGAGAACAGCTTGCGGATCGACCGCTCCCCCTGCGCCACCCTGGCGACGTCGGTCGTGCCCAGGGCGCCCTTGAACGATGCCGAGCAGACCCATCCACCGGGCATGGCGTCGACCTCGACGACCATCCCCGGCGCCTGCCGGAACTTGTCCGCGAGCTCGTCGGGTACGACCGGCCGGACCTTCACGACCGAGTCGTCGCCGCGGCCCTGGTCGCGGCGGGCACGCACGACAACCCCCTGCCGGTTGAGCGCGAGGTCGGGCGTGTCGAAGAAGAACACCTGGCGGATCTGTGCTTGCAGCGGGTCCATCCCGAGGCCCGTGATGGTCGAGCGGTGGTGCTCGTCGGGCACGGTCAGCTTGAGCTCGACGCTGTCCGACCCCTTCACGAGGTCCACCAGTTCCCGCAGTTCTTCGTCGGACAGTTCGACGATCCGCTTTTTCCTGGACGTAGCCATCTCGCCTCCTTGCGCCCTGACCATGACGCTACGGCTCGAGATGCCGTCTGGGATCACCCTGGCGGGATGAAACGCGGTGGCGCGGGCGCCTACGGGTCCCGATCGATCGCCGGGCCCTAGTGTCCCGGAAGGTGGGTCACTAGGCGAGGTCGCCGGCCGCCGCGGGGTCCACGATCCACAGGACGTGGTCGCCGCGGACATGGGTGGCGGGCACCGTCTCGTCGCCGGCGGCCACCCGCGCCAATGCCGCGCGCTTGGCCTCCCCGGCCACCGTCACCAGCACCAGTCTCGCCCGGGCGATGCCGGCGAACGTGAGCGTCATCCGGGGGAACTGGTTGCGGCCGTTGGGGTCGTCGTTCATCACCACCAGCCGTCCCGGATCGGCATCGAGCCCCCGCGAGCCGGGGAACAGCGACGCAGTGTGGCCATCCGGGCCCATGCCGAGGTGCACGAGGTCGATGCGTCCGAGCTCGCCGAGCCGCAGCTGGTACGGGTCGGGGCCCTGGTCGCAGCGCATCGGGTAATTGGCGTTGACGGCGCCCACCCGCTCGAGGAGCGCCTCCCTGACCAGCCGGTAGTTGGAGTTCTCGTCGTCGAGGGGCACGCAGCGCTCGTCGCCCCAGTAGATGTCGACCTTCCACCAGTCGATCTGGTTGCCGGCGTCGTCGGCCAGGCCCTCGTAGCAGCGCCGCGCGAGGTCACCTCCCGACACCACGAACGAGAACCCGTCGTTGGGCCGGCCGTGGAACGCCTCTATCACGCGCTCGGCGAACTCGCCAGGCACGTCGTCGACCACAACCAGCTCACCGTGCACGTTCTCTCCCGCGATGCCGCGACGTCGGTCGCCGTTGCCGGATTCCTAGCCGGAACCGCCCGGCGTCGACTCCGCTTTGGCTTCGAGCGCGCTGATCAGCTCGTCGAAGCTCTTGGCGAACGTAGCCACGCCCTGGTCCTCGAGCGCGCGGCTCACCTCGTCCAGGTCCACGCCCGCCGCCTCGATCGCGTCCAGCGTCCGCTGGGCCGCGTCGGGATCGGCGTCGACGGAACGCGCCAGCGTGCCGTGGTCCTCGAAGGCCTCGAGCGTGGCCTCCGGCATCGTGTTGACCGTGTCCGGCCCGATGAGCGTGTCGATGTACATCGTGTCGGCGTAGTTCGGGTTCTTCGTCGACGTCGAGGCCCACAGTGGCCGCTGGACCCTTGCCCCCCGCTCCACCAGCGCCCGCCAGCGCGGCCCCTGGAACGTCTCGAGGAACCGCTGGTAGGCCAGCTGGGCTTGTGCGACGGCGGCCTTGCCCCGCAGCGCCAGCGCAGCAGGGGTGCCGATGGCATCCAGCCGGCGGTCGACCTCGGTGTCCACGCGGCTCACGAAGAACGACGCCACGCTCGCGATCTGTGACAGGTCACCGTCGTAGGCCTCCAGTCCGGAGATGTAGGCCTCCATCACCTCGTGGTAGCGGTCGAGCCCGAAGATGAGGGTGACGTTGATGCTGCGGCCCTCGCCGATGAGGATGCGGATCGCCTCGACGCCCTCGGCGGTAGCCGGCACCTTCACGTAGAGATTCGGCTCGGCGATCCGATCGTGCAGCTCGCGTGCCGACGCCACCGTGCCGTCGCAGTCGCGCGCCAGGTCGGGTGCAACTTCGACCGAGACGTAGCCGTCGACACCAGCGCTCTCGTCGTGGACCGGTCGCAATATGCGGAGCGCGTGCTCGATGTCGTCGGTCACCATCGTCCAGTAGGCGGCGTCGATCGCCTGCCCGCCCCCCATCAGCTCGCCGAACTGGGCGTCGTACTCATCGGAGGACGAGATCGCCTTCTGGAAGATCGTCGGGTTGGACGTGATCCCCCGAACGCCGCGCTCGACCCACCGGGCCAGCTCGCCACCCGTGATCCAGCCGCGTCGCAGGTTGTCGAGCCAGGGGCTCTGGCCCTGTTCGTAGTACAGGTCTTGAAGACGAGTCATCGTTGTTCTCCGCTCTCGCTGCTCGGGGCTGGCGCGGGCCCTTCGGCGGCCGCGCCCAGGTCCTCCTGCAGGTCGTGGATCAGCTGGCGCGCCCGCTCCGCCACGTTTTCGGGGTTGAAGCCGAGGTTCGCGAGCGCCACCGCCCCCGGGGCCGAGGCCCCGAAGCGATCGAGGCTGACGCTGTCGTCGGCCCACCGGTCCCAGCCCAGGCTGGCGCCGGCCTCGACGGCGAGCGTGGGCACCTCGGGCGGAAGGACAGAGTCCTGGTAGGAGTCGGGCTGGGCGGCGAAGAGATCCCACGACGGCATCGACACCACCCGTGTACGCACGCCGGCCGCGGCGAGGTGCCTTGCCGCCTCGACGCACACCGCCACCTCGCTGCCGGTGCCGATGAGGACCAGGTCGGCCTCGTCGTCGCCGTCCGGGTCCACGAGCACGTAGGCACCGCGTTCGACGGGGGCGCCGGCGGTGCCGTCGAGCACCGGCACGTTCTGGCGGGTGAGCACCAGTGCCGTCGGCCCGCCAGAGCCGATCGCGATCCGCCAGGCGGTGGCGGTCTCGTTGGCGTCCGCCGGGCGGATGAGGCGCATGCCGGGCATGGCGCGGAGCGAGGCCAGGTGCTCGACGGGCTGGTGGGTGGGCCCGTCCTCACCGAGGCCCACCGAGTCGTGGGTGAAGCTGAAGATGTCCTTGTACCCCGACATGGCGGCCAGCCGGACCGCCGGCCGCATGTAGTCGCTGAAGATGAAGAAGGTCCCGCCGACCGGAATGACGCCGCCGTGCGCGGCCATGCCGTTCATCACGCCGGCCATGCCGTGCTCGCGCACACCGAAGTAGATCTGCCGGCCCTCCGGCACCTCGAGCGTCTGCACCCCGTGGTCCTTCAACACCGTGCCCGTGTTCCCGGTGAGGTCGGCGCCCCCGCCGATGAGGCCGGGCACCAGGTCGGCCACGGCTTGGAAGGAGGCGCCGCTGGCCTTGCGGGTGGCGACGCTCTCGCCCGGCTCCCAGCTCGGCAAGGCCTCGTCCCAGCCGGGCAGGCCCCGCCGGGCAAGGCAGGCCTCGTAGGACTCGCGTTCGCCGTCGTCGATCGCCGCCAGGCGCTTCTCCCATGCCTCCCGCTCGTCGCGTCCGCGGCGACCGGCGGTCCTGTAGAGCTCCAGCACGTCGTCCGGCACCCAGAACGACTGGTCGGCGGGCAGGTCGAGGATGCGCTTGGTGGTCGCGACCTCCTCCTCGCCGAGTGGGTTGCCGTGGGCCTCGGCGGTGTCGGTGAAGTTGGGGGACGGCCAGCCGATGTGGCTGCGCAGGATGAGCATCGACGGTGCGTCCTCGACGTCGGCGGCGCGGCGCAAGGCCGCCTCCAGCGTCCCGGTGTCGTTGGCGACCTCGCCCAGGGACTCGACGTGCCATCCGTAGCTCTCGAAGCGACGCGCCACGTCGTCGGAGTAGGCCAGCTCGGTGGCACCGTCGATGGTGATGTGGTTGTCGTCGTAGACGTAGATGAGACGTCCGAGCTGCAGGTGGCCTGCCAGGGAGGCCGCCTCGTGGCTGACGCCCTCCATGAGGTCGCCGTCGCTGCAGATCACGTAGGTCCTGTGGTTGCACAGGTCGGAGCCGAAGCGTGACCGCAGCCAGCGCTCGGCGACGCCGAATCCCACGGCATTGGCGAATCCCTGCCCCAGAGGTCCGGTGGTGACCTCGACCCCCACCGTGTGGTGCACCTCGGGGTGGCCGGGTGTCTGGGAGCCCCACTGGCGGAAGGCCCTGAGGTCGTCGAGCGTCAGCCCGTAACCGGTGAGGTGGAGCATCGAATACAGCAGGATCGACGCGTGCCCCGCCGACAGGACGAACCGATCGCGGTCGGGCCAGTCGGGGGCCTCGGCGTCGTAGCGCATGATGCGGGTCCACAGGACGTGGGCCAGGGGGGCCAGCGCCATGGCGGTGCCGGGATGGCCGCTGTTGGCGGCCTGCGGGGCATCCATGGCCAGGCCCCGGATGACGTTGATGGCACGCTGCTCGAGCGCGGGGTCGGCAGACATCTCTTTTCACCCTAGTGGGGAGGCCAGATGGTGCGGTCGTGTTCTGTCGCTGGTATTCCCTGGTCACAGGTCGCGGAACACGAGGACGCTGGCCGTGAACCCGTGCACGAAGCTGCGCCCGCCGATGGGCCCGAACTCGCCGGCGCAGAACATCCCCGCCAGTGCCGGCTGGCCCAGCGTGTCGTGCACCACCCGGGCGTCGTGGTCGGGCTCGCCGAACAGGCGTTGGCCCCGGCCGTTGCAAGTGAAGACGAGGGCGGCGTCGCCGGTGGCGTCGGCGAGCATCGCCCGCAGGTCCTCGTCCGCGGCGACGGCGTCGCGCACCTGGAACTGGACGGTCGTGCCCACCTCGACGCGATCGCCCACGGCCAGGGCACGCTGGCGCCGATCCGCGCCCACGACGCTCCGGACCAGGAAGTCGCCGCGCTCGAACGTGGCGCGGTGCTCATCGATGGCGATGCCGATCTGCAGCCCCGAGGCCAGGAGGGATCGTTCCTCGGCGTCGGCGGAACGCACGAGGTCATCGAGTCGGTCGAGCGCAGGCCGCCCGGCGATCTCGATCACGAGGTTGCCCTCCGCCCGTGTGACGATCATGGGCTCGCCGATGGGCCGGCATCCCTGTGAGACGACCGTGCTGGTGGCCACCCCGCCGGGAAGGACGACGCCCACGCCACCCGAGGACATCACCTCGTCGTCCAGGACCAGGCGGTTGCCGCCCGGCGTGTCGGCCGCCGAAGCCAGCCCGCCCACCACCGGCACCGAGAGCGTCTCGCTCGCCTCGGGCACCTCGAGTTCGGCCAGCGCATCGATGATGGCGTCGACCGGCAGCGAGAAGGGGTCGGCCAGGAGTAGCAGGGCGTCGCCCGGCTCGAACGTCGAGGCCGACAGGCCCTGGAGCGCGATTCCCGAGGCCGTGCGGGTGGCCTGGAGGCGGACCGGGCGCGGGCGAACCGCCAGGCGGCCGGCCCACAGGCCGATGGCGGGGGCGTCCTCGACCTCGCGGGTGCCGCCCAGGACGGCCACCGCGGTCGTGCCCACGAACACGCCGGGCCGGAGCATGCGATTGATCGCCGCGGCCATGGCGCCGAACGCGTCGCGATGCTGCGGCGAGGCGAACACGGCGGCGACGTCGGGCTCGGTGCCGAGCTGTTCCAGCACCGCCCCGATGACCTCGCCCGTGGCCTCGGCGGGATCGGGGTGCTCCGACAGGGCGCTGGCGAACGTCACGTGATCCTTATACAGCTGCCCGGTCCGGCCCTGCGATCAGCGTGTAGGGCACCACGGTGATGTGTCCGGTTCCGACGCGACACTGCGCTTCCACGGTGCCGTAGTCGGCGAAGTCGACCTCGGCCCGCACCAGTCGGTAGGTGAACTTGCCCGGCTCGACCTGGAACGGCTGGACGTTGCGGGCCACCTGCTCGCCGTCCCGACGGAACACGACCTCGAGCACGCCGGTGCCGGGCTCGTCGGGCGGGCACCTGACGAGGACGATCAGGTGGGGCGCCACGGTCACCGGCGGGGGCGACGGCGGCACCGCCGAGAAGTGCACGCCGGTGAGGTCGATCAGCGTCGGCCCGCCCTCGAACGTCGACCGCAGGTCGAGGGACTCGACGAACAGGGCAGCGACAATGTTCATGCCCCGAACCTAGGGGACGATGGCGCTAACCCGCGCGGGCGGGCTCCCGCACCGGCGGACGATCGTGGCGCACGCGTGCCCACCCGAACCGGCGCAGCAGCCGGATGAAGGGCCACGCCGGGTCGTACTCGCCCCGGCGGAATGCCAGCCGGGCCGAGGTGGGGGCGGCGTGATGGTTGTTGTGGAGCCCCTCACCGCCGGTGAGCCACGCCAGCCACTGCAGGTTGGTGGCCTGGTTGTCGTGGGGCCGGGCGCCGAAGGTGTGGGTCACGGCATTGATGGAGGCGTTGAGCGACAGGTACAGCCCCACGTGGACGACGGCGGCGAGGACCGCCCAGAGCGGCCCGAGGAGGAGAACCAGTAGGCCGAAACCGATGCCGAGACCGAGCCAGGCGCGGTCGAACAACATCCGGTCCCACCGATCGGCGGGGACGTCACGCGAGTAGCGGGAAACGGTCATGCCGTCGCGGGCCGCCCGCCGGTACAGCGCGGGGTTGGTGAGCTGCACCCGCACCCATCCCAGCAGGACGGGGGAGTGGGGATCGCCCTCGACGTCGGTGAACGCGTGGTGGCGCCGGTGCACGGCCACCCAATCGCTGGGCTTGATGCCAGTGGACATCCAGATGATCACCCGGAAGCCGAATGCCACGACGGGCGACAGCGTCATCGCCCGGTGAGCCAGCGTCCGGTGCAGGTAGACCGTGGTGGCGAAGTTGGCGATCTGGCTGGTTACGACGCCGACCAGCACGGCGAACACGGGCGCGGGCATTGCCGGGAGGGTATCTACCGACAGGTCGGTAGGCAACGAACCCCTCGCTGGGGCCGGTAGCCTCCAAGCCCGTGGCCAACGAGGGCGAGGGCAGCTCGACACGGGAAGCGATCCTGGTCGAGGCTAGGCACTGTTTTGCCCAGCACGGCTACGAGGGCACGTCGCTGAACGACATCGCCGCGGGCGTCGGCATCCGTCGCGCCAGCCTGTTGCACCACTTCCATTCCAAGGACGCGATCTACCAGGCGGTGTGCGAGCGGGCCCTGTCCGAGTGGGCCGACTGCATCGAGGAGGCGGTCAGTGGTCCCGTCGGCGAGGGCTGGAACTACGTCGACCAGGTGCTCACCGCCGCGGTGACCTGGTTCGCCCAGAACCCCGAGTTCGTCCGCCTGGTCCGCCACGAGTCGCTGGCCGCCGGCGATCACCTCGGCTTCGACCTCGGCATGGCGATCCGGCCCTGGTTCGAGCGGGCCGTCAATCACTTCGACCGCGAGATGGGTGCCGGCCGATTCCGCAAGCACGATCCCGAGCAGTTGCTGATCAGCGGCTACGGCGCAGTGCTCAACTACTTCAGCGACGTCCACTTCCTGGAGAGCCTGCTCGGCAGGGACCCGATGACCGAGGAAGCCATCGAGGCCCGCATCGAAGCGATCCGCGAGTTCTTCCGGGCCGCGCTCGAGCCCTGACCGCTCTGAGCCGCGGACCGCTCCTGGTGCGGGAATGGTTGCCGGGCAAGCAATTCGGCGCGAGGACTGGTGACCGGGTCGGGGTTCGCTCCTTGTCCAGCCAAGGTTTAATGAGTAGCATACTCCGTATGTTACTCGGGTCGTGCGACGCATGAGTGTCCGGCACGCGCTGTTGGCGCTCCTCAGCGAGGGGCCGAAGTACGGGCTCCAGCTGCGTCAGGAGTTCGAGGCGGGTACCGGCGAGGTGTGGCCGCTGAACGTGGGACAGGTGTACACGACGCTCCAGCGGCTGGAGCGTGACGGCCTCATCGAGTCCGACGACACCGGGGACGACGGCCCCCAGAGGGGGTTTCGCATCACGGCGGCGGGAGAGGTCGATTTGACCGACTGGTTGCGCACGCCGCCGGACATGACGTCGCCGCCCCGCGACGAGCTGGTCATCAAGGTCCTCATCGCGTTGCGGGTGCCGGGAATCGACGTCCGGGAGCTGGTCCAGACGCATCGCCGGCATCTGGTCGAGCTGATGCAGCAGTACACGCGGCTGAAGGCCGACACGACCGACGCCGACATCGGCCTGGCGCTCGTGGTCGATGCCGAGCTGTTCCGCCTGGACGCGGTGGTGCGTTGGCTCGACGCGGTGGACGGCCGGCTCCCGGCCCTGGCCGCCACCGACGGTTCCCACCGACCACGGTCGGCCCCGGAGAGGCTGCGCCGGAGGAGAGGGGTGCGGCGATGACGGTCCTCGAGCTGGAGGGGGTGTCGAAGGTCTACGGGGAGGGCCCGGCCGAGGTGCACGCCCTCGTCGACGTCGATCTGGCGGTCAAGCCCGGCGCCCTGGTGGCCGTCATGGGGCCGAGCGGGTCCGGCAAGAGCACGCTGCTCACGATCGCCGGGAGCCTCGAGGAGCCGAGCGCCGGCGACGTGACAGTGGGTGGCGCCCGGCTGTCCGGCATGTCGCGCGACGAGCGGGCGCGGCTTCGGCGCCGCTCGATCGGCTACGTGTTCCAGGACTTCAACCTCCTGGCGGGGCTCACCGCGGTCGAGAACGTGACCCTCCCCCTCGAGCTCGACGGCGTCACAGCCCGCACGGCCCGGGTCGCGGGCATGGAGGCGCTGGAGCGCCTTGGCGTCGCCGACAAGGCCCAGCGGTTCCCCGACGACCTGTCGGGTGGCGAGCGCCAGCGGGTCGCCATCGCCCGCGCCATCGTGGGCGACCGCTGCCTCATGCTCGCCGACGAGCCGACGGGAGCGCTCGACTCCGTCAACGGTGAGGCGGTGATGCGCCTGCTGCGCGCGGCGTGCCGCAGCGGCGTGGCGGGCGTCGTCGTCACTCACGAGGCGCAGCTGGCCTCGTGGGCCGACCGCATCGTGTTCCTGCGCGACGGGCGCGTGGTCGACCAGACCGCGCCGCTTGCAGGTCCCGAATCGCTGCTCGCGCCCGGTCGGTCCCGTTGAGCACGTCGTCCACCGGTGGCGCCCCCGCTCGAAGGGCCCTGGTCCGGTGGGCGCTCCGGCTGCTCCGTCGCGAGTGGCGCCAGCAGTTCCTGGTGCTGGCCCTGCTCAGCTTCGCGGTCGCGGTAGCGGTGGGGGGTGCCTCCACCGCCTACAACATGGCGCCGCGCCGCGACGCCGTCTTCGGCGCGGCGGACCACCGGCTGGTGTTCGATGTTTCCGAGTCCGACCAGGGGGCGATCGACGCCTATCTCGCGGCCGCACGGGAGTGGTTCGCCTCCATCGATGTGATCGGCCAGCGTCGCATCCCGGTGCCGGGCTCGACCGAGACCCTCGAGCTCCGGGCCCAGGACCCCGACGGCCCGCTGGGTGCATCCATGCTGCGGCTGCGGGACGGTCGCTACCCGGCCCGGCGGGGTGAGGTGGCGGTGACCGACGAGGTGGCGCGGACCTTGCGCATCGAGCTGGGTGACGCCCTCGCCCTCGGCGGTGTGGAGTCGACGGTCGTGGGCGTCGTCGAGAACCCCCACGACCTCGGCGACGAGTTCGCCCTCCTATCCCCATCCTCGAGCGATCAGCTGGACTCGCTGACGGTCCTGGTCGCGGGGCCCGAGGCGCGGGTCCGGGAGTTCCCGGTCGAGCGCGAGCCCGGGCCCGGCCACATCGAGACGCGGGGCGTCACCGAGAAGGGCGCCGCCGCATCCGGTGCGCTGGCCGCGTCCGCTGTGGTCTTGCTGCTCGTCTGCCTGATTGCGGCATCAGGGTTCGCCGTGGTCGCCCAGCGCCGCCTGCGCCAGCTGGGCATGCTCGCCGCGACCGGAGCGACCCAGAGGCATCTGCGCCTGGTGGTGGTGGCCAACGGCGCGGTCGTCGGTGTGATCGCGGCGATAACTGGCGGGATCGCAGGCCTGGCCGGCTGGGCCGCAGTCGCGCCCCAGCTGGAGACGATTGCCGGGCACCGGATCGACCGGTTCGCGGTTCCCTGGCTGCAGGTCGCTCTCGGCATGCTGCTCGCGGTCGGGGCCGCGAGCGCCGCGGCCTGGTGGCCGGCCCGCACGATGGCGCGTGTCCCGGTCACCCGGGCCCTATCGGGTCGCCCGCCGCAGCCCCGGACGACGCGGCGGTCGCTGGTGCTGGCGGTGCTCCTGATCGCAGGCGGCGTGGCCAGCCTGATGGCGGGGATCGACGCCACGAAAGACGAGGCGAACGCCGGGCTGGTCATCGCCGGCGTGTTGGCCATACCACTGGGAATCGCCGTGTGCTGCCCCCTGGCGATACGGGCATTCGCGCCCCTGGCGGCGCGCCTCCCGATCCCGGCGCGGTTGGCCCTGCGCGATCTGGCGCGCTACCAGGCACGGGCGGGGGCGGCGCTGGCCGCCATCAGTCTCGGGCTGGGGCTTGCAGTGGCGATCGTCCTCGCCGCAGCCGCGGCGGAGTACCGCCCCGACGAGGGCAACCTTCCGGACCGGCAGCTCATCCTTCGAATCGACGAGGCAAACGAGGTGGGAACCCCCGTCTCGGTCCCCGGACAAGGGCCGGCCGAGTTGACCGGGGTGAGGTCCGCAGTCGATCGGATCGCCACGACGCTCGGCGATCCGGATGTCGTCGCCCTGCATGTGCCCCGGGACCCTGCCGCCGAGGAGACCAGCCAAGGCGAGATCCTGCGACCGGCGGTCGCCCTGGCCAGACCGGTGGGGGACGTGTACCGGGAGGTCGGGCCGCTCTACGTCGCCACACCCCAGGTGCTGGAACACGTCGGCGTAGATCCCGCGGCGGTCGGCTCGGATGTCGAGGTCCTCACCCCGCAGCCGGGTCCCGTGTTCTTCGTGGGCGCGTCCGTCCCTGGCATCGCGGTGCGGGAGGTGGAGGCGATCAAAGTCCCGCCCTACACGTCGTCGCCGAGGTCGTTCATCACGCCGGAGGCGATTGAGCGGCACGGCTGGGAGTCGGTCCCCGCCGCGTGGCTGGTCGAGGCGCGAGGACCCGTGACCAGCGACCAGCTCGCCGACGTTCGGGACCAGGCAGCGGCGGTCGGGTTGACGGTGGAGGCCAGAAGTGCGCAGGAGGGGCTGTCGCAGCTGCGATCCGCGGCCACGGCTGCAGGAGTCCTGTTGGCGCTCGGCATCCTGGCCATGACCGTGGGCCTGGTTCGCACCGAGACCGCAGGGGACCTGCGGACGCTCACGGCCGTCGGGGCAACCGGGCGGATGCGCCGCGCGGTCACGGGGGTCACCGCCGGAGCGCTCGCCCTGCTCGGCGCCGTGCTCGGCACCGCTGGCGCCTACGCGGGGTTGAGTGCCGGCTACGCCGATGACCTCGGTGCGTTGCGCCCGGTGCCGGTCGCCAACCTGCTCACGATCGCGGTCGGCCTCCCCGTTGCTGCCGCGACGGCGGCGTGGCTGTTCGCCGGCAGGGAACCGTCCTCCCTGGCACGAAATCCGATCGAGTGAGCACCGACTTCGGGCGGATCGGGGAGTGTTACTACTCTCACCCGCCATGCCGACCCTCTCTGAGGCCGCATCCAAGCGGCTGTTGGCGGCTTTCGGGGTGCCGTTTCCGCCCGAGCGGATCGTTGGCTCCGCCCACGACGCGGTCGGTGCCGCCGACGCCCTCGGCTACCCGGTGGTCGTCAAGCTGGGCGGTGAGGGCATCGCCCACAAGACCGAGCGGGGACTGGTCCGGCTCGGCCTGGGGTCGGCCGAGCAGGTGCGCGACGCGGCAGGGGCGCTCCTGGCGGCGGCGACGCCTGCCGACGGAGACGCCCACCTGTTGGTGGCGCCGATGCTGCTGGCCACCCGCGAGCTGATCGCGGGGCTCCACCATGACCCGCAGTTCGGCAAGACGGTCATGCTCGGCGTCGGTGGCATCCTGGCGGAGGCGGTGGCCGACGTGAGCTTCCGCCTGGTGCCGATCGAGCCCGTCGACGCCGAGGAGATGATCGACGACCTGGCGCTCCAGGCTCTGCTGGGAGAGTTCCGCGGCGAGCCGGCGGTCGACCGGACGGCGGTGGCCGACGTGTTGCTGGGGTTGTCGCGGGCGGCGGCCGCACGCGACGACCTGACGTCCGCCGATCTGAACCCGCTGCTCATCGTCGACGGGCGCCCAGTGGCGGTGGACGCGCTGGTGGAGGTTCGGTGATGGCCAGCACCGGCCCCGACCCCGATCGGTTCCGGGCGCTGTTCGAGCCCCGGGGCGTGCTCGTGGCCGGGGCCTCGACGCACCCGGGGAAGTTCGGCTTCGTGAGCCTCCACAACATCCTGGCGTGCGGATACGAGGGCAAGGTGTTCGCCACCAACCGCGATGGGGCCGAGGTGCTGGGGGTCCGCAGCGTGGCCAGCGTCGACGATCTGCCGGACGGGGAGATCGACCTGGTGTTCGTGTGCACGCCAGCATCCGGTAATGCCGACCTGCTGCGGGCGTGCGCCAAGAAGGGGATCACCGCGGCGTTCATCGCCTCGGCCGGCTACGGCGAGACGCAGACCGACGAGGGGCGCCAGGCCGAGGCGGAGTTGGTCACCGTGGCCGACGAGCTCGGCATCCTGCTCGCGGGTCCCAACGGGCAGGGGGTGGTGTCGCCCCCGGCCAAGCTGTGCGCACAGATCGTGGCGCCGTTCCCGCCCCGCGGGCACATCGGCATCGCCAGCCAGTCCGGCAACTTCGTCAGCTCGTTCGAGAACTACGCCCAGCTCACCGGGGTGGGCGTGAGCCGGGCGGTGTCGGCAGGCAACGCCGCCGCAGTCACCGTCCCCGACTACCTCCACTACTACGCGGCCGATCCCGAGACCCACGTCGCCCTGGCGTACGTGGAGAGCGTGGGCGACGGTCGGGCATTCGTCGAGCGGTTGCGGCGCCTTGCCGAACGCCTGCCGATCGTGCTGGTCAAGGGCGGCGCCAGCGCCGGGGGACAGCGCGCGGCCTCCAGCCACACCGGCGCGCTGGCCAGCGACGACCGGGTGTTCGACGGCGCCTGCCGCCAGGCCGGGGTGTCGCGGGCCGAATCCATCGAGCAGGCCTATGAGATCGCTGCCACGTTCGCCACGCAGCCGCCGCCCCGGGGCAACCGCGTGGTGGTGGTGAGCACCGCGGGCGGGTGGGGCGTCGTCACCGCCGATGCCGTGGCCCGAACGGGTCTCGAGCTGATCGGCCTGCCCGACGACCTGCGGGTCGCGATCGATGCCGAGCTGCCGCCCCGCTGGAGCCGCAACAACCCCATCGACATGGCCGGCGGCGAGACCCGTGACACCGTGCCCAAGGTGCTCGAACTGGCGGCATCCCACCCCGACGTCGATGCCGTGATCTTCCTGGGGATGGGCATCCAGGCCAACCAGGCCAAGCTGATGCGAGAGGGGCTGTTCTGGCCCGACCACGGCCTCGAGCGCATCGTCGCCTACCACGAACGCCAGGACGCCCGCTTCGCCGAGGCGGCCGCGGCCGTGAGCGACGCCACCGGCAAGCCCATCCTCAGCGCCACCGAGCTGGCGGTCACCTCGCCCGGCAACCCGGCGCCCGCCGGGGTCCGGGCCAGCGGACGGCTCTGCTACGCCTCCGCCAACCGGGCCGTCACCGCCCTCGACCACCTGTGGCGCCGCTCGCGTTGGCTGCAACGCCGCGGCCTGGTAGCCCGGTGAGTCGGTGAGCGAGCCCACGCACGGCGCCGGTGCCGGAACGGAAGCGGGGGCTATGGCACCCACTTCCGAACCATGTTCAGCGGAACGGGAGCCGGAACCGGAGTCGCCCCGGCAGCCGCGGCCGGGCAGCGGGCGCTGGATCGTACCGGCGGTGCTCGCCGTGGCCGCGATCGCCGCCGGCGCGGCGGCGTTCGCGCTCGATGCCAAGCGGGCCGAGAGCGCCATCGGCGCCGGGGCGGTCGACACGCCGGTGCTGTCGCCTCGCCGGGTCCCCGAGGTCATCGCCGCCCCCGGGGCCGGGCGCCGCTTGGCCGCCGACCTGACGGCGTGGCTGGGGGCGTCGCCCCCGGGCGCCTGTCTCGTGGTCGAGAGCCAGGGCAAGGTGGTGTTCGAGCACAACCCGGCCGTGCCGCTGGCCGGGGCCTCCACGCAGAAGCTGCTCACTGCGACGGGGCTGCTGCTCGCCCTGGGGCGCGACGCCACGCTCGGGACCCGGGCGCTGGCCACCGCGGCGCCGGAGAACGGCGTGGTCGCGGGTGACCTGTTCGTCGTCGGGGGTGGCGACGCCGCGCTCGGCACGCCGGCCTGGAGCACCAGCGCCCCCGCCGTGCCCCTGGAGCGGGTCGTCCACGACGTCGACGGGCTGGTCGACGCCATCGTGGCGGCCGGCATCACCCGGATCGAGGGGTCCGTGGTGGGCGACGGCAGCCGCTACGACGGCCAGCGGTACAACCTGGTGTGGCCGCAGCGGTTCATCGACCAGGACGCCATCGGGCAGATCGGCGGGCTCATGGTCAACGACGGCTTCGCCACCTTCTCGCCGGAGCGCTCGGCAGCGGCCACGGTGCCCGCCGCCGACCCCGCGGCCGATGCTGCCCGGGTCCTCACCGAGCGTCTGCGCGCCAACGGGGTGGCGGTGGCCGGCGCCCCCCGGGCGGGCCGGACCCCGGGCGGGACGACCGAGGTGGCGTCGTTGACCTTCCCGGTGTCGCAGGTCGTGGCGGAGATGTTGGCCGGGAGCGACAACGAGACCGCGGAAGCGGCGCTCAAGGAGATCGGCGTGGCGGTGTCCGGCGAGGGCTCGTGGCCGGCGGGAACGGCAGCCGTGGCGCAGCTCCTGGCCGACGCCGGGGTGCCCCGCCACCGGGGCGAGCGGGTCGAACGCCCCCGCCCGGCGAACCCCGGCCCGCGCACCAACCCCCCCCACACCCCCCAGCGCACCCCCCCCCC
>JBKPHE010000137.1:0-5156 GCA_046744485.1 Actinomycetota bacterium | reverse complement strand
AGCAGCCGGGTAGTACTCGCGCAGCGCCGAGCGCAACGCGTTGAGCTGACGCTGCCGCGACCAGATGGCGTTCTGATGGCCTCGGGCCATGACCTTGATGCCTTCGGCCAACTCGGAGTCCCCGGCCACCGGCCGATGGTTATGCCGATCGGTGCGGACCAGGTCGGCCAACACCTTGGCGTCGCCAGGATCGGACTTGGCACCCGACAGGGTGTGGCGATCTCGATAGCGCGACACCGCCAACGGGTTGACTGCGTACAGCCGATAGCCCGCCGCCACCATCGCCCTGACGAGAAGCCCCCGGTCGGTCTCGATCCCAACGACGACCTCGAGCGGGTCCTCGGCGTGATCGCCGATCAAGGCATGCAACCTCGCAACACCCTCGATGCCTTCAGGCACCCGGGCCGGCCCATCACCTCCCCGGCCTCGTCGACCACGCACACGTCGTGATGAGCCTCAGCCCAGTCGACGCCAACGAAGATCACCCTGATCGCCTCCCTCGCTCATCAAGCCGTGATGAGCCCTTGAGGAGACGGCGGCGACCTAATGGATCAGTGCTCCCGGCACGCCACCCCACCAGCCGTGTCCGTGCTCCTCACCGACCAGCAGGGCCACGATCTAACGCTAGGACTCCACGTCCGGGGGACAGCAGTGGTCACCCGCAGGCGGCTCGGGCAACAGCTTCGCCCCACTGAGAGCTCGGCCGTCGATCCCCATTAGGGGACACCCCCTACCGTCACGACTCCGCGGGCGGAACGTGCGCCCGGCAGGTGCTCAACCGAGGGTTGGCGTTACCCAGTCGTCCCTCTGGCCAAGACGGCGTCCTCGCTTGGTGTCAAGCGGTCCCGTCGCGCGGTTCGAGGACGATCACGGGCGTCTCGGTCGACCGCCGGCCGGCGTAGCCGTCGAGCTGCGGTTCGACCGCGACCCAGCGCTGCCACAGTCGATCACGCTCCTCGCCCGCCACCGGGAGCGCGCGCACCGGGCGCGCATGCTGGCCCGCGAGGCGAACGACGGCATCCGGGTGCGCCTCGAGATTGAGCCACCACGAGGGATGGCCCTCCTGCCAGCCGTTCATCGCGAGCACGACGAGATTCGGGCCGTCCTCGACGTAGCCGATGATGACGTTGCGTTCTTGCCCGGACTTTCGCCCGACGGTCGTGAGGCGCAGCGCGCCCCAGCCGCGCTTGTTCGACGTGGTCCACAGGAAGCGGCCGCCGCTGACCCGGTAGAGCGCTCGATGAACGCGCCAAGCCACATGCACGAACCACCGCGGCGGGACTTTCGGCGGTCGGGTTGCCTCCGTGCCCATGGCGATTCCTCCCGAGACTGGCGCCTCTCCCCACCGTACGCAGCGTCCGCAGGGCGCGGCACGCTCACCCGTGGTGAACTCGCTGCCGGAACCGCAGCTCCCGACCGGTCGTCCTTCGCGGCATCTTCGAGCACCTCCGGGAGTCTCGACCCGAAAGGCGGCTGTCCCTTAAGTGCCGTTACACGGGTGATCCTGCGGCCTGGGCGGGATCATCGAAGCATGGGATGAGGCCGACGTCGAGGCACGATCAGTTGGCTGGCGGTGAGACGTCGGCGGGTTGTTCGTTGTCGATGACGCGCACGAGGTCGTCGTAGAGCTGGGTGCGTGCGAGGTCGGCGTGACCGATGGCGTCGTCGCGTTGGCGGCGAAGGATGGTGACGAACTCGGGGCCGGTCTGGAAGAAGCCGCAGCCCTCGCAGATGGTCTGGAACCGGCAGTCGAGCTCGACGGGCCTTGTGCAATGGCCGTTGCCGAGGAGCCGCCGGTGCCGCGCGGCCGCGTCCCGTTCGTCGGCGAGCGGCTCCACTTGCGGCGTTTCGGCTTCGACGGTGCGGGTGGCGTTGAAGTACTGGTCGGCGACCACGGTGTCAGCGATGCGGGCGTAGACGAGGGTCATCCGTGGTGAGCGGTGCCCCAACAGCGCGGCGATGGCCTCGAGTGACATGCCTCGGTTCAGGCACTGGGTGGCGAGGGTGTGGCGGAGCTGGTGGGGATGGACGTGGCCGACGCCGGCGCGCTTGGCGACGGCTTGGACGTAGCGGTGGATGGTGCGCCGATCGAAGGGTTGGTGGTCGTCGCGTTCGACGAGCAGACCGGTGCTGGTGGGTCCGCGCCAGGCCCGGTAGTCGTTGATCAGGCCCACCAGCAGCGGATGCAGCGGAACGGAGCGGTCGTTGTGGAGCTTGCCCAGCGGGATGCGCAGCCAATGGGTGTCGCCGAGCCGGTACAGGGCGTCGTCGCGCAGTCCACCGATCTCGCCGGCTCGCATGCCGGTGCGGGCCAGGAGTTCGACGATGAGCCGGCGGCGCCGGTTGGGGTCGGTGGCGAGGCCGGCCATGAAGTTTGCGGCGGTGGGGTCGTCGAGGAACTTTGGTGTCGGCTCGTCTACCTTGGGCAGGTCCCCGGTGAAGATGGGCACCCGGCGTGGGGCGTCGGGGTAGTCCCAGTCGATGATGCGCTCGAAGAAGGTGCGCAGCATCCCCAGGTTGTGCCGGATGGTCTGGGCGCTCACCGTCTTGTTGCCGCGTTTGCCCGGCCGGGCGGCCAAGGCCAACTTGTAGGACTCGATGTGGCGACGTTCGATCGCCGCCACCGTCGAGCATGTGGGATCGGTTTCGGTCAGGTGCGCAGCGAGGTGGCGCAGCGCCAGCGACGCCGCTCCCACCGTCGAGGGTCGTGACGAGACCGCCAGCTGGTCCAGGTACGCCCGCATGGTCGCCACCATCTGCGGCACACGCGCTGCAAGCTCGTCCCAGCTCAGCTGCGGGACCGGTCCCGCCGAACGCGCTTCATGCTTGCGAGTCGCGTTCGACGACGCATCGGGAGCAGGCTTTGCCGTCGCCGCGCTCATCGGGGCATCCCCACCGACGCCTGGGCCTCGATGACCTCGGCCGCACGTCGATACTCCTCCGCTAACCACCCATCACCAAGATGCAGGTAGAGCTGGGTGGAAGCGATCGAGCGATGCCCGGCCTGGGCCTGCAGCGCCTCGATCGCCATGCCCGCCTCGCGCAGACGAGTGAAGCAGGTGTGGCGAAGCTCGTGACAGGTGCCATGGGCGAGGCCGGCACGGGCCCGGGCGCCGCTGATGATCTCGTCGAGGCCCTCGGCGGAGAGCGGCTCGCCCCGGCCTGGCCCCTTGAGCACCACGAAGACTCGATCGGTGGTGACACCCGGCGGTCGCTCGCTGTCCATGTACGAGGCGACGGTGGCGAAGAACGACGGCGACACCGGCACCAGACGCTGGTGGCCGCCCTTGCCCTCGTTGACGAACACTCGCCACTCACCGAGGCGCAGGTCCTCGAGACGAAGGCCCAGCACCTCGGCCCGGCGCAGACCACCCAGCACCATCGCCTGCACCATGGCCCGGTCGCGCTGGGTGCGCAGCGCCGCCATCAGCGCAGCGAGCTCCTCCGGCTCCAGGATCCGAGGCAACCGGCGCACGCCGCGCACCAGCGGCTGGCCCCGTCCGTCCCGACGCCGCCGGCGCGTCGGCAATCCCCGAGGCACGGGATTGGTCTCCACGCCCACGTCGCCGCGAGTGATCAAATAGCCATAGAACGCCGACACGGCGGCGAGCCGACGCCGGATGGTGGCGCTGGACAGCCCCGAACCGCCATCGGAGATCCGCACCACGTTCTCGGCGCCGGCACGAGCCCGACGCTGAGCCTTGACGAACCCGAACACGTCGGCGGCGCAGACCTCGATCGGATCTTTGGCGACGACGGTGAAGAACGTCTTCAGGTCGTGCGCATAGGCGCGCACGGTATTGGGCCGCGCCCGACCGGCAGCGAACTCCAAGAACTCGTCGACGAGCGGATGCCCGACGACGTAGATATCAGCGCCAGCGCCCTCGCGGGCGATGCGGCGAACCTGCGGAGACCAGACCACGGGGATCCTCCTTGTCCGAGCTCCGCCCGGAGAGAGGTTCCCCGGGCGATTCGCCCAAGTGGTGGATCACCCGTATAAGTGCCGATAGGCGGCGCACAACGCATCAGCTGGCGGTCGCAACCCCAGGGTTGGACCCCGTCGGGCTGGGCGACACGTCCGGCCGCTACCTCGGCGTCGATGACCAGCTACGCGTGCAGGTGTCGACGGCAGTTGGCTTTACGCCGTGGCTGACTGCAACGGCCGTGCCCTGCTCATCCACATGGGCAAGTACCAGGGCCGCCTGTGTTCCGACATCGTCCTCGGCAACGACGTCGCCGAGGTCGCCGAGCACGGGATCGTTCCCCGCGTCACGTTCACCGACCCCGCAGGTGTGCGCCGTGGGCCTGACCGAGCAGCAAGCCCGTGACCAGGGACTCGACGTCCGAACCGTCGCCTAGGCACCGGTGACGTACCCGGCGCCACCTTCGGCAACGGCGTGTCCGGAACCAGCCAGCTCGTCGTCAACTAGCGCGGGCGGGTGATCGTGGGCGCCACCTTCGCTTCGGTCCACCACCAGCTCGTCGTGACCGTTGACGACAGCCCGGACGTGGGGCTGTGATGCGCCGCTGGTGAGCGAGCTGCGGCTGCGGCTACTCGGTGTTGGGGCGATGCGTTCTCCTCGATACGCGCCCGCCGGGCTCCTGCTCAGCTACGGTCACAGTCGGGTGGCCTTCGATGGCGGACCGGGTGCCGAGCCGGACCGCGTGATCGACGCTTGGCTGGTCACCGACGACCGCAGCGAGCTGCGACGTGAGATCCGACGGCTCGCGGCAGCTCACGGTCTGGAGCCGGTGATCGCCAGCTTCACCGCCGGAGATCTCGCCATCCAGCCCCGACCGGTCACGCACACGTCCCATCCGACGGTGGGCTACATGATCCGGGCAGCCGGACGTCGGGTGGCGTGGGCGCCCGAGTTCTGGCTGTTTCCCGACTGGGCTGCGGGTGTCGATCTCCTCTTCGCCGACGCCGCGGGTTGGGATCGGCCCATCCACTTCGCGGGCGGCGTCGGCGGCCATGCCTCGGCCCTGGCGGTGGCCCGCGAGGCCGAGGAACGTGGGGTCAGACGCCTGGTGTTCGCGCATATCGGCCGTCCCACGATTCGCGCCATCGACGACGAGGCCCGGCCACCCTTCGGGGAGTTCGGCGTGGACGGCCGCAGCTACCGCGTGCGCGCCGCGGACTGAACGGACGTTCC
>JBKPHE010000025.1:0-9756 GCA_046744485.1 Actinomycetota bacterium | reverse complement strand
GGACCATCCGGACCTGCGGTGCGGAGGGAGTGGGATTCGAACCCACGGTGGGCAGGACCCACACACGCTTTCCAAGCGTGCCGATTCGGCCGCTCTCGCATCCCTCCTCGGGTGGTCCCCGGGGCGGTACACGCTATCGTGTGCGACGCCCGTGACCGCAGGTGGCGGCCGGGTCCTGTGCAACTGCAGCCCGTGAACCGAGTCAGGGCCGGGAGGCAGCAGCTCTCAGCGGAACCTGTGGTGTGCCGCAGACCGCCTGGCCGTCACCTCCGGTGACGGGCACTGTGCTGTCCGCTCTTGGCCACTTCGTGGCCGGGCCGCTCGGGCCCAGGCACCTCCGGTGACGGGCGCTGTGTGTTCCGCTCTTGGCCACTTCGTGGCCGGGCCGCTCGGGCCCCGGCACCTCCGGTGACGGGCGCTGTGTGTTCCGCTCGTGGCCACTTCGTGGCCGGGCCGCTCGGGCCCAGGCACCTCCGGTGACGGGCGCTGTGCTTGGCGCAACGGAGGGCTGCCCTTCGGCCACGGGCACTGCGTGTGCCGCCGATAGCATCCGGCCGATGGCCGCGTACCAGTCGCTCTACCGGCGATACCGCCCGCAGCGCTTCGACGAGGTGTTGGGGCAGGACCACGTGACCAAGGCCCTGCGCAACGCCGTGCGCGAGGGCCGCGTCGGTCACGCCTACCTCTTCAGCGGGCCCCGCGGCACCGGCAAGACGTCGACGGCCCGCATCCTGGCCAAGGTCCTCAATTGCGACGCGCCAGTCGACGGCGAGCCCTGTGGCAAGTGCGAGAACTGCGTGGCGGTGGCCGAGGGGCGCGTCACCGACTGGTTGCTCGAGCAGGACGCTGCGTCCAAGAGCAAGGTCGACGACATGCGCGACCTGATCGAGCGGGTGCCCCTGGGCACGTCCGGCAAGCGCCGCGTCATCATCCTCGACGAGGTGCACATGCTGAGCCAGGGCGCCGAGAACGCCCTCCTCAAGACCCTCGAGGAGCCGCCCGAGCACGTGGTGTTCGTGCTCGCCACGACCGACCCCCAGAAGGTGCGGCCCACCATCCGCAGCCGCACGCAGCACTTCGAGTTCCGGTTGCTGTCTCCCGATGTGTTGGCCGATCACGTCCGTCACGTCATCGCCGACGCCGGCCTGGACCTCGACGCCGAGGCGGTGGACCGGGCCGTCGACCACGTCATCCGCAGTGGCGCCGGCTCGGCCCGCGACACCCTGTCGGCGCTCGACCAAGTGGCGGCCCTGGGCGAGGTGGTCGACGCGTCCGAGCCGGTGGACGCCGTGCTGGACGCGTTGTGCGACCGCGACGCGGGCGCCGTCCTGGTCGCCGTCGCCGATGCGCTGGCCGCCGGGCGCGATCCACGCACCTTGGGCGAAGACCTGATCGCCGCCCTCCGTGATGCCTTCCTCGCAGTGATGGGTGCGGCCGACGAGCACGTCGCCCCGGCCCAGCGGGAACGGGCGTCCCGCGTCGGCCAGCGGCTGGGGCCGGCGGGCCTCACCCGGGCGCTCGACGTGCTGGGGGAGTCGCTCATCGAGTTGGCTCGCAAGCCCGATCCGCGCATCGTGGTCGAGGTGGCTCTCGTCCGCCTGACGCAGCCCGCGACCGATCGAACGCTCGACGCGATCCTCGAACGCCTCGACCGCCTGGAGCGCGGCGATGGTCCGGGCGGCCGTGGCCCGAACCGCGGTGGTTCGGACGCGGTCAGCCCCACCGGAGCGGCGGCCGCAGCTCGCGAGGCCCTGTCGAACCGACACGGCGGCGATATCGGGAAATCGCCGGAACCGCCGCGTCAGACGGGCGACACGCCCACGCTGGGCGCCGTGGTACGCCAGCAGGAGGACCGCACGGGGCCAGCGGAACCAGCGGGGACCGTGGCCGCCGCGGAGCGGATCCCGGATCTCGACGAGATCACCACCGCATGGACGGGCGCCCTGCTGGCCGGACTGCCGAAGTCGGTCCGGAGCCGTTGGCGCGGCGGGCGGTGGCTCGAGCCAGGCCCAGGCACCTTGCGCTTCGCCGTGTCCAACGAGTGGCACCAGAGGGCGTGTGACGACTCACGGGGCGAGGTCGAGGAGGCGCTGCTTGCGCACTTCGGCGGTCCCGTCCCGGTGACGATCGTGGTCGAGGGCGAACCGGCGGGGTCGTCGACGGTTGCGGCTGCGCCGCTGCCCGACGACGTCGAACCCATCGACCCGGGCGAGCTGCAGGATGCCGACGACGCCGCCGTCACGGGCGTGGACCTGGTGGTGCGCACCTTCGGCGGCGGCGAGCTCATCCAGGAGGACTGAACTCTGATTTCGCGGAGAATGCCATGATGCAACACTCGCCCCTGTCGTACCGGCTTGCAGCCGGCGGAACCAGGGTTCACTGATGGCAGACGCTCCATCCGATCCACCCTCGCCGAACCGTCCCGACCCCGGTGGGTCGCCGGAGCTGGGCGACCTCGGCGGATTGCTCGAGTCGGCCCAGCAAGCATTCTCGGCGCAGGCGCGGGCGGCCGAAGAGGTGGTGACGGGCAGTGCCGGGGGCGGCGTGGTGACCGTCGAGATGACGGGAACCGGTGAGGTCCGCTCGATCACGCTCGCCCCCGAGGTCGTCGATCCCGAAGACATCGAGATGCTCGAGGACCTCATCGTGGCGGCGCTGCACGACGCGGGCGTCAAGGTAACCGCCCTCCAGCGCGATGCCCTCGGTGCGTTGGGAGGCCTCGACCTCGAGGGGCTCGGGGGTGCGCTCGGCGGTCTGCTCGGCGGCCCGGGCGGGGGCTCCGGCCCCGACAAGGGTTAGCCAACCGCCGTGGCCGTGTATGCCGGTCCCGTCCAGGACCTCATCGACGAGCTGGGCCGGCTGCCCGGTGTCGGGCCCAAGTCGGCCCAGCGCATCGCGTTCCATCTGCTCAAGCTGCCCAAGGCCGACGCGCTGCGCCTGGCCCGCGCCATCGCCGAGGCCAAGGACCGGGTCGCGTTCTGCCAGACCTGCTTCAACGTGGCCGAAGGCGACACCTGTGGGATCTGCGCCGATGGCCGACGGGACGCCACGGTCGTCTGCGTCGTCGAGGAGCCCCGTGACGTGGTGGCGGTCGAGAAGACTGGCGAGTTCCACGGCCGCTACCACGTGCTGCAGGGCGCGATCAGCCCCATCGAGGGCGTGGGACCCGAGCAACTCCGCATCCGCGAGCTGCTCGACCGCATCGAGCGCGACGGCATCGCCGAGATCATCCTCTGCACCAACCCGAACCTCGAGGGCGAGGCCACGGCGCTGTACCTGGGTCGATTGCTCAAGCCACTGGGGCTGAGGGTGACCCGCATCGCCAGTGGCCTACCCGTGGGGGGTGACCTCGAGTACGCCGACGAGTTGACGCTGGGCCGGGCGCTCGAGGGACGACGCGACGTCGAAGCGTGATCAGGCCGACTGTCGCCGATTGCCCGACGCCCCCCCGGGTTGCCCCGCCCGCGTCCCCAGGTGCGCCGGCCCGACGATCGAGGCGGGCGGACGGGACCGACCATCGGACCGGCACACCTGGAAACGCCAACACACGAAGAACCAGCGGCATATCCCGCCTAGCCCCCCGCTGCAACGTTGCACGTACGTTACACCTGTAACGGCTAATGCGCTAGTCGAACGCATTACGCGTCAATCAGGTCACTTTCAGTGGTTGATCGATCGGATCGGAGACATGGCGGGCTCGTCTAGGGTCACGCAATGGATTTCGCCCTGAGCCCGCGGGCCGAGGAGCTGCGCAAGCGGCTCGAGGCCTTCATGGACGAGTGCGTCTATCCCAACGAGGCCCTCCACCACCAACAGATCGCCGGCTCGGGTGATCCCCATGTCCATGCGCCGGTCCTCGACGAGCTCAAGCTCGAGGCGCGCGAGCGCGGGTTGTGGAACCTCTTCCTGCCGCACGCGACCGAATGGACGGAGGGGCTCTCGAACCTCGACTACGCGCCGCTGGCCGAGACCACCGGGCGCAGCCCGCTGGCGCCGGAGGCGCTCAACTGCTCGGCCCCAGACACCGGGAACATGGAGCTCCTCACGATGTTCGGCACCGACGAGCAGAAGGAGCGCTGGCTCCGCCCGCTGCTCGAGGGCGAGATCCGTTCGTGCTTCGCGATGACCGAGCCGGCGGTCGCCAGCTCCGATGCCACCAACATCTCGCTCCGGATCGAACGGGACGACGACCACTACGTGCTCAACGGGCACAAGTGGTGGATCAGCGGGGCGGCCCGGGAGCGCTGCCGGGTCGCGATCGTGATGGGCAAGACCGACGCAGACGCGCCGCCCCACCGGCAGCAGTCGATGGTGCTGGTGCCCATGGATGCTCCGGGGCTCGAGAACGTCCGCAGCCTCCCGGTGTTCGGCTACGAGGACAACGAGGGCCACTGTGAGCTGGTTTTCGAGGACGTTCGCGTCCCCGCGGACCATCTACTCGGAGAAGAAGGCGGCGGCTTCGCCATGGCGCAGGCACGGCTCGGCCCCGGCCGCATCCACCATTGCATGCGGGCCATCGGGGCTGCCGAGCGGGCACTGGAGCTGATGTGCCGCCGCGTGCGCGAGCGCACGGCGTTCGGCAAACCGCTGGCCGAGCAGGGGGTGATCCAGCAGTGGATCGCCGACAGCCGGATCGAGATCGAGCAGGTTCGCCTGCTGGTGCTCAAGACCGCATGGCTGATGGACACGGTCGGCAACAAGGGCGCCCGCATCGAGATCTCGGCGATCAAGGTCGCGGCCCCCGACGTGGCCCTACGGGTCATCGACCGGGCGATCCAGGCCCACGGCGCTCTCGGCGTGTCGGATGACGCCCCGCTGGCGTCGATGTACGCGCACGTCCGCACGTTGCGCTTGGCCGACGGCCCCGACGAGGTGCACCGCATGTCGGTGGCACGACGCGAGCTTCGAAAATACGAGGAGGCATAAGGGCGGCATGCGGCGTTTTGTGGCGGGCGTGGCGGTCGGCGCGTTGTTGATGGCCGCCGGCTGTGGTGACGACGACGGCGGTGGCGCGTCGAGCGAGGCGACCGAGGAGTTTTGCGAGGGCTTCAACCGGATCAACGAGCGGTTCTCGGACATCAACCCCGTCACCGATCCGGAAGCGCTCGAGGAGGCTCTCGACATGTTGCGGGATCTGGAGCCCCCGGAGGAGATCGCCGACGACTACGAGACCGTCCTCGATGGCTTCGAGGCGCTCTCCGAGATCGACCTCACGGACCAGGACGCCGTCAACGAGGTGCAGGAGAACCTTCCGGATGCCGAGGAGGCGTTCAACACCGTGGGGGATTTCGTCGAAGAGGAGTGCTGATGGCGTCCCGACCAACCGGCGGCGGCTGGTCCGTCGGGTCAGCTGGCCGGGCTCGCAGACCGGTGCACCACGAGGCTCACGCGCGTGCCGTCTGGCGAGGGGGTGAAGCTCACCTCGTCGGCCAACGTGCGCATGAGCGCGATGCCCAGGCCGCTCTCGTGGCGCAGGCGCCGGGGATCGGTGACGGCGGGCAGAGTCTTGACGTCGTCGGGGTCGAACCCCGAACCGCGGTCGATGACCTCCACCCGGACCTCCTCGTCGCCGATCGTGCAGCGGACGATCACGGGTCCCTCCGACCAGTTGGTCTCGTGCGCCTCGATGGCGTTGGAGCAGGCCTCGGTGACGGCGATCTTCAGGTCGTCCAGGCGGGCCGGGCTCAGCCCGGGTGCCAGCGAGCCGATCGCCGCGTCGACCACCAGCCGCACCAGCGAGAGGTAGGCGGAGCGGGCCGGGATCTCCAGCTCCACGACCGCCATGGGGTTACCGCGCGGAGGTGGCGTCGTCGAGGGACGCGTGGAGCGGCACGGCCTTGTCGAGGCCAGTGATCTCGAACAGGCGCCGAATCCGAGCCTCGGTGCACACCAGGCGCAGGTCACCGCCGTGGGTCCGGGCCCTCTTCAGGACACTGACGATGGTGCCGAGGCCGGTGGAGTCGAGGAAATCGACGGGTTCGAGGTCGAGCACCAGCCGCGTTGACCCATCGTTCACGAGTCCGATCAGGCGCTCACGCAACGTGGGGGAGGTAGCGACATCGATCTCGCCGTGGACCGTCACGACGCTCCACCCCTCGATCTCGGACACCTCGGTGCGCAGCTCCATGGCCCGCTGACCCTACCGCCTGGCTTCTGGAAGCCGAGCGGGGCAACATGAGCGGACGCGTGACACTCGTGGAATTCCACGGGCGTAACCTGGCACTTGGTCATGGCCCTCGTCGACATCTCGTCCGTGCTCGAGGGACCGGTCGGTGAGCCGACCGGTATCTCCGGCCGCGAGATCGGGACCGATCCGATGGCAGCCCTGCTCGGAGCGTTGGCCAGCCGCGACGCGGCTGCTGCGGTCGGTTGCGGCCCCTCGGCCCTCGTCCACGTGCAGCGCGTCGCCGGACGCCCGGGACGCCCCGGCGAGACCGCCCGCTCCCTGCCGCCCGAGGTCCTGGCGCCCCTGGGGGTGCCGCATCTCTGGTCGCACCAGGCCGAGGCGATCGACATGGCTCGCGCGGGACGCTCGGTGGTCGTCGCCACCGGTACCGCCTCGGGGAAGTCGCTCTGCTACCAGGTGCCGATCGCCGAGGCCGCCTTGGCGCCCGTGCGGCGCGGCACCGCCCTGCTGGTGTTTCCCACCAAGGCCCTTGCGCATGATCAGCTGCGAGCGCTGGGCGAGCTCGGATTCCCCCGAGTAGTCGCCGGGGCGTACGACGGCGACGCCGGCCCGGAGGAGCGGGCCTGGATCCGCCGCCATGCCACCGCGGTCCTGACGAACCCGGAGATGCTGCACAGCGGGATCCTCCCCCACCACGATCGGTGGGCCACCTTCTTGGGTCGATTGCGCTACGTGGTCGTGGACGAGCTGCACGCCTTCCGGGGGATCTTCGGGAGCCACGTTGCCCACGTGCTGCGCCGACTCCGCCGACTGGCCCACCGCTACGGCGCCGATCCCACCTTCGTCTGTTGCTCGGCCACCATCGGCCGGCCGGACGTGCTGGCGTCGGACCTGTGCGGCCTCCCTGTCGAGGCCGTGGTGGACGACGGCTCGCCCCAGGGCGAGCGGCTGGTGGCGGTGTGGAACCCGCCACAACTCAACGAGCTGACCGGGGTACGGGCCTCCAGCAACCGGGAGACGGCCGGCTTGGTGGCCGAGCTGGTGGGATCGGGACACAAGACCATCGCGTTCTGCCGCAGCCGCCGGTCCACCGAGGTCGTGGCCGCCGACGCCCGGCGTCGCCTGCCGCCGGCCCACAGGCGGCGCGTCAAGCCTTACCGCGGGGGCTACCTGGCGGTCGAACGCCGGGAGATCGAGGAGGAGCTGTTCAGCGGACGCCTCGACGGAGTGGTCGCGACCAGCGCACTCGAGCTCGGCATCGATGTGGGAGGGCTGGATGCCGTGGTGCTGAACGGATTCCCGGGCACGATCGCCTCGTTCTGGCAGCAGGCCGGGCGGGCCGGGCGGGCCGGGCAGGCGTCCGCTGCCGTCCTGGTGGCGGGGGCGGACCAGCTCGACCAATGGATCGCCACCCATCCCGATGATCTGGTACGGCGGCCGCCGGAGCCGGCGGTGATCAACCCCGCCAATCCCTTCGTCGCCGATGCCCACCTGCGGTGCGCCGCCCACGAGATGCCGCTCACCCACGCCGACGAGCGCTACTGGCCGGGCTTCCTCGACGAGATCGTCTTGCGCCTCGCCCGCGCGGACGAGGTGGTGGTGCGCCAGCAGGCGCGGGGCCGGGGGCCGCAGGCCCTCTATTCGGGTGGTGGGTGGCCGGCCCACGGCGTCGGCCTCCGGGCGGGCGCCGGCGGCGAGGTGAGCATCCGCACGATCGACGGCGAGGCGGTCGGCACGGTCGAGTTGGCCCGCGCGTGCGAGCAGGCGCACCCGGGGGCCTCCTACCTGCACGCCGGGCAGACCTGGCGGGTCGCCGCCCTCGACCTCGACGGTCGCACGGCCGTCGTGGAGCCCGATGACGGGTCGACCTACACAGTGGCACGCACTGACATCGATATCCGGATCGTGCGTCGCGACGCCGCACGCCGACTGGGCGAGCTCGAGGTCGGCCTGGGGACCGTCGAGGTGCACGAACAGGTGATCGGCTACCAGCGCAAGGACGCCCTGACGGGTGAATCCCTCGGGATGACCGCGCTCGAGCTGCCCCATTCGACGCTGTGCACGCGGGCGTTCTGGTACGCGGTTCCCGAGGGCCTGCTCGCGCGTGCGGGTGTTGCGCTGGCCGACGGTCCCGGTGCCCTGCACGCCGCCGAACACGCCGGGATCGGCGTGTTGCCGCTGTTCACCATCTGCGACCGCTGGGACGTAGGTGGGGTGTCGACGCTGCACCAGCCCGATCTCGGGGCGCCCGCCATCGTGATCTACGACGGCTATCAGGGTGGCGCCGGCATCGCCGAGCTCGGGTACGAAGCGGCTCCGCGGCACCTGGCGACCACAGCCGAGATCATCGAGTCCTGCCCGTGTGCCAGCGGGTGCCCCTCCTGCGTGCAGTCGCCCAAGTGCGGCAACGGCAACGAGCCGCTGGACAAGGCTGGGGCCCTGGCCTTGCTTCGTGCCGCGCTCTGATCGCGATCGGGCGCTCATCACCGCTCCACCCGCATCGTCGCGGCGGCGTCGAGCACGACGTCGTCGACGAAGGACCCCACGAGCGGGACGCGAGTTGGTGCCCGGTAGCGCACGACGACCCTGACCCGACCTCCGACCTCCCCCCGCTCGACCACCTCGGCGTCGAGCCGATCCACGGCCAGCGGGCCCGCCTGCTCGGCCGCGCGTCGTGCGGCCGCCGGGTCGGCGTCGACGGCAGCGGCGCGCACAGCCTCGCGGGCGGCGTGGGTCACGAGGATCTGATCGCGAGCCAACACCCCGGCCTGCATGATGGCCAGGAGCAGACCGATGACCAACGGCAGGACCAGGGCCAGTTCCACGGTGGCCTGGCCGCCGTCGCTTCTCGGTGCGGGATGACGGCCCGGCGCGCCGGACCAGGGTCGTCCCACGGCTAGAGACTGTCGGTCAGCTTCTCGATCACCGACTCGAACAGGTCGGTGAAGCTGCCCGTCTGGGCGGCCCAGGCGATGACGCCGAGGGCGATGCCACCGGCGGCCAATATGACAAGGCCGTACTCGGCGGTGGCCTGACCTCGGTCGCCGGTGAGCCGACGGCCGAGTCGACCGACGGTCCGCGAGGCGAGCCGTCGGGCATGGAGTACGGGATGCATGAACATGTCGACCTCCCAGGTCGCGCCACTGCGTGGTGTGGGGTTGTGTCAGGGGGAGGGGAGTCAGAGGCTCAGCGAGCCGAACGATCCCGCCAAGAGCGGGACGACCGTGAGCAGGGCGAAGGCCGGCAGGGTCGTGAGCACCAAGGGAAAGAGGAGGGTCACCGGAAGCCGACGCGCCGCCTCCTCCGCCTGACGCCTGCGGCGCAGCCGGCTCTCGATCGCCACTCGCTCGAGTGCCGGCGCCAGCGGGGTGCCGTAGCGGTCATGGGCCGTCAGGGCGTCGACCAGTGGTCGTGCCGAAGCACCCGCATGGTCCACGACGAGTCCGAGCGCCGAGGCGGTGGTGCCGCCCCGCTCGATGTGGGCGGCCGCCCGCTCGACGGCAGCACCGAGGGGGCCGCCGGGCCGGCGTCCGATTGCGCAGAGCGTGGCGGCGATCGGCAGGCCGGCCGCGGCGGTCAGGGCCATCAGATCGACGACGTCGGGAAGCTGGTCGGTGATCGCGGCCTCG
>JBKPHE010000164.1:0-18130 GCA_046744485.1 Actinomycetota bacterium | reverse complement strand
GACCCGAGGCGGTGCTCGACGTGGCCGATCATCGCTTCCTCAATCCCGACGACATGCTGGCGGCGGTCACGGCCGACCTCGGCCTGGCTGCCGATGCCCCGCCGCCGGTGGTGGTCAGGGGCATCGTCGAGTCGCAGGCGGCCGGCACGGCGGCCATCCTCGACCAGCTCGGCGGCGTTACCGACGTGCACGTCTTCGGCGGCGCCCAGTCGGCGCTCTACCGCCGGCTGCTGGCCGAGTGGACGGGGCTCCCGGTTTGCGCCGGCCCGGTCGAGGCCACCGCCCTCGGCAACGCCCTGGTCCAGGGCATCGCGCTCGGCGTGTGCGACGATCTGGCCGACGCCCGCCGCCACCTCACCGATCCCCGGGCGGTGGCATGAGCATCGACGCCATCGACCGGCTGCAGCGCATCGGCGCCCGGATCCAGAGCGAGGGACGGGTGAAGGTGGTGGAGCTGGCGGTCGCGTTCGACGTCAGCGAGATGACCATCCGGCGCGATCTCGACATGCTGGCCGAGCAGGGCGTCGTCCAGCGGATCCGGGGCGGCGCCGTCGCCATCGGTCCGCAGCCGTTCGCGGAGCGGTTCAGCCGCCACGTCCGGGCCAAGGACCGGATCGCGTCCAAGCTGGTCCCGCTGGTGGGCGACGGCGGCGCGATCGGGATCGACGCCTCCACCACGCTCCAGCGCCTGTCCGTCCACCTGGGTGACGTGCGTGATCTCACGGTCGTGACCAACGGGCAGGACACGTTCGCGGCACTGCAGGACAAGCCGGGCGTGACCGCGCTGCTGACCGGCGGCCAGCTCGACCACCGGACGGGCAGTCTGGTCGGCCCGCTCGCCACGCGCACGGCGCACGACGTGTTGCTCCGACGGCTGTTCATGTCTGCTGCCGCCCTGCACCCGGCGCATGGCACGTCCGAAGCCACGCTCGAGGACGCCGAGGTCAAGCTGGCGCTGGCCGACGTTGCCGCCGAGGTGGTGGTGGCCGTCGACTCCAGCAAGCTGGGCCAGCGGGCCCCCGCGCGGGGCCTGGCCCCGGAACGCGTGCGGGTGCTCGTCACCGAGCTCGACCCCGACGACGAACGCCTCGACCCGTACCGCGAGCGCTGGGAGCTGCGGTGATCGAGACGCTGCGCTCGGTGCTCCGGTTCCGTCGCCTGGAGCTCGATCCGGTGGCCCGCCGTCTGGCGCGGGCAGCGTCGGTCGCCGACCTGCGGTCGATCGCCCGGCGGCGCCTGCCCCGGGGGGTGTTCGATTACATCGACGGTGGCGCCGAGGACGAGCGGACGATGGCGGCCAACTCGGCGGCGTTCGCGGCGGTGACGTTCCGGCCCCGGGTGCTGCGCGACGTCGGCGAGGTCGATCCCTCCACGACCCTGCTGCGGCGGCCGTTGCCGCTGCCGCTGGTCCTGGCGCCAACGGGTTTCACCCGCATCGCCGATCCCGACGGCGAGCTGGCCGTGGCCCGGGCGGCGGCGCGGGCCGGCCTGCCGTACACGCTGTCGACGCTGAGCACCCGCTCGATCGAGGAGGTGGCCGGGGCCAGCTCGGGACCGAAGTGGTTCCAGGTGTACGTCTGGCGCGACCGGGGCCTGGTGAAAGAGATGATCGGGCGGGCCGCCACCGCCGGCTACGAGGCGCTGGTGCTCACCGTCGACACCGCGGTGCTGGGCCGGCGGGAGCGCGACGTGCGGCGGGGGTTCTCGCTGCCCCCCAAGATCGGGCTCGGCACGCTGGTCGACGGCGCCGTCCACCCGAGCTGGACCTGGCGGTTCCTGCGGTCTGGGTCGATCCGCTTCGCCAACGTGCCCGACTCCGCGGGCGTCGGTGACGGCAGCACGGCGGTGACGCTGTCCGAGTACGTCAGCACGCAGTTCGATCCGGGACTGTCATGGCGTGACGTGGAGTGGATGCGCTCGGTGTGGGCCGGCCCACTGATCGTCAAGGGCATCCAGACCGTGGACGACGCCCGGCTGGCCGCCGACGCCGGTGTCGAGGCCATCGCCCTCTCCAACCACGGCGGCCGCCAGCTCGACTCGGCGCCGGCGACGCTCGATCTGGTGGCGCCCGTGGCCGACGCCGTCGGGGACCGGCTGGAGATCATCTGCGACGGAGGAGTGCGCCGGGGCAGCGACATCGTGAAGGCGGTGGCGCTGGGGGCCCGGGCATGCATGGCCGGCCGCGCCTATCTCTACGGGTTGGGCGCCGCCGGCGAGCGGGGCGTCGACCACGTGCTGGGGCTGCTCGACGCCGATGTCCGCCGGACCATGGCGCTGGTTGGGGCCAGCACCGTCGCCGAGCTCGGACGTGAGCTGGTCGAGCCGCGATCCTGAGCGATGAGGGTGTGGTGCGGGCCATGACCGTGACCCTGTGCGTGCTCCTCTGGGCCCGCGAGGGACGCGAGGCGGACCTCATCTCGTACGAGGACCGGGTGCTGCAACTGCTTCCTGACCACGGTGGACGAATCCTGCAGCGGGCCAGAGCGGCGGGCCAACCCGGTCAGCCGCTGGAGGTGCATCTCGTCCAGTTCCCGTCCGAGGACGCGCTCGCCAGCTACATGAGTGACGAGCGGCGGGGCGCGCTGAGCGGCCACCGTGACCTCGCCATCGAACGGACCGAGGTGTTGCGCGTCGATCTGGTGTGACCGCGACCTGCAGGCTCGGTGCCGTGCCCACGCACGTACCCGAATCGGCGCTCGGCGAGGCAGGCTGTCCAGGTGGATGGAGCTCCCTATCGGCTGAGGCCAAGGAGAGCCAAGCGAGAGGAGGCGGCGGGCGTGGCGGCCGTCTGGTTGCGCTCGCGAACGGCATCGATCCCGTCCATTCCTGCTCCGGTCCACAGTGACGAGGAGGTTCACGAGTTCTTCGCGACCGTGGTCCTTCCCCAGCGGGAGACGCGGGTCATCGATGACGACGATGGCGAGATCGTTGCGCTGCTCGTTCTCGAGCCGGGCTGGGTCGACCAGCTGTACGTCGACCCGCCCCACACAGGCCGCGGCCTTGGCTCGCGCCTCCTGGATGTCGCCAAGTCTGTCTGTCCGGAAGGTCTCGACCTGTGGACCTTCGCGGCGAACACGGGGGCGAGGCGCTTCTATGAGCGGCATGGGTTCGTGGCGATCGCGTCGACCGAGGGTGACAACGAGGAGGGCGCGCCAGACGTCCGCTATCACTGGCAGGCGGCGGCGGACGCGGAGCGCGCTCAGAGGCCGGCGAACGGCGCCGCGTAGCGGAAGCTGCCGCGCACGTGGGAGGACTGCTCGCTCCTCCCCGACTTGCTCTCGTCGCACGTACGTGTGCCCATGTTGCGCCCTCCGGGCCCTCACCGTGGTGGTCGGCCGTGGTTCGGACGCCCGGCTGGCGGTGTGATGTGACGGCTACGTTTACCTGTTATGGGCGGGCAGTTTGATTTCGTCGTCGTAGGGGGTGGGTCTGCCGGCGCGGTGGTCGCCGCCCGGCTCTCGGCGGACTCGAGGTGCCGGGTCGCCCTTCTGGAGGCAGGCGGCCCGCCGCCTCCCCAGGAGGCGATGCCGGCCGCGTGCCCGGTGCTGCAACAGAATCCCGCGACCGACTGGATGTACACCGCCGACGCCGGCGGCTGTGGCCTCGGCCTCATGGACGGCCGGATGATGGTGCCCCGGGGGAAGATGCTCGGCGGATCGTCCGGCATCAACTACATGGCCTACGTCCGGGGCCATCCGGGCGACTTCGACTCGTGGGCCGCGGGGGGCGCCGTCGGGTGGGGCTACGACGACGTGCTGCCCTACTTCAAGAAGAGTGAGGGTCTCGCGCCCAGCGGAGACATCGTCGTCGATGCCGACGCCCACAACACGCAGGGTCCCCTCGGCGTGTCGGTGCGGGCCCCCGTGCTGGCCGGCGCACAGCAGTTCGTCGACGCCGCGGTCGCGGCCGGGATCCCGAGGGGCGACTACAACGGCCGTGACCGCGGCGGGCCCGACGGCGTCGTGTCGCTCTTGCAGACCACGACGCGGGCCGGCAAGCGGTCGAGCACGTATCACGCGTTCCTCGAAGGCGACGTCGAGCGCCGACCCAACCTCGAAGTGATCTGTGGGGCGCACGTGACGAGGGTGGTCCTCGAAGGCGATCCGGGCGAGCTGCGGGCAACCGGGGTCGAGTACCGGACCGCCGACGGCGAGACGACCGTCGCGTGGGCCGACAAGGAGGTGGTGCTCAGCGCCGGTGCGGTGGGATCACCCCACATCCTGATGCTGTCCGGCGTGGGGCCGAGGCGAGACCTCGAAGCCGCGGGCGTGCCGTGCCTGCTCGACGCCCCCGACGTCGGCAAGCACCTCAAGGACCATCTGCAGGTCGGCCTCGTCTATCCGGCACCCGGCATCGGCGTGTCGATGAGCCAGATGGGCATCTCGATGGGTCCCGACGCGCTGCGGGCGCCGGCCGGGCCGCTGCCGGCCGACCCGGCGGACGACGCCGGCCTGCCCGAGGAGCTTCAGGCGCTCAGGGCCGAGGCCGAAAGGCGGGTGACCGAGTGGGCCACCACCGGGCACGGCCTGGTGGCGTCGTCGTTGTACGAAGCGAGCGCCTGGTTCTCCACCGGCCTCGGCGACCACCACACCCACGACGCCCAGATCGCAATCTTCGTCTGTGGCTACAACGACGACATCTGGCGCACCTGTCTTCGGGTCGACCCACGCGACTACTTCGACGATGCCGACCGGCGTCTCGCGCCGGACGCCGAGACCGTGATCGTTCTCGCCAACCCGGTCCAGCCCCACAGCGAGGGCGAGATCGTGCTCGCCACTGCCGACCCGCTGGATCAACCGGACATCCGCATGAACTACTACGGCGACCCCTACGACATGGAGGTCATGGTCGCGGTACTGCGCCGGGCGCTCGACGTCGTGGCGAACTGGCCCACGGCGCAGGAACTCGGCCCCCTGCTCGTCCCCCCTGCGCTCGCAGCCAAGCACGGATACGTCGCCGGCGACACCCCGGGCGGCGACCTGCTCGAGGATCTGGCACGGCACTATTCGTTCACCGTGTACCACCTGACGTCGACGTGCCGGATGGGAAGCGTCGTCGACTCGCGGCTCCGGGTCATGGGCGTCGCCGACCTGCGGGTCGCCGACGCGAGCATCATGCCCAACGTGGTCAGCGGCAACACCAACGCCGCGTCGATCATGATCGGCGAGAAGGCGGCGGAGATGCTGGCCGCCGACCATGGCGTGCGGCTGGCGGAGTTCGTCGCTCAGCCGGCCTGACGCGGCCGCTGGCGTGATGAGGTCGCGGTCTCCACGGGCGCGTGCGATCCGCTCACCCGGGCCCAACCAGCTGATCGCCGAACTCCGCAACCCAGGCGGCGTACGCATGGGGCGATGCCACAAAGCCGCGGACGTCATCCGGCAGGTAGGCGGGGTATCCGTCGCTCGCGTGCACAACCTCCACGAGACGAGCGCACCTGTCGAGGTCGGCGTCGACCCTTGTCCGCACATGCACCGAGCGACGATCGTATGCAGAGCCGCTGGGTGTCCGGATCGCCGGCTCTGTCCGGTGGTGGCCGCACCCGAGACACGGCGCGAGGCTCCTTACATGATCACGCCTGCGCGCTTGACGTGACGGACCGTCGGCGCAGGGGACGCCACGGCTTTCAGGTCATTCCCTGAGCGGTAGCGGTGGTGCTCGGCTGGGGTCGGGTGCGGTGCTGGTGCGGGTGCGGCCCTGCGGGTCGGTGACCTCGAGGGTGGCGTCGGGTCGGAGTTTGGCGTCCCAGCCGGGGGTGTGGAGCAGGTGGTGGTGCCGGCTACAAACGAGGGCGAGGTTGTCGAGGGCGGTGGGACCGCCGTGGGTGACCCAGCGGAGGTGGTGGGCTTCGCACCAGTCGGGGGGTCGGTCGCAGCCGGGGATGCGGCAGTGGCGGTCGCGGACGACCAGCGCGTTGTAGAGGTTGGCGGGAACGGTGCGGGTGGTGGTTCCGTAGTCCAGGACGCTGGAGCGTCCGTCGGTGACGACCCGGTGTACGCCCGCGTCGCACAACAGGCGCTGCAGGGTGGCGGCGTCGAGGATCGACCCGTCCAGCAGCCGGCCTCGGCCCCGTTGTTCGAAGACATCGAGGGTGGTGATGATGTTGAGGTGGGGCCGGTGGCGGCCACCGCGGCGCTGCTGCTGGTGGTCCAAGAACCGGCGGCACACGTCGACGAGGGCGTCGGCGCGGCGTTGGGCGGGGGCGCGGCCGGATTCGCCGGCGACATCGTCGGTCTGGGCCAGCCGTAGGGCGGTGGCGATGACCGCACCACCCTCGGGATCGAAGCTGCCGGAGAGCTCGCGGCGCCCGTCCAGGATGCGGGACAGGTGCAGCGACCGCTCAGGCTCAGGCTTGTCGGGGTCGTCGCCCAATAGGGCGTCGGCGCGTCGGGCCCAGTCCTGCATCGCGGTCGCGGTCTCATGGACCGACAGCGTCACCAGCTCGGGGATCAGCTCGGTCTCGTGTTGGGCGAACAGGCGGACAGTGCGGTCCTCGAGGTTGGCAACGACCGCCTGGATCTGACCGCCGGACAGGACACCGTCCCGGTAGGCGGCGGCAGTGACCGGCAGCACCCGTAGCCGGCGGGCGGTGCGGGCACAGCGGGCCGCGTCACGGCCGCTGCGACCCGTGTGATGGCGCAGCCAGGCGGTCATCGACGTGGCGCCGTCATTGCGCCACACCTCGCAGGTGTCGTGTTCACCGACCGCGGCCAGCAGCTTGGCATTGAGCCGATCTGCCAGGGCGAACGCTTCGGTCAGAACCAGACTGTCAATGGGCAGGTCTAGCTCGTCGATCGCGTGAGAGAGCCCTTCAAGGATGCTGCTGACCTCCCCAGACATGACCAGTAGCGTACTAGTGTTCGCATAACAGCGCAAGCCGAATTCGAAAAATGGCCGGGTCGGAGACCAGCAAATGACGGCCACGGCCAAAGGCATTAGCGCTTGCCCCGGAAGCGACGCCCCAGCGGCGCTTCCTGACCGCCCCCACCCACGGCACGGAGCCGGGGGTCAAGGCCGGCCGCAGGCCGCCCGAAGGGGTTGGCCTTGACGCCGCCTCCGCGCCGTGGCACACCCACGCGGCAAGAGCCGCAGCAAAGGGAGATGCAGCCATGCCCGACGTGGTCCCCCGCTTCCACCAGTTGAACCTCGTGGTGCGCGACATGGACGCCGTGCTCGCCTTCTACCGGACGCTGGGCCTCCCGATCCGTGGCGGCGACGCTGGCGACTGGCCGCCCGGGAGCGGGGCCCGCCACGCCGAGGTCGAGGCCGGCGACGGGCCGACGGTCGAGTTCGACAACGAGCCGGGCGTGAAGTTGTGGCACGCGGGGTGGCGGGAGTCCGGGGAAGGGGCTCGGACGGTGATCGGGTTTTCGTTGCCGTCCCGCGCAGCGGTCGACGAGGTGTACGCGAACGTGAATGCTGCGGGCTACCCCGGGCGCCAGCCGCCCTATGACGCGTTCTGGGGCGCGCGCTACGCCGTCGTCGGCGATCCCGAGGGCAACGACGTGGGCCTGATGAGCCCGATCGACCCCGACAGGAGGTACACCCCCCAGGCCTGAGCCAGGTAGAACGCGTTATCGTTCGCGCCGGAACGCCACACGCGAGGGGGCGACGTGCACCTGGCCTACACCGAGGAGGAGGAACAGCTCCGCAAGCGGCTGCGGGACTACTACGACGCCCTGCTCGACGCCGACACCCGGCGCGCGCTGCGCCACGGCGACGGCATCGGGCCCGTGATGCGCCGGGTGGTCCGCCAGATGGGTGCCGATGGTTGGCTCGGCATCGGCTGGCCCACCGAGTACGGCGGGCAGGGCCGCGGCCCGGTCGAGCAGTTCATCTTCTTCGACGAGTCGATGCGGGCCGGGGCCCCGGTGCCCATGCTCACGATCAACTCCGTCGCACCCACGCTCATGCAGTTCGGCAGTGAGGAGCAGCGCCGCGAGTATCTGCCGCGGATCCTCCGGGGCGAGATCCACTTCTGCATCGGCTACTCCGAACCCAACGCCGGCACCGACCTGGCCTCGCTGCGCACCAAGGCCGTGCGCGACGGCGACGACTACGTGGTCACCGGGCAGAAGATGTGGACCAGCCTGGCCAGCGACGCCGACTACTGCTGGCTCGCCGTCCGCACCGGTGCCGAGGACAGCCGCCATCGGGGCATCTCCATCTTCATCGCCCCCATGGACCTGCGGGGCATCGAGCGCACCCGGCTGAACCTGCTGTCGTCGCACGACATCTGCGCCGTCCACTGGGACGAGGTGCGCATCCCGGCGGCCAACCTGGTCGCCGGCGAGAACGAGGGCTGGAAGCTCATCACCAACCAGCTCAACCACGAGCGCGTCACGCTCTGCAGTCCCGGCATGGCCGAGCACATGTTGCACGAGACCATCGACTGGGCGCGGGCCACCCCCCTGCCGGGCAGTGGACGTCGAGTCATCGACCAGGAGTGGGTCCAGATCAATCTGGCCAAGGCGTACGCCGGGTTCGAGTTCCTGCGCCTTGCCAACTGGCAGGTGGCATGGGCCGCCGCCCGCGACGAGCTGCCGGTCGCCGACGCCAGCACCATCAAGGTCTTCGGCACCGAGCACTACCTCGAGAGCTTCCGCCTACTCATGGAGGTGCTCGGCGAGCGGTCCTACCTGGCCGAAGATGCGCCCGGTGCACTGCTCGGCTCGCGCCTCGAGCAGATGTACCGCAGCCTGCTCATCCTCACCTTCGGTGGCGGGACGAACGAGCTGCAGCGCGACCTGATCGCCGCCTTCGGCATGGGCATGCCCATGGCGAAGCGCTGAGGCCGGGAGGACCGGTGGACTTCGACCTGACCGACGAGCAACAGGCCACCGCCGAGCTGGCGGCCAAGCTCCTGGGCGACAAGGCGACTCCCGAGACTCTCCGCTCGCTCGACCACGCCGACGACCTGCGGTTCGACCGCGACCTGTGGGGCGCCATGGCCGACGCCGGGTTGCTCGGGATCGCCGTGCCCGTCGAGCACGGTGGGGCGGGCCTGGGGCTGCTGGAGCTGTGCCTGGTGCTGGAGGAGGTCGGCCGGCGGACGGCGCCGGTGCCGGCCCTGGCGTCGCTTGCCTTCGCCGGTCTGCCGGTCGCCCGGTTCGGGTCCGCCAACCAGCGGGCCGCACTGCTGGCCCCGTTGGCCGCCGGCACCACGGTGCCGACCGCGGCGCTGGTCGAGCCCCTCGGTGATCCCCTCCGGCCGGCCACGGTGGCCCACCCCGACGGCGGTGGCTGGGTGCTCGACGGCACCAAGACCAACGTGCCCGCGGCCCTGGTGGCGGACACGGTGCTGGTGCCCGCCACGACGCCGGACGGGGCCACCGGCGTGTTCGTCGTCGCGGCCAACGCCGCCGGCCTGTCCTGCGAGCGTCAGGCGACGACGACCGGGACGCCCGAAGCGCAGCTCGTCCTGGCCGGCGTGCGGCTGGGTGGCGATGCCGCGCTCGGGCCGGTCGATGCCGGGGGGACCGTCCTGCGCTGGACCGTCGAACACGCCACCGTGGCCGCCTGTGCGGTGATGGCGGGAGTCGCCGCCGAGGCGGTTCGGATGACCGGCGAGTACACGTCGTCCCGCGAGCAGTTCGGACGCCCCATCGCCACCTTCCAGGCCGTGGGCCAGCGGGCCGCCGACGCCTACGTCGACGCCCATGCCATCCGGCTCACGATGCTGCAGGCCGCGTGGCGACTCACGGCGGGGTTTCCGGCGGATCGCGAGGTGGCGATCGCCAAGTACTGGGCATCCGCCGGAGGCCAGCGGGTGGTCCACGCTGCCCAGCACCTGCACGGCGGCATCGGCGTGGACCGGGACTACCCGCTACACCGCTACTTCCTGCTGGCCAAGCAGCTCGAGCTGACTCTCGGAGGCGCCACCCGCCAGCTCGTCAGCCTCGGCCGGATGCTGGCCGACCAGGGCGCCAGCCGCTGACCACCGCCCGTTCCCGGCGCAGGATTGGTTGGTCGGCAGCCAGAACTGCGCCAGGAATCGGAGGGCCGCGCCTATAAAGGTGGTCGTGACTGAGCGTGTGGGAGTGGTCGGGTGCGGGCTGATGGGGTCTGGCATCGCCGAGATGGCGGCCCGGTCCGGGTTCGACGTCGTGGTCCAGGAGATCGACAAGGGACGTGCCGACGCCGGCCGGCGCAAGATCGACGGCTCGCTGGCCCGGGGCCTGCGCGCCGGCAAGCTCAGCGAGGACGAGATCGCCGCCGCGCAAGCGCGCCTGCGGTTCGTCACCGACCTGGGCGAGCTGGCCGACCGCGAGGTCGTGGTCGAGGCCATCATCGAGGACGAGGACGCGAAGAAGCAGGTGTTCACGGCGCTCGACAAGGTGGTCGAGGACCCTTCGGCCATCCTGGCGTCGAACACGTCGTCGATCCCGATCATGAAGCTCGGCATGGCAACCGGCCGGCCCGAGCAGGTGATCGGCATCCACTTCTTCAACCCGGTGCCCGTGCTCAAGCTGGTCGAGCTGGTCAGCTCGCTGCTCACGTCGGAGCGGACCGCCGAGCGGTCGGCCGGCTTCGCAGAGGCGCTGGGCAAGCACGTGATCCGCTCGCAGGACCGGGCGGGGTTCGTGGTCAACGCCCTGCTCATCCCCTACCTGCTGTCGGCCATCCGCATGCTGGAGTCCGGATTCGCCACGGCCGCGGACATCGACGCCGGCATGGTCGAGGGCTGCGCCCACCCCATGGGACCGCTGGCGCTCACCGACCTCATCGGGCTCGACACCACCAAGGCCGTGGCCGAGTCGCTGTACGAGGAGTTCCGCGAGCAGCTCTACGCACCCCCGCCGCTGCTGGTGCGGATGGTCGAGGCCGGGTTGCTGGGCCGCAAGAGCGGTCGCGGCTTCCACGAGTACTCGACGACCTGAATGGCCGAGGTTCGCTCGCCGCTGCGTGGATCCGTTGTCCGGGTGGTGGCCGCGCCGGGGGCACGGGTCGAGCCGTCGTCGCCGGTGGTGATCGTCGAGTCCATGAAGATGGAGTACGTCGTCGAGGCCGGAGCCGCAGGCACGATCGACAAGGTGGTGGTGGCGCCCGGCGACGCCGTCGCGTCCGGCGACCTGCTGGCCGTCGTCGAGGAGGCCGTGGCCGCGTCCGCCGGCGCCCAGCACGGCGGCACCGCCGAGCCCGCGGGCGGGAGGCCGCGGGCCGAAGGCGGTGATGCGACGTCGCGCGCGGACCTGGCCGAGGTTGTCGAGCGCCATGGCATCGGGCTCGACGACAGCCGTCCCGAGGCCGTGGCCCGCCGGCGCAGCACCGGGCAGCGCACCACACGCGAGAACGTCGCCGACCTGCTCGACCCCGGCAGCTTCGTGGAGTACGGCCCGCTGGTCATCGCCGCGCAGCGCCGCCGCCGCTCGCTCGACGACCTCATCGCCCGCACGCCGGCAGACGGGTTGGTGGCCGGCGTGGGCACGGTCGATGGTCGCCCCACCGCGGTGCTGTCCTACGACTACACGGTGCTGGCCGGCACGCAGGGCTACCAGAACCATCGCAAGAAGGACCGGCTGTTCGATTTGATCGAGCGCCAAGGGCTGCCGGTGGTGTTCTTCGCGGAGGGCGGCGGCGGGCGGCCGGGCGACACCGACGCGCCGGGCGTGTCGGGCCTCGACTGCCTGGCGTTCAACCTGTGGGGCGGGCTCAGCGGCCGGGTGCCGCTCGTCGGGATCACGTCGGGGCGGTGCTTCGCCGGCAACGCCGCCATCCTCGGTTGTTGCGACGTGGTGATCGCCACGGCCGGATCCAACATCGGCATGGGCGGCCCGGCCATGATCGAGGGCGGGGGTCTGGGGGTGTTCGCCCCCGAGGAGATCGGGCCGCTGGACGTGCAGGTCGGCAACGGTGTGGTGGACGTCCCGGTCACCGACGAGGCCGAGGCGGTGACCGTGGCCAAGCGCTACCTCTCCTACTTCGGTGGGCCCGAGGACGGCTGGACCTGCGCCGACCAGTCCGCGCTGCGCGACCTGGTACCCGAGAACCGCCGGCAGGTCTACGACGTCCGCGCCGTGACCGAGACGCTGGCGGACACCGGTTCGGTGCTCGAGCTGCGCGCCGGCTTCGGCCTGGGAATGATCACGGTGCTGGCCCGGGTCGAGGGCCGGCCGCTCGGCATCCTGGCCAACAACCCCGCCCACCAGGCCGGGGCCATCGACGCCGACGGCGCCGACAAGGCCGCCCGGTTCATGCAGCTCTGCGACGCTTTCGACCTGCCGCTGCTGTTCCTGTGCGACACCCCCGGGATCATGGTGGGCCCCGACGCCGAGACCAAGGCGCTGGTGCGCCACGCCTGCCGCCTGTTCGTCACCGGCGCCAACCTGACCGTGCCCACCGGCACGATCGTCCTCCGCAAGGGCTACGGGCTCGGCGCACAGGCCATGGCCGCCGGCAGCTTCAAGGCGCCGCTGTTCTGCGTCGCCTGGCCCACCGGCGAGTTCGGCGGCATGGGCTTGGAGGGCGCGGTGCGGCTCGGCTACCGCACCGAGCTCGATGCCATCGACGATCCCGAGGAGCGCGACCGGGCCTTCGAGCGGATGGTTGCCCAGGCCTACGAGCATGGCAAGGCGCTCAACGCGGCCACCCACTTCGAGATCGACGACGTGATCGACCCGGCCGACAGCCGCCGCTGGATCGCCACCACCTTCGGCGCCGCACCACCACCGGCGGGTCCCCGCGTCGCCAAGAAGCGGCCCTACATCGACACCTGGTGAGGTGCCCAGGATGACCGACCTCTTCTCCATCGCCGGAAAGACCGCCCTCGTGACCGGGGGATCACGGGGCATCGGGCTGATGATCGCACGGGGCTACGTCGAGGCCGGTGCCCGGGTCTACATCTCGTCACGCAAGGCCGATGTGTTGGACGAGGTGGCGGCCGGGCTGTCGAAGGTGGGGGAGTGCCACGCCATCGCCGCGGACCTGTCCACCGAGGCCGAGTGCCGGCGACTGGCCGAGGCCATCGCCGCCCGGGAGTCGAGCCTGGACATCCTGGTCAACAATGCGGGCGCCACGTGGGGCGCGCCGCTGGAGCAATTCGACGAGGCCGCGTGGGAGCGGGCGCTGGCCCTCAACGTCAAGGGCGTGTTCCACCTGACCAAGTTCCTCGTGCCGCTGCTCGAGGAATCGGGCACGGCCGACGAACCTGCCCGGGTGATCAACATCGGCTCGATCGAGGGGTTCAAGGTGCCGCTGCTGGATAACTACTCGTACTCGGCGTCGAAGGCAGCCGTGCACATGCTCACCCGCCACCTCGCGAAGCGCCTGGCACCCCGGATCACCGTCAACGCCATCGCCCCGGGACCGTTCGAGTCGAAGATGATGGCCGCGGTGCTGGACGCGTTCGGCGAGCAGATCGCGGCCAACGCGCCGCTCAAGCGCATCGGCCGCCCCGACGACATGGCCGGTGCCGCCATCTACCTGGCGTCCCGGGCCGGCGCCTACCTCACCGGTGCGGTGATCCCGGTCGACGGCGGCATCGCCAGCCTGGCCTGACGGCTCACGGTTCCCGGACGTCGGCCGGCCCCACCGCGGCCATCGTCGCGGCACCGCGGCCCGGGATGATGCGGGGCGCAGCGGCCGCGAGCACGAGCGCCACCAGCGCCACCAGCGCGAACGCCCAGCGCAAGCTCAGGAGGTCGGCGACCGCGCCCACGATCACGGGCTCGACCATGAAGCCCAGGCGGGCGGCGAGCGACACGGTGGCCGCGCCCGATCCCGGGGACACGCCCTCCGTCCGGGCCGCGGCCGAGAACACCAGCGGGAACAAGCCGGCGGCGCCCAGGCCGGCGAGCGTCAGCCCGATTGCGAACGCGGCCGGGCGATTCACGGCGATGCCCGTCACCAGCCCGGCCGCGACCAGCGCGGTGCCACAACGCAGCACGACGGCACCGCCGAACCGGTCGGTGAGCCGGTCCCCGGCGAAGCGGCCGGCCACCATGCCCGCCATGAAGGCCGCATAGCCGAGCGCGGAGACGCCGGCCGCCACGCCCATGCGCTCCAGCTGGATGGCGGACCAGTCGGAGGGCGCGCCCTCGATGATGGCGCCGCCGATGGTGGCGGCGGCGAGGACCACCATGGGCCGGACGAGCCGCCGCGACGTCGCCGCCCGCCCGGCCGTACGTTCGGCGGCGGCGGGGTCGGCAGGCACCGAGGGCCGAGCGTCATCGCCGACCAGGCCACGCCGCGTCGCCAGCACGCTGCCGGCGATCACGGCACCGACCACTGCCAGGTGCAACGTGAGCGGGACGCCGGTGGCGGCGCCGGCGGCGGCGATCCCGGCCGCGGCCAGCGCGCCCAGGCTCCAGGCGCCGTGGAACCCGTGCATCACGGATCGGCCCGACCGGTTCTCGTACGCCGCGCCGTTGGCGTTCATGGAGATGTCCATGGCGGCGTCGGTGGCACCAACCGCCGTCAGGGCGGCGAACAGCGTCGGGGCGTTGGGCGCGGCCCCGACCGTCCACAGGCCGGCGCCCAGGCCGCCGGCGGCGACCACGAGCACCGGCCGGCTGCCCAGTCGGCTCACCAAGCCGCCGGCCACCGGGCTGGCGGCCATGGCACCCAGGGCCATGCCGACCAGCGTCAGCCCCAGGGTGGCGTCGGAGAGGCCGAGGTCGGACTGGCGCTCGGGCAGCCGGGCCAGGAAGCTCGGCCCGCCGAGCCCGTTGGCGACGAACGCCACCACCACGGCGCCGATCCAGGGCGCCCGCCGCGCTCGCAGCTCGCTCAGGCGAGGACCGCCAGCGCCCGCACGGGGAACGTGCCCATGCCGCGGATCGCCGGCGGCACCGCGACGAACGTGAACGGTCGGCCGCCGATCTGGTCGAGGCCGGTGAGGTGCTCGATGATCGGCACGCCGGCGGCCAGCAGGACCGAGTGGATCGGCCGCTCGCCCGTGCGGGTTCCGTCGATGTTCACCGAGTCGATCCCCACGACCGCCGCCCCGCCCTCGGCCAGGCGCGCGGCCGCGGCCACGCTCAGGTAGGGATGGTCGGGCTCGCCGTAGCGTTCGGCGCCCCAATGGCGGTCCCATCCGGTGCGGAACAGCACGGCGTGCCCCGCTAGTTCGAGCCCGTCGAGCACGGTCGCCGGGATCTCCTGGTCCTCGGCCGCGACCACGATCCCTTGGACCCCGACCACCCGGGCCGGGTCGAGACCCGCGAGGTCGTGGCCGTCGGGGAAGCGGTGAAACGGCGTGTCGAGATAGGTCCCGGTGTTGGACACCATGTCGATGTGCCCGATGTGGAACTCGTACCCCGGTGCGTACCGCTCGCGCGATGCCTCGCGGCTGAGATGGTCGGAGATCACCGGTGCGGGGAGCCCGGGATACGTGATGGTCCCGTCCTCCAGCACGTGGCTCAGATCGACGATCGTGGGCATGCCGGCCGGTCTATCCCGATCCGGGGTCTCTCACGCCGGGATTTCGGCGCCAGGGACGCCAGTTCGCCGGAAGCCCCTCAGCTCCGCGGCACCTGCGACCAGGGCAGTTCCTTGTCGACCCGCGGCTCTCCGGGCAGGCCGAGCACCCGTTCACCGAGGATGTTGCGCTGGATCTCCGACGTGCCGCCCTCGATCGAGTTGGCCCGGGACCGGAGGAACATCTGGCGCGCCATACCGAGCGGGCCCACGAGCCCCAGGCTCTCGGCGCGGCGCATCGTGTAGTCGTATCCCTCCAACGCCGCAGGGCCCAGCAGGTCGACGCACAGCTCGTAGACCGCCTTGTTGATCTCGGCGAAGCCCAGCTTGGCGATCGACCCCTCGGGCCCGGGGTTGCCGACCTTCCGGTTCTGGGATGCCCGGACGTTGGTGAGCCGCAGCACCTCGGTCTCGATCCACAGCCGCATGAGCCGGTCCCGCATCGCCGGATGGTGGTCCGCTACCTCGTCCTGCCAGATGCGCACCGCCTCGGCGATGGCGCCGGAGCCACGCCGAGGCATGCCGCCCCCGCCGCCGATGACCGTGCGCTCGTTCATGAGCGTGGTCATCGCCACCCGCCAGCCGTCACCGACGTCGCCGATGCGGTCGGCGTCGGGCACCCGCACCTCGGACATGTAGACCTCGTTGAACTCGGCTTCACCCGTCATCTGCCGCAAGGGCCGGACCTCGACGCCGGGTGCGTGCATGTCGAGGGCGAAGTAGGTGAGGCCCTTGTGCTTGGGAACCTCGGGATCAGTGCGGGCCACGAGCATCCCCCGGTCCGCGATGTGCGCCAGCGTGTTCCACACCTTCTGGCCGCTGATCACCCACTCGTCGCCGTCGCGCACCGCCCGGGTGGCGAGCGCGGCCAGGTCGGACCCGGCACCCGGCTCGCTGAAGAGCTGGCACCAGGCGTCCTCACCCGTGAACATGCGCCGCAGCAGCCGCTCGCGCAGCGCCTCGTCGCCGTTGGTGGCGACGGTCGGCGCCGCCAGCGTCCACCCGAAGAACTCGCGACTGGCCGGAGGCGCGGCGCCGGCGCCGAACACCCTCTCGTCGACCTGTCGCTGCAAGGTGGGCGGCACGCCGAGCCCTCCCGAGCCCTCCGGGAAGTGCACCCAGGCGAGCCCCAGGTCGTACTGGCGGCCGCGGAACTCCACGGGATCGGTCGACGCCGGGTCGAGCTCCGCCAACAGCTTGTCGATCCGCTCCGCGACGAGGGCACTGGCATCCGTCATGGTCGAGAGCGTAGGGCCGGCCCGTGGCGGGGCGCAGGCCCGGCGGTCAGCGGATGGGTGCGTGGACGCCCAGGACGATGGGGGCGGGAAAGGGGCCCCGGCTCTCGCCGGGGCCCCTTTCGGAAGTAGCGCTCCCCTTCCGCCCGTCGATCAGTCAGTGATGCTGACCGTGGACGTCTCGCACCTGTCTGGTGGATCGGTCAGGGTGGTGTCGTCGTAGTGCACGAGCCACGAGTAGGCGCCTTCGTTCGCGTCCGTGACCTTGAACGTGGTGTTCGTCGTGCTCCGAACCGCCGGCGAAGGCTCGTTCGTGAGCGTGAAGCTGTAGGACTGCCCGGAAACCGGTGAACCCGAGGTCACACCGCAGTTGTCACCGGTGTACAGCTGGAACGTCAGTGTCCCGTTCAGGTTCGTGTCTCCGGTGATGGTGGCCGTGTCGTTCGGCAACCAGTCCTGCGCCGTGGTGGAAGCCGACCTGCCGGTGACCACGACCTCCTCGTTCACGTCCGGACAGCCCGTCGGGCCTGCGCCCAGCGTGTTCGGACTGTCCCCGCTGTACACGCCGACCCAGGTGAAGGTGCCGACCTGGGTCGGAGTGAAGCTTGCGGTGTAGGTGCCGTCACCGTTCACGGTCACGACGATCGGAACGAACCCGGTGGGCACGCTCGTGCAGTCGTTCGGCCCGAACAGGGTGAAGGTGATCGTGCCGTCCGCGGGCGTGACCATCGTCGCGTTGATGGACGGATAGGTCGCATTGGGCCCGTTCGTCCCCGGCCGGAAGGCCGTGCCGCTGAGGGGGGCGTTGTCGGTGATCGGGTTTCCGAGCGTGACATCGGGGCCGGCGCTCGTGGTAAGCGTCGGCTGCACCGGCAGCACCTCGAAGCACTCGCCCGTCGAGCTGTCGGTCTGGTCGTCGACGTTTTGGGTGGCGGAATCGAAGAACCCGCGCCAGCAGTACCGCCCGACCGACGTCAAATGGGCTGGGGCGGAGAGGACCGGCATGACCGTGTCCTGGTTCACTGCCGTTCCATTGGATGGGACAACGTCATCGATCTCGACGCCGCCGGTGTCGCACGTGCCGGTCGCGATGGGCCCGCACAGGAAGAAGTGCAGCGTCCCACTCCAGGTGTCCGCGCCTTCGACGGTGAGATTGGCCGAGTCGGTCACGCCCACGCCGGCAGCACCGGTGCCGATCGTGACCTCCGGAAGGCCGTCGCCGTCGGTGTCGACGATGTCGCCGCCCAATCCGTCCTTGGGCGTCGTCGTCAGCTCCGCCACGCAGACGCCGAGCTGGCCACGCGAGAAGTCGTGCAGATTCGCGCCCAGCTCCTGCGAGGCGCGGGTGCTCGCGAGGAACGTGCTGAAGCACTTGCCACCGAGGCCGGTGTCCGTAAGGTTGATGCCACCCTCGAAGAACTCTCGTTGTTCGAGGCTGTGGCCTACGCTGAACTTGTTCACCGTGAGCCACGGGGTAGTGA
>JBKPHE010000206.1:0-4445 GCA_046744485.1 Actinomycetota bacterium | reverse complement strand
ATCCCGCCGGCGCACCGCGTCCCGCTCCGAAACGACGAAAGCGCCGCTGACGTGGGTCGAGGCGCTTGGAGCGGGTGACGGGGATCGAACCCGCATTATCAGCTTGGGAAGCTGACGTTCTGCCATTGAACTACACCCGCGGGGTGAGACGGCGAGGGTAGCCGACCGGGTTCCGGCGACGCCGATCGTGCTGCCGGCGCTCGCCGGGGCGGACCGCCGGGACCACTAGGGTCGGCGGCCGATGATCCTGTCGGACCGCACCATTCGCGAGGAGCTCGACGTCGGCCGCATCGTCATCGACCCCCTGGACGAGTCGTGCATCCAGCCGTCGTCGGTCGACCTGCGCCTCGACCGGTTGTTCCGGGTGTTCCTCAACCACACGATGCCGGTCATCGACCTCAAGGAGGACCTCGAAGATCTCACCCGCCTCGTCGAGATCGGCGAGGGCGAGGCTTTCATCCTCCACCCGGGCGAGTTCGTGCTCGGTTCGACGTTCGAGAGGGTGTCCCTGCCCGACGACCTGGTCGGGCGCATCGAGGGCAAGTCGAGCCTGGGTCGGCTGGGGCTGCTCATCCACAGCACCGCCGGCTTCATCGATGCAGGGTTTTCCGGGCACATCACGTTGGAGCTGTCCATCGTGGCCTACCTGCCGATCACGCTGTATCCGGGCATGAAGATCGGGCAGGTGAGCTTCCTGCGCATGACGACACCGGCGGACGTGCCGTACGGCTCGGCGCGGGTGGGGTCGAAGTACCAGGGCCAGCGCGGGCCCACCCCGAGCCGCTACTGGGAGAACTTCCGGGACCAGGAACGCTGACGAGCCGTTCTATGCCTCCGGAAGGTCGAGGCGGATTGACTCCGTGGCGATCTCGTGGACCACGGGCGCGCCGGACCTGGTCCGACGGAGTCGACCCTCAGTCGCCGAGGGTCTCGAGGCGGCGGGCGTCGCGCTCGTCGAGCGCCTCGAGCAGGTGCATGGAGATGTCGGCCACCCGTACCTCATCCTCTTCCTTGCCGGCGGCCTTCGTGCCGTCGTCGATCATGATGTAGCAGAACGGACAGGCCACCGCGATGCGGCTCGCCCCGGTGGCGATGAGCTCCTGGCTGCGCTCGTCGTTGACCTTCTTGCCGATGGTCTCCTCCATCCACATGCGGGCACCGCCCGCACCGCAGCACATGCCCCTGGTCCCGTTGCGGCCCGCTTCGACGATCTCGACGCCTGCCAGGCTGCCGATGACCCGCCGCGGCGCCAGATAAACGTCGTTGTGGCGGCCGAGGTAGCAGGAGTCGTGGTAGACGACGCGCTCGTCGAGCCGGGCGTCGCTCACGTCCAGCCGCCCCTCCGCGATGAGCCACTCGAGCAGCTGGCTGTGGTGGACGACCTCGAAGTTGCCGCCCAGCTGCGGGTACTCGTTCGCCAGCGTGTTGAAGCAGTGGGGGCACTGCGTGACGATCTTCTGGACCCCCATGCCGTTGAGGGCCTCGACGTTCTGCATGGCGAGCATCTGGAAGATGTACTCGTTGCCGGATCGCCGGGCCGGGTCGCCGGTGCAGTTCTCGGACGGCCCGAGGATGGCGAAGTCCAGGCCGGCCCGCTGCAGGAGCTTGGCCATGGCCACGGTCACCTTCTGGTTCTGGTCGTCGAAGCTGCCGGCGCAGCCGACCCAGTACAGGTACTCGTGATCGAAGGGATCGCCGGGCGAGACGACGGCGACGCCCTCGACCTTGGAGGTCCAGGCGCCGCGGTCGGCCTGCGCCATGCCCCACGGGTTCGCCGAGTTCTCCATGGACCGGTACGCGGTGCCCAGCTCGGTGGGGAAGTTCGACTCCATGAGCGACAGGTAGCGCCGCATGTCGAGGATCTTGTCGAGGATCTCGATGTTGACCGGGCAGATCTCGTCGCACGCCTTGCACGACGTGCACGCCCAGATCTCGTCCGGAGTGATGCGCTCGAAGAGCGAGTCCGCGGACACCGTGATCTCGGGGTCCATGCCGATCGGCGGCGACACCGGCGGCGTGCCGGTTCGGGCCATGACTTCGCCCGTCTTGAGCACGATCTCGCGGGGATCGAGCGGCTTGCCGGTGGCGTGGGCCGGGCACACCGACGTGCACCGACCGCACATCGTGCAGGCATCGGTGTCGAGCAGTTGCTTCCACGTGAAGTCCTCGACGGTGGCGGCGCCGAACGACTCGAGCTCGGTCTCCATGAGGTTGGGCATCGCCTTCATGGCGCCCTTGGGACGCTCGCGGTCCCGCAGGTACATGTTGAGTGGCGACGTGAACATGTGGCGCAGCATCGTGACCGGCAGGATCACAAGGAACACCAGGAAGCCGACGACGTGGGCCACCCACCAGCCCTGGTGCCAGCCGGCGAGGCTGCCGCTGTCGTCGACGAGGCCCGACAACGGATAGCCGATGACCGACCACTTCTCGAAGTCGGGCCGCCCGGCAAGGGCGATGCGGTAGGTCTCGGCGCCGAAGCCGGTGACGCCGATGGCCAGCAGCGTGCCCAGGATGACGGCGTGTTCGGGCTTGGACTTGATCCGGATCCGGTACGGCCGCAGCACGTAGCGCCGCACGATGGCCCATCCGACCCCGAGGACGAACACCGCCCCGGCGACGTCGCCCACCAGGGAGTAGCCCCGGTACACGTCGCCGTGGAGGAACTTGGCGCTCTCGGGTAGCTGGTGGTTGATCTCGAGCACCGTGGTGACGGCCAGCAGCACGAGGAAGCTGAAGTAGATGAGCGAGTGCATGACCCCGGCAATCGGATCGCGCAGCAGGGTCTGCATGTAGACGCCGGCACGGAAGTCCGCCAGCCGGCGGCCCACGTTGGCCCGGGTGGTGCGGCGGTCGTCGGGCGCGCCCCGTTCCCAGTTGCGGACCCGCCACGAGAACACGACGGCGCCGTACACGATCAGCACCGGCAGCACGGTGTAGAAGACGGCCTTCCAGGCCGATGGGATGTCGACGAACACCACGCGCTGGACGCCGGAGTCGTCGTGCCACTGCAGCACCGTGGCCACCACACCGGAAGCCACCGTGAGGAGCGCGAAGGCGATGCCGACGCCGACCACGACGTAGTTGGGCCGGATGCGCGGCGCGGGTGCGGGAGTGCTGGTGCGCTCGCCGGTGTGGTCGGCGGTCGTCGCGGTGCTCACGCCGCGGAAACCTATCCAACCGGGCCGGAAGCGTCGGAATCCGTCCCGGCGCGGGCGGCGGAACGCCGCGAGCCGGGTTCCAGCTCAGCCGAAGGTCTGGCTGTCGAGATCCCGCACCTTGCCGGCGAGGGCTGCCAGCATCTTGCGGTTGAGGGCCGGCACCTCGTCGAGCAGGCCGGCGAACTCCCGCGGCCCCAGCACCAGGACGGTGAGCGGTGTCTTGGCGACGACGCTGGCGGTGCGGGGACCATGGTCCAGCAGTGCCAGCTCACCGACGCAGTCGCCCGGCCCCAGCGTGGTGATCTTCCTGCCGCCCCGCGAGACCTCGGCTTGGCCCTCGACGATGATGAACGCTTCACGGCCGATCTCGCCCTGAGTGACGAACTGCTTGCCCTCGTCGATGGTCATCTCCACCGATGCTTTCGCAACCGCGCGCAACTCCTTGGTCGTCGCGCCGGAAAACAGCGGAACGGTTGCGAGGTGGTCGAGGTACTTCTCCCGTGCCATGGCGCCGGAGCTTAGGGATCCCCCGGCCGGTACGTGTAGACGGTCATCCGACCGAAACAATCGCGATGGTCCGGTGGCTCAAGCGGGTCGTCCCACCGGCAGTTGCACACGTGTGATTCGGTTGCGGGCGGGGTACTCAACGTACAGCCGTTGTTCCGGTACGTCGTCGTGATCGGCGCCGCCACGCCTCTGCCGAGGCTGCCGGGACGGCCAAGGAATCACCGAGGAGGACCCATGGTTTCGAGTACGGGTGTTCGACGAATCCCGCTCGCGAGTCTCATCCTGCTCGTCTGGCTGATCATTGGCGTCATCGTCGCCTTCAACGAGGGGTACGACCACTTCGACACGTGGTCGCAGTTCGCGACGTTCCTTCTAGCTGTCGTGCTGTGGCCCATCCCTGCGACGGGCGGCCAGGTCGGCATTGTGTTCTGACGAGCCCTGACGTTCGGGGGCGCGGGTCGTGGGGCCCGCGCCCCCGGCGCGTCATGACGGATCCTTCGCAACCACGCCGTCAGCCGCCCGCCTGGTGGGCGACGGCGTCGGCGGCGGCGGCGATCTCCTCGGGCAAGCGCAGGTAGCGCTCGATCGTGGCCTTCGCTTCGAGGGGGCGGAAGTCGTCGGCCAGCTCGTAGACCAGCGGCTCGCCGGTGGGGATGTTGAGCTCCACGATGTCGGCATCCGAGATCCCGTCGAGGTGCTTCACCAACGCCCGCAGGCTGTTGCCGTGGGCCGACACCAGCACCACCTTGCCGTCGGCCAGGTCGGGGACTATGCCGT
>JBKPHE010000118.1:0-30649 GCA_046744485.1 Actinomycetota bacterium | reverse complement strand
CCCCGCGCCCACCCAGCGGTGCCCGCACTCGCACGCTGCCTCGGCCGGAACGACCGGTACCCGCCGGCCCGCCGGGCCAGCCGCCCGACGAGGCGCCCGCGCGTGCCCGGCCGCCGAAGCCATGGTGGCGCCGCCTGCGCTGGCGGCGGGTGCTCGCCATCACCGCAGTGCTGCTGTTGCTCGCGATGGTGGGCGGTTACCTGTGGGCCCGCAGCGTGTGGAACCGCATCGATCGAGTCGACGTGAGCGCGGTCCTGTCCGACGGCGGGAGCGGCACCAACTACCTCATCGTCGGCTCGGATTCCCGCGAGAACCTGCAGGAGGGCGACCCGGGCTTCGATCCAACGGGCCCGGGTGGCCAACGGTCGGACACGATGATGATCCTCCACCTCGAGGGCGGGAAGGCGCAGATGCTGTCGCTCCCGCGCGACCTGTACATCGAGATCGCCGACACCGGCGGCGACCACGCCAAGCTCAACTCCGCCTACAACGGTGGGCCCGAGCGCCTCATCAAGACCGTCACCGGCAGCCTGGGCGTGCCCGTGCACCGCTACATGGAGGTCGACTTCGTCAGCTTCGCCGGCCTGGTCGACGGGCTCGGTGGGGTCACCATCGACTTCGAGAACCCGGCCTTCGACCCCAAGTCGGGGCTGAACGTCACCCAGTCGGGCCCGGTCGAGCTCGACGGAGACCAGGCGCTCGCCTACGTGCGCTCGCGCACGTACACCGAGGTGATCAACGGCGAGCAACAGGTCGAACCGACCGGTGACCTCGGCCGCATCGAGCGCCAGCAGAAGTTCCTGCGGGCCGTGTTCTCGAAGCTGAGCGACACCAAGAACCCCTTCGCGCTGGCAAGCGCCTTCTCGGGGCTGTCGAGCGGCCTCCGCATCGATGACGACATGTCGATGCTCGATGCCTTCCGCTTGGGCTGGGCGCTCCGGGGCATCGACTCCAAGACGTTGCAGCTGCCCGTGGACCCCGATCGCAACGAGTCGGGATCGGTGCTCATCCTGCGCGAGGACGAGGCCCAGCCCATCCTCGACGAGGTGCGCTGACGCGAGGTTTCAGGGGCCCAGCGGATAGGGCGTTCCGCAGGACACCCCCGCGTGGGGGTTTGTTGCAGGGTCACGGCTCAACAGCTGGGCCTCCTGGCAGCGCTCACCACCGTGAGCCACGATGGCGTGCTACCCGTGCACGCTCACGGCAACAGCACGCCGGGGTTCATGATCCCGTCGGGGTCGAGGGCCTGCTTGATGGCCCGCATGGCGGCCACCTCCGACGCTGACCGGTCGCGGGCCAGCCCGGCCCTCTTGGCCACCCCGATGCCGTGCTCGGCGCTGATCGAACCCCCGAGGTCCACCACCAGGTCAAGAACGGCATCGTCGAGCGCGTCGTCGTCGGGGTCCGGCCCGACGACGTTCACGTGGACGTTGCCGTCGCCGACGTGGCCGTAGAGCAACGTGGTGGCGCCGGGCCAGCCCGAAGCCACCCGCGCCGACACCTGGGCGCAGAACTCGGCGATCGCGGCCGCCGGGAGCGTCACGTCGAACTTGAGGACCACGCCCAGCGCCGCCGCGGCTTCGGGATGCGCCTCGCGCCAGCGCCACAGCCGCTCGCGGTCCGCCCGGTCGACGCCCACGGCCGCCGGTGTGGACCCGGCGTGGCGCGCGATCGCATCCGCCAGCGCCGACGTCGGATCGATGCGTCCTGCGGCCTCGACCAGGAGGAACGCCGCTGCGTCGGGCGCCACCGGCGGCTGCGCGGCCAGGTGGGAGGCGACCACGCGCATGCTCTCGCCCTCCATCACCTCGAGCGCCCGCACCTCGCCAACCTCGCGACGCAGGTCGGACGCCAGGGCCACGGCTTCTCCGACCCCGGCCAGGCCCAGCAGCGCGACGACCACGTGGGGTTCGTCGGCCACCAGCCTCAGGCGCGCCGCGGTGACCACGCCGAGGGTCCCCTCGCTGCCGCACAGCAGCTGGCCGAGGTCGTAGCCCGTGTTGTCCTTGACCAGGCCGCCCAGGCGCGAAACGACCTGACCGGTCCCCAGCACCGCTTCGACGCCGACCACCTGCGCCCGCATGGGCCCATGGCGCACCACGTGGACGCCACCGGCGTTGGTGGCGACCATCCCGCCGACGGTGGCCGAATCCCGGGCTCCGGTGTCGATGCCGAACGCCAGCCCGGCGGCGGCCGCGTGCGCCTGCAGGGCCGCCAACGTCGCGCCGGCACCTGCGGTCACCTGCCCGGCGAGCACGTCCACCGGGCCGAGGTCGTCGAGCCGCCGCAGGCTGAGCACCACCTCCGCGCCGGTGCGTGGGACCGACCCGCCCACCAGGCCCGTGTTGCCACCTTGTGGCACCAGGGCCACCCCGTGACCGCGGGCCGCCGTCACCAGCGCCTCGACCTGATCGGTCGTCGCCGGGCGGACCACCGCCGGCGCCGAGCTACGCCAGCGGCGGGTCCAGTCGACGGCGTAGCCCTCGGTCAGGTCGGGATCGGTGAGCACATCGGATTCACCGAGCGCGGCCCGGGCCGCGGCCAGGAAGGCATCAAGGTCAGCGCCAGAGGCCACGGCCGACCCCGACGCCCCGCCAACCCGAGGCCATGGGTCCCGCCCGCGAGGGGTTGAGGTCGTGGGCTCCGGGTCCGGCACTCATGACCTCGGGCTGCACGGAGGCGAACCGATGACCTCGGGAAGCCATCACACCACCTCGAGGTCGACGCGCCGCGCCACGGGATCGGCCGCCCTCAGCAGGACCTCGACCTCGTCGCCGGGCCGGCTGCCCCGGCCATCGCGGGCGCGCGCGATGACCGCCGGGTCCCGCAGCTGCACCTGCGCGTGGTCGTCGTCGACGTCCACCACCGCGGCCTCGAACCGCTCGCCCACCGACGACTGCAGCACCAGCGCCTCGACCAGGTCGAGCGCCGCCCGGGCGTAGGCCCCCTCCCGATTCCGGGCCTCGGCCATGACCTCGGGCAACAGCGTCACCTCGGCGGCCGCCCACTCGGGGACAGCGGTTCCGGCCGCCAGCGCCAGCACCACCTCGTTGGCGGCGCGGTCGCAGAGGCGCCGCAGCGGCGCCGTCACGTGGGCGTAGGGGGCGGCGACGGCGGCGTGTGCGGGATGGTCGGGCAGGACCCCGCCCGTGAACCCGGCGTAGCCGGCGCCGCGCAGCGCCCGAGCCGCCTGCACCAGCAGCGCCGCGCCCACGGGCGTGTCCGGATCGAGCGACCGCACGAATGCCGGATAGCCCTCACCGGCAGCCGGCGCCGGCCCGGTTGGCCACGCCACGCCCAGCGCCTTGGCGCTGCGGCGCAGCCGGGCGCGCGTGCGTTCGTCTGGTGGTGGCAGCGTGCGCAGCAGCCCGATGCCGCCCTCGATCATGATGCGGGCCGCCTCCATGCCGGTCAGCAACGAGATCTGGGCATTCCAGCCCTCGGAGACGATGGGGGACTCGTAGCGCAGCCGGTAGTCGCCATGGCCGGCACCGTTCGCTCCGACCGGCTCGACCACCTGGTCGGGCAGCGGCAGGCTCACGCCGCCGCGCGCGGCCTCGGCGGCTTGGCGGAGGCGCCCGATCTCGCGCAGCAGCACCAGCATCTCGGGCGGCGTGCCGGGCCCCTGGAGCTGGTCAACGACATCCTGGTAGGTGAGCTGCGCCCGGCTGCGCACCACCGCCCGCTCGAGGCGAGTGGTGATGGGCGCGCCGGCGCTGTCGAGATCGATCGACCACAGGAGCGCCGGGCGGTCTCCGTCGGGAAGCAGGCTGGCGGCGCGCTCGCCCAGCGACGACGGATGGAGCGGGTCCCGCCGGTCGGGCCCGTAAAGCGACACGCCGCGCCGATGGCACTCGGCGTCGACGGCACCACCCGGCTCCACGAAGGCGTCGACGTCGGCGATGGCGTACCAGACCCGGAAGCCGCCGGCCCGGCGGCGCTCGGCGCCGAACGCCTGGTCCAGGTCGCGGCTGCCAGGCGGATCGATGGTGACCAGGTCGACCGCTGTGCGGTCGGGTCGCCCTTCCCGCCGCCAGGCGCCGGCCCCGGCGGCCCGCTCGGCGGCGTTCAGGACATCGCCCGGGAACCCGTCGGGCACCTCGAGCTCGGCCCGCACCTGCGCCATCCCGTGTTGGACCTCGGCAGCCCCGACGATGTCGGCGGCGACGGCGAGCTTCGGTGTCGGCACCGACCGCGGAGGCTATTCGTTCGCCGGCACGATCCGGCCCGCGGCGTCGCCCATCTGGATCGTCACCCCGTCCGCCCGCCGTGCCCGCCCCCGCAGCACCACCTCGTCGCCGTCCTCGAGGAACGTCCGCCTGACACCGCCGATCTCCAGGGGCTCGGCGCCGCCGAGCGTGAGCTCGATGAGGCTGCCCTCGCTGCCGCGGCTGGGCCCCGAGATGGTGCCTGATGCCAGCAGGTCGCCGGTTCGCAGGTGGGCACCGTTGACGGTGAGGTGGGCGATCTGCTGCGGCAGCCGCCAGTAGAGCCCGGCGGCCGTGCCCCGGCTGATCGTCGCCGGCTCCCTCAGTGTGGTGGCGCCGGCCGGCATGAGGCCCACCTCGAGGTCGACGTCCAGGCCCCAGGGCTCCGCCAGCCGCAGGTACTCGAGGGGCTCCGGATCCTGCACCGGACCGTCGACGTGGCAGCTTGCGAGCGCGGCCAGTGGGGTGACCCAGCCCGACATGGTGGTGGCGAAGGACTTGCCGAGGAAGGGCCCCAGCGGCTGGGCCTCCCAGATCTGGATGTCGCGGGCCGACCAGTCGTTCACGAGCACCACCCCGAACACGTGGTCGGCCGCCTCACCGATGGGAACCGGATGTCCCTGCCGCGAGGGGACGCCGACCACGAAGCCCAGCTCCAGCTCGATGTCGAGCCGGGTGCTGCGCCCGAACACGATCGAACCGTCCCTTGATCGGCGTTGGCCCGCAGGACGAGCCACCGGGGTGCCCGAGACCACGACCGTGCCCGCGCGCCCGTGGTACGCGACGGGCAGGTGGCGCCAATTGGGGAGCAACGGCTCGGCGTCGGGGCGGAACAGCCGGCCCAGGTTGGTCGCGTGCTCCATCGAGCTGTAGAAGTCCACGTAGTCGGCCACGGCGATCGGCAGGTGCAGGGTGACGGCGCCGTGCGGCACGAGCGCCGGCGCGACCCTCGCCCGCGCCGTAGGGTCGCACACCAGGTCGGTCAGGCGGTCGCGCACGGCCCGCCAGGTCTCTGGCCCCAGGGCCAGGAGCGGGTTGAGCGTCGGAGCGGCGAACGCCTCGCCCTCGGCTGCGCTCCCGACCAGACCGTCGGCCGACAGGCGGGCGAGGTCCAGCACCCGGTCGCCGATCCGGACGCCAACCCGGGGCTCTCCCCCAGCCGTCGAGAACACCCCCAGGGGCAGGTGCTCCGCGGGGAATCCCGACCCGTCGGCCCCCTCCACCCACGAGCTCAGCACCTCAGTGTCTCCAGATGGGGCTGCGCCCCACACCCATCGCCACCGGGCGAGCTGGCGCTCGCGCCGTCGGCCTGCGGTGCTCGCTTCGCTCGCACCTCAGTGTCTCCAGGTGGGGCTTCCCACGCACATCAGAGAACACCCAGCGCCGTGAGTCCCTCGACGGTCTCGTCGATCGAGCACGTACCCACCGATGCGAGCAGCGCCCGCGCGCCCTCGACCCGCCCCAGCAGTGCCGCCGCCCCGTCCGCCTCGACGGCCAGGATCTCGCTCAGCGTTGCAGCGTCGGCACCGGCATGCGCAGCGCCCGCCGCCGCCAGCAGGTTGACGAGGCCGTGCCGGGGACCGTCGGGCCCGGTGGAGCGGAACGGGTGGTGGAGCCCGGCGGTGGCCTTGAGCATGATCCCCCGGTCGGCGCAGCCTGCGAGCGCGGCCGCCAGCCAGTCACAACTGGGCACGTCGTCGGGTGTCAGGCCGCCGCAGCGGACCTTGGCCCGGGTCCCGGTGCCGGCCACCTCGTCGAGCCCGGCGACGAGCGCCGCCGCATCCGTGTGAGGTGCTATCTCGACGTAGCGCCGCACACCCCGAGGGGGCTCGGGGGGGCGCGCCGACCGGGGCGCCTCGACCTGCACGATCCCCGGCGTGGCGTAGATGACAGCCCAGGAGGCGTCGCCCTCGTAGGCGATGACGCCGAGCTCCGGCGGCCGTGGCAGGCCCGAGGACAGGCAGGCCTCGAGCTCGTCGAACCGAGACGCCGGGTACAGGAAGGGGCCCACCATGGGTGCGAGCGGCCCCCGGCGCAGGCGCTCGTGGGCGGTCAGCGCCGCGGCCATGGGAAGGCGGGCGGGAGGAAAGAGACTGGCATCGTCGAACAATCGCTCGACGACCGCCGCGAGGGTGGTTGTCACGTTGTACCTCCGGAAGTCGGAGGTTAGTTTCCGGCTATCGGTTGCCGAACTGAGGGGAACCAGGCCGATCCCCAGCATCGGGCTGATGGTGCCCGCCCACCGGTTCCCCCCGGTGCGCGCAGTGTCCGACCCGTGGGCGCCGCCGCGGCCGAGGACTGCCGCAAGCTCCGGCCCGACTCCCGATTGGAAGGTGACCATGCCCTACTACCGACGGGTGGGTGAGATCCCCCCCAAGCGCCACACCCAGTTCCGGGCGCCCGACGGGCAGTTGTACGCCGAGGAGCTCATGGGCACCGAGGGCTTCTCGGCGTCGTCGTCGCTGCTCTACCACCGGCGCCCGCCCACGGCCCTGGTGGCGGCCGACGCAGTGCCCGAGAAGGACCCGGGGCTCGGGCCCAACGAGCCGCTCCTCCCCCGCCACCTCCGCACGGGCACCCTGTCCGCCGGTGGCGACCTGGTCGCGGACCGCACGTTGCTGCTGGCCAACGCTTCCGTGCGGCTGCTGGTCGCACAGCCCACCGAGCCCAGCGGGCTCTATCGCAACGCCATCGGCGACGAGGTCGTGTACCTGCGGCAGGGCAACGCCCGCCTCGACAGCGTGTTCGGGTCGCTCGATTGCCACGCCGGCGACTACGTGGTCGTGCCCACCTCCACCACCCACCGGTGGATCGTCGAGGAAGGTGAACCGGTGCACGCGCTGATCCTCGAGGCGCGGGGCCACGTCGGCCCGCCCGCCCGCTACCTGTCGGCAACTGGCCAGTTCCTCGAGCACAGCCCGTACTGCGAGCGCGACCTGCACGCGCCGGACGAACCGCTGCTCGCCGGGGACGACGACGCCGAGCGGCCGGCCGAGGTGTTGGTCCGGCAGCGCGACGGTCTGACCCGCTACCGCTACGCCCACCACCCCTTCGACGTCGTGGGCTGGGACGGCGGCCTCTACCCCTACAAGCTGTCGATCCACGACTTCGAGCCAGTCACCGGGCGGGTGCACCAGCCGCCGCCGGTCCACCAGACCTTCGCGGGGCCCCGCTTCGTGGTGTGCAGCTTCGTGCCCCGCAAGCTCGACTACCACCCGCTGGCCGTGCCGGTGCCCTACAACCACGCCAACGTGGACAGCGACGAGGTCCTCTACTACTGCGCCGGCGACTTCACGAGCCGCAAGGGCGCCGGTATCGGGCCGGGGTCCATCAGCCTCCACCCCGCGGGCTTCATCCACGGGCCGCAACCCGGAAGCGTCGAGCGGGCCCTGGGCCAGGAGGCGACCGACGAGATGGCGGTCATGCTCGACACCTTCGATCCCCTGCTGCTGGCGGACGGCGCCCGGGCCTGCGACGACGCCGCCTATGCCTGGTCGTGGGCCCGGTCAGCGCGCACGTAGGCCCACGGCGTCGACGGCGAGCGTGCGATCGACCAGCTCGTCCTCTGCTAGGGGCCGCTCGTAACCCACGGCGCCGATGTCGATCATGGCGGCCTGCAGCCGGCTGGTCGTGCCGTTGCGGATCTCCCAGTCGAAGAGCAGCGGGGGCGCGGCCGCCAGCTCGTCGGCGTCGGCGCCGGTCGCCTCGGCCAGAGCCGTCATCACCTCGGCGTCGTCGTGGTAGTCGCCGGACAAGTACGTGTTGATGGTGCGGATCACCGCCCGCGCGTACGCGAGGCCGACCTCGCGGTCGGCACCGAGCAGCCGTCCCGAGAGCAGCGTGCCGTCGATCGGTTCGGTGGCGGGCAACGTGGCGGCGAGCGCGAACCCGTCGGCGTCGGCCACCCGCGTCCATTCCGGTTGGTCCACCCAGGCCGCGGCCAGCTCCCCGCCGAGCAGGCGGTCCACGGCCTCGTCGCCGGCCGTCGCCACCAGGTCGACGTCGTTGAGCGACAGGTCTCCCTGCGCGGCCGCGGTGGCCACCGGATAGACGGAGGCGCTGCGCCAGCCCGCGTCGAGCCCGACCCTCATCCCCGTCAGGGCGAGCCAGCGACCTTCGCCCTGCGTCAGGTCGGCCCGGAACCACAATCCGGCCTGCGGGACGTCGGTATCGCCCGGCGCCGATGACAGGGTGCCACCCAGCGCCCAGCGAGCAGCGGTCCCGCCGTGCACGGCGTCGAAGAACGGTGAGTCGACGGGTCCGACGACGGCATCGACGTCGCCGGCAGCCAGGGCCGCGAAGGCCTCGCCGACCGGTTGGTCGACCAGTTCGACCTCCAACCCCTCGGCGGCGAACTCGCCCCTGCTGTCGGCCAGGAGGACCGGGGCCGCCGCTTCGCCCCGCTGCGTCAGCGCCACCCGCAGCCGGGCGGTATCGGCCAGCGGCTGCGGGCCGGGAGAGCCGGCGGCGCAGCGGGCCACCGGCCGGGACGCGTCGAGATCGCCGGCATCGGTGAGTGCCGCGGATCCACATCCCTCACCCACGTCGTCGGGCAGCCGGGGCGCCGGGTCCGAAGTGGCGACCGCCGTGCGGTCACTGTCGCCGCCACCGTCGTCGGTGCCGAACATGTAGGCCGCTACCACCACCGCCAGCGCACCCGCGGCGACGAACCCCCAGAGCATGGTCCTGCGGGTCGAGGAGCGCACTGTCGACGCGACCCGCGCCCCTCAGGCCGGAACTGTTGCGAGAGCGTCCAGCACGAACTCGTCCAGCCCGGCCTCGAGCCGGTCGCGACGCAGCAGCGTGCGGGCCACCACGGTGGCACCGCGCTCCGACAGCACGTCGGCGAACTTGTCGAGCGCCTTGCCGGCATGGATGGCGTAGGTCATGAACGCCGCCACCCGCTTGCCGTCGATCACCGGCATCGACCGGATCCTCCCGGCCCTGCCGGGCCGGTGGCCGAAGAGCACCAGGCCGTCGACCCAGGTTCCGACGAACACGATGTCCGCGGCGGCCAGGTCCTTCAGCCCGATGCCGGTGATCGGGTAGATGGACGCGTCCACACCCTGGCGGGCCACCGCATCGCCGATGAGCCGGGCGGCCCGCGCCGTGTTGCCGGTGAGGCTCTCGTAGATGACCACCGCTCGTGTCACGCCCGTTTCTCCCGTTGTGTCGAGTTGCCTGAAGGTGGCTGTGACCTGCGGTTTCGGGGGCTCCACCGGTCTGGCTCGTTCACGCTAGTTCGTCCCGTTGCGCCGAGGTGGTCTCACGTCAGTCTCGCGAGCGGGCGGCCGACGGGACCTCAGATCTCGCCTCTGACGACCGGGGCCGTGGCTAGACACTCCCGCACCAGCCCCGGCGTCTCGTCGTCTACGGGGCTCGGCAGCCCCTCGAGGATTCTCTGAGGGAGCACGTCGCCCTCGTCGACGATCCGCTGGATCGCCATGCCGACGACGGTGGGCGGGGGCCGGTTGCCCCGCGCCCCGGCGTCGCGGCCAGACCCGACTGGAGCCGCGGCATCCGGGCGTCGCCTAGGAGGACGAAGTCGCTCGCCGGCGTCGAGCAGCCGGCTACGAATGGTGGACTTGTCCACGCCCGCACGGTGGGCCAGGGACTCCAAGGTCTCGCCCTGCCGGTAGCGCGGCGCCAGTTCCTGCACGTCCATCAACAACAAGGCGTACCGACGGCGGGCTCGGGCAGGGCGGATACCGCTGACCACCAGAAAGCGTCTCGCCTCGGTGTCGCGGCCACCGGGCCGGCTGACCTGTTGCTCGCCGGGGCGAACACCGCGGGTCGCCGCTCGGCGGATGAGCTGTGCCGCCTGGTATCGACTGTTCCAAGGGCCGTCCTGCAGCGGCCCCGGCGACGTCGCTGGGCCGGGTCATGTCCGAGCGGCAAGGGCTGAGCCCGGTGTCGGGTCAGTTCTCGTGGTAGAAGCCGAAGGGCGTCTGTTCGGTGGTGCCTCCCGGGCCTGATGCCTCGACCAGTAGGTGGACGAGCATCGCCTCGTCGAGATAGCTCCAGTCGTAGACCCACCAGGTGCGACCCTCGGCCTCGCTGCTGGTGGCGTCACCGATCTGCTCGGCCAGGTCGCGGGTGCCCGTGCCCGTGGGCACGAGGAAGTAGCGGATCCTGTCAGCGTTATTGGCGGCGGTCATGAGCCGAACCTGCCCAGCTCCCGCCGGCAGCGTGTAGAAGGCGCCGTCCTGCGGGAGTGCAGGGTCGATCCTGACCTCGGTGATCGTCGGGGCCGGTGACGGGGCGGTCGTCGTGGACCGGTTGGGTGCGGCCCTGGTGGGCGATGCGCTGGTCGCCGATGCGTCCGACCTTGCCCCGGCCTCTGCAGGTGCCCGGGCCGCTGTGTCGGTGGCGCCGTCCGTACCGCCGCATGCGGCGAGAACAGTCACGGCCAGGAATACCGGGAGCGCCGGTGCCAGCGCGCCGGTGAGGAACTTCCGCATGTGAGTGCCTTCCGCCGATTGCCTCGTCTGCCGTACAGACGCCGGACCTCCCGGATCGGTGGACAGGAACCCGAAGGTTTCCGCGGGCGCCGGAGAACGGAGGGGTCAGCAAGGACCGCAAGGTCGACCTGGACGCCGGTACCGTCGCCGCTCTCGAGCGGTGGCGGGAGATCCAGCAGCTCGAGGCGTCGGTCGCTGGCGACATGTGGGCGGGCGGCGACCCCGCGGAGAACGGGTTCGTGTCCGTCGACGAGCTCGGCGAGCCCCACCGGCCGGACCGGCTCGGGTCGGCGTTCATCGCCGCCCAGGAAGGGCTCGGCCTGCCGGGGGTGGTGTTCCACGCGTTGCGGCACAGGTCCGCGACGGTGGCGCTCGCCGCCGGCGTCCCGATCACCCTCGTGTCGGAGCGGTTGCCATCCCGAGCCACGGAGCCGACGCCGCCCGGGTGATCGGCGCGGCGATCTACGGCAGCGAGGCGGGGTCCTCGTGATGTGGTCTTACAAGTGCCAGACATCCGAGCGAATCCGGGCTGGCCACGTCGGCTGGTGGCCCAGGTCAGCGGTGGTGTCGCGTCGTTTTCGTCTCGATGACCACCGCTCTCGTCACGTCGGATTCACCTCGCTCGCTGCCCCCCGGTCTCCCCACCGGGGTCGCTGCACTCACCGGCGTCGAATGCGGCGCGTATGCCCATCCGCCCCTTCAGGCGAGCCATCGGCGGGGCGCACCGGTAGGAAGAGGGCCATGCCAAACCAGATGGAGTACCGCAGGCTGGGCCGCTCGGGCCTCAAGCTGAGCGCCCTGTCGTTCGGATCGTGGGTGTCGTTCGGCCCCCAGCTCGACGCGGGCCGGGCTCGCGACTGCCTCGCCGCCGCGTACGAGGCCGGCGTGAACTTCTTCGACAACGCCCAGTCGTACGCCGGGGGCGAGTCCGAGCGGATCATGGGCCGCGCCATCCAGGAGCTCGGATGGCCCCGCCACACCTTCCTGGTGTCGTCCAAGTACTTCTGGGGCCTCGACGACACCGTCAACGCGCGCAACACGCTCAACCGCAAGTACCTGCTGGAGGCGATCGACCCCTCGCTCGAGCGATTCGGGCTCGACCACCTCGACCTCGTGTACTGCCACCGGTCCGACCCGGAGACCCCGGTCGAGGAGACGGTGTGGGCGATGTCCGACGTGGTGTCATCCGGCCGGGCCCACCATTGGGGGACCTCGGAGTGGTCGGCGGCCGACATCCGGGCGGCCTGGGAGATCGCCGAACGCCACCACCTCCACAAGCCGGTGGTCGAACAGCCTGAGTACAACCTGTTCAACCGGCGCAAGGTCGAGCGTGAGTACCGGCGGCTCTACGACGAGATCGGCATCGGGCTCACCACCTGGAGCCCGCTGGCGTCGGGCCTGCTCACCGGCAAGTACTTCGACGGCGTGCCGGAGGGCAGCCGCGCCGCCCTGCCCGGCTACGAATGGCTCCGGGACTACGTCACCGACCCGGCGCGCAACGACAAGGTGCGCAAGCTCGGCGCCGTGGCCCAGGACCTCGACTGCTCGCTGGCGCAGCTCGCCATCGCCTGGTGCCTCCGCAACCCCCATGTCTCGTCGGTCATCACGGGCGCGAGCCGCGTCGAGCAGGTCCACGAGAACCTCGCCGCGCTCGACGTGCTCGAGCGCCTGGACGACGCCACCGTCGACCGCATCGAGAAGGCCCTGGCCTAGCCCGTCCGCCCGGGGCCGGCGCCGGCGTGCCGAAGATGATCCTGGCCCGCACCCGGCGCTAAACCCTGTGGGTCCCTGGAGGTGCCCATGGTCTCTGCCCTGTTCGACGCCGCGGCGTGGCGTCCCGTCGAGGGCTTCGAGTTCACCGACATCACGTACCACCGCGCCGTCGACGTGGACGCAGTCCGCGTCGCCTTCGACCGCCCCGAGGTTCGCAATGCCTTCCGCCCGCACACTGTCGACGAGCTGTACCGGGCGCTCGACCACGCCCGGCAGACCTCCGACGTCGGCTGTGTGCTCCTCACGGGCAACGGGCCGTCGCCCCGCGACGGCGGCTGGGCGTTCTGTTCCGGGGGCGACCAGCGCATCCGCGGACGTGACGGCTACCGGTACGCCGAGGGCGAGACCAACGAGACGATCGACCCCGCCCGCACGGGCCGGCTGCACATCATGGAGGTACACCGGCTCATCCGGTTCATGCCCAAGGTGGTCATCTGCCTGGTGCCGGGCTGGGCGGCCGGCGGCGGCCACAGCCTCCACGTGGTCTGCGACCTCACCCTGGCCAGCCGTGAGCACGCCCGCTTCCGCCAAACCGATGCCGACGTCGCCAGCTTCGACGGAGGATTCGGCTCGGCCTACCTGGCCCGGCAGGTGGGCCAGAAGTTCGCCCGCGAGATCTTCTTCCTGGGCGACACCTACTCGGCCGACGACGCCCACCGCATGGGGATGGTGAACGCGGTCGTTGAGCACGACCGCTTGGAGGAGGTCGGGCTCGACTGGGCCCGCAAGGTCATGGGCAAGAGCCCCACGTCGATCCGCATGCTCAAGTACGCCTTCAACCTGATCGACGACGGCCTGGTGGGCCAACAGGTGTTCGCGGCCGAGGCCACCCGCCTGGCGTACGGCACCCCCGAAGCCGAGGAGGGTCGCGATGCGTTCCTCGAGCGACGCGACCCGGACTGGTCGGCATACCCCTGGCACTACTAACCGACGCCCCCGGCGTACTGCCCGTGCGCCAATCTGATTCGCCGCGCAACTATCTCCCCATAGGATGAGCCGATGGACGGCCTGCAGGACGACCGGATAACGCTGGTCGGCCTCCTCACCGAGAGCTACACGGCACTGCGGACCGAGCTCGACCGGGGCCTCGAACGAGACGCCGACCTGCCGCTGCTCTGGTTCGAGCTGCTGATCCGCCTGGCCCGCTCACCCGGCCAGCGCCTGAGGATGAGCGATCTGGCCGCCCAGACCAGCCTCACGCCGAGCGGGCTCACCCGCGCCGTCGACCGGTTGGAGGCCGCGGGCCTGGTCGAGCGCCTTCCCTGCCCATCCGATCGCCGGGGTGCCTTCGCGTCGCTCACGCCGGCGGGCTCGGAGCGCATCCGTGCCGCCGTCGGCCCTCACCTCGCGCACGTCGAGCGCTACTTCACCGGCGCCCTCGCGGCCGAAGAGCAGCGTCTGCTCGCCGCCTTGTTGCGCAAGGTGCGCGACCACGTGAACCCGGGGGCCGCGGCGGTCCCGAGCTAGAACCCTGCGGAGACTCGCGGTCGGCGGTGCGCCGGCGGTGCGCCGACGGTGCGGAGGTCATGGGTTCCGCTCGACGCAGCCCGAGGTGATGAGATCCGGATCTGGAACCGAACGCCCCGGGCTGAGAACGGTGGAACCTATGACCTCGGCTGCGACCGGCCCGTGCAGTCGGCCGCCGCCCGCTAGCCGAGGAGCGCGAGGTCGTCCTCGGACAGCTCGATCGCCGCCGCCGCGATGTTCTCCTCGAGGTGCGCCACCGACGACGTGCCGGGGATGGGCAGCATCTGCGGCGAACGCGCCAGCTGCCACGCGATCGCCACCTGTACCGGCGACGCGCCCAACCGCTTGGCCACCGTCGCCAGTCCCTCGCCGGCGCCCGGCCGGTAGCCGCCGACCGGCGCCCAGGGGATGAACGCGAAGCCGCGGCTGCCCGCCAGCTCGATCAGTGGCTCGGTGGCCCGGTCCGAGGGGTTGTAACGGTTCTGGACCGAGACGATCGGCGTGAGCGCCGAGGCCCGCTCGAACTGGCCGACGTCCACATTGGACAGCCCGATGTGCCGGATCTTGCCCTCGTCCCGCAGCACGACCAGCTCCCCCACGGAGTCCTCCAGGGGCACGGCGGGATCCGGCCGGTGGAGCTGGTATACGGGGATCTGCTCGAGGCGCAGGCGCGCCAGGCTCCCCTCGCAGGCCGCCCGCAGGTGCTCCGGATGGCCCTCGGGCCGCCAGTTGTCGGGCCCAGGGCGAAGGAAGCCGCCCTTGGTGGCGATGACCAGGCCCTCGGGGTAGGGGGCCAGCGCCTCCGCGATCAGCTCCTCGCTGACCTCCGGACCATAGCTGTCCGCGGTGTCGATGAAGTCGACGCCGAGCTCCACCGCGCGGCGGAGAACCTGCACCGCTTCGTCGTGGTCGGCGGGCGGGCCCCAGATGCCCGGCCCCGTGATGCGCATGGCGCCGAAGCCGAGGCGGTTGACGGACAGGTCGTCGCCGATGGTGATCGTGCCGGCGGCAGCAGCGGTCGGGGTGTCGGTCATGAGCGCAGCTCCTGGCCGGTGGACCGAGCGATCGACTCAACTGGAGCCCGCTCGCCTCGTCGCCGCGAGACGGGCGGGTTGGGTCGACAAGCCAGCGAGCCGGGCGACGCTGGGGTGCGGGGGCGCGGCCCCTCAGGATGATCGGTCATGGCGTCCTTACTAGCCGCTCAGGATGATCGGTCATGGCGCCCTTACTAGCCGCTCAGGACGGTCGTCCCACCTCGGTCACCTCGGACACCTCGATCTCCTCGGCCAGCCGGTCCACGAGGTCTGCGTCGGGCGTGGCGCTGCCCTTGTGGACCGCATTGGCCGCCCCGGCCGCCGCGGCGCGGCGGAGCAGCGCATCCAGCGGCAGGCCGGCGGCAAGCCCCGTGGCCAGCGCCGCCGTCATGGCGTCACCGGAGCCCCGGGCGTCCACGATCGACAACCCCAGGGCCGAGACCGTGTAGCGGCCGTCGTCGGCGACCACCAGCGTCGGCCGATCGGCGCGCGAGACGACCACGCTCCGACCGTGGTCGTACGCGCCGGCCAACGCCTGCGCGCGCTCCCACAGGGCGCCCTCGTCGTCGATGACCTCGGCGTTGTCGGGCCCGACCAGCTCGCCGTCGGCGATCTTGAGCCAGTCGACCCCACCGGCGAGCGCGGCATGGAGCTGGTCCCCCGACAGATCGGCGACGGTGGTGCGGCCGAACGTGGCGAGATCGGCGGTCAGCCGGGTCAGCAGCGACGAGTCGACGTGGTCACCCCACGGCGAGCCGGTGATCACGCAGACGTCGGCGTCCAGGCCCGCCGTGAGGGCCGCACTGTAGAGGTCGTCGAGCTCACGCGGGCCGAACCGGCCGGGCGGGGCGTCGCGGATGCACGTGCGCTTGCCATCGCGTCGCTCCTCGACATAGCAGGCGATCGGTGCGTTGGTGTCCACCGGCCGCAGCTCGTGCGCCTCCTCGGTCAGCAGGTGTCGGGCGACGCGGCCCGTGTCCCCACCCAGCGGCACCACCAGCACCGCGTCGGCGCCGAGGGCGTCGATGGCGCGGGCGACCCAGGGCCCCTGGCCCCCGACGTTGAGCGCCACCTCGGGCTCCGAACGGTCGTGTGGGTGCTCGAACGTGCACACCAGAACCGGGGCCGGCGCGAACACGGCGACCCGGGGCGCCCGGGGTTCATGGTCGGAGTCGATGCAGGACGACTACCCCCAGACGACGTCGCTCACTCTCCCGGCTGTCGCCGGCCGATCGCCCAGGGGGTGGGCTCCATCCGCGAGACTGCGCAGCCGTATGGACGTCCTCACCGTCGACCATCCCCTGGCGGCCCGGCTGCTCACACGCCTACGCGACGAGACGACCGACCGCGCCACGTTCCGCCTGGCCATGGACGAGCTCGCCGGCATGCTCGTCTACGAAGCGTGCCGCACGCTGCCGACCGAGCCGGTCGACATCCGGACGCCGATGGGGCCCGCGACCGGTGTCCGCGTCGCCAATCCCCCACTGGTGGTGCCGGTCCTGCGCGCCGGCCTCGGGCTCCATGGCGCCGTCATCCGCCTCCTGCCCGAGACCGAGACCGCGTTCGTGGGGGTGTCGCGTAACGAAGCGACGCTCCAGCCCGAGCCCTACATGAACTCGGTGCCCGCCGATCTCGCCGGCCGCCCCGTCCTGGTGCTCGACCCCATGCTCGCGACCGGCGGATCGCTCGAGCACGCCTGCCGGCTCCTGCGCGATCGCGCCGCGGGACCCATGACCGGGGTGTGCGTGCTGGCGGCCCCCGAGGGGCTCCGCCGGGTCGAGGAGTCGGGACTCGTGGAGAGGGTGGTCACGGCGGCCGTCGACGACCACCTCGACGAGCGCGCGTTCATCGTCCCGGGCCTGGGCGACGCCGGCGACCGCCTGTTCGGGACCGCGTGACTGTTTTGTTCGCGGGATTGGCCACCGGGGCGACCACTCCCGCGTACAAAACGCGCAGGAGGGTCAGGTCACCAGACCCACCGCGGCGTCGAGCAGTGCCGCCACGCTCGCAGCACCCTCCGCCCGGGCCGCCGCCAGGTCCTCAGGACGTGCACCCGGGACCGGGACGACCGCCTCGGCGTAGCACTTGAGCTTGGGTTCCGTGCCCGAGGGGCGCACCACGAGGCGGATGCCCTCGGCCCGTAGCACGATCCCTTCGGTGGGCGGAAGGCGCTCGCCCCGCCGGAGGTCTTCGACATCGGTGACCGGCAGGCCGACCAGCGTCGCGGGCGGAGCGTCCGCGAGCGCATCGACCGCGACCTGCATGCGCGCCATCCCGTCGAGTCCCTCGAAGGGAATGGAACGCTGGGCGGTGGCATGGACGCCCAGCTCGCGGGCCAGGTCGTCGAGGCGGTCGAGCACGCTGCGGCCCCGCTCCTTCTCGGCGGCGACCAGGTCGGCGAATGCCAGCGCCGCGGTGATGCCGTCCTTGTCGCGCACCAGCGTGCCCACGCACGACCCCAGCGCCTCCTCGTAGCCGTACACGAAGCGCAGCTCGGGCCGCGCGAGGGCCGGCCGGACGACCCACTTGAACCCGGTCAACGTCTCAGCGAAGGCCACGCCCCGGGCCGCGGCCAGCCGGCCGAGCATCGACGACGACACCACGGTCGTGACCACCAGCCGGTCATCGCCGCCGCCGCCCTCGAGCAACCAATCGGCGAGCAGGATGCCGATCTCGTCGCCGCTGAGTGCCCGCCACTCCTCGCCCGAGCCGACCGGAACGGCGACGGCGAGCCTGTCGCCGTCGGGGTCGTTGGCGATCACCACGTCGGCCCCCCGCTCGACCGCGAGACCGAGCGCCAGGTCCAGGGCACCGGGCTCCTCGGGGTTGGGGAACGCCACGGTGGGAAAATCCGGGTCGGGATCCGACTGTTCCGGCACCACCGCGGGGTTGGGGAACCCAGCCCGCGCGAACGCGGCCAGCAGCACGTCCCGCGCCACACCATGCAATGGCGTGTACACGATCCGCAGCGCCCGACCGTCCGAGCTGGACCGTCGGGGCACGGTCCGCACCGCACCCGCCACGTACGCCTCGACCAGGTCGGCGCCGACCCGCGCCACGCGGGGGTCGCCGGCCGGGGCCCGTTCCACCGACTCCAGCGGACCGACCGCGTCGATGCGGGCCGCGATGTCCGCATCGGCCGGGGGGATGATCTGGGCGCCGTCGCCCAGGTACACCTTGTAGCCGTTGTCGCGGGGCGGATTGTGGCTGGCGGTGACCTGGACGCCGGCGCAGGCGCCGAGATGCTGGACGCCGAAGGCCAGCACCGGGGTCGGGATGGGCCGGTCGGCGAGGTGGACCGTGAACCCGGCGCCGGCCAGGACGGCGGCCGCATCGGCGGCGAACGTGGCCGAGCCGTGACGGGCGTCGAAGCCGACGATCACCGGCTGGCCGGCCTGACCGGCGTCGGCCAAATACCGGGCGAGCCCCGCCGTGGTGCGCATGACCGTCACCCGGTTCATGCGGTTGGGCCCGGCGCCCATCTCCCCACGCAGGCCCGCGGTCCCGAAGGCCAGCGAGGCCCCGAATCGGTCCCTGAGGCCGTCGAGATCCGGCCCCGCACCGTTGCCGTCCAGCAAACGCTCGACCTCGGCCCTGGTGTCGGGGTCGGGATCTTCGTCGCGCCACACCCGCGCCGCAGCGACCAGATCGTCGTGGGTCATCGGCCCCGATCCTACGGAGTGACTAACGTGCGGGCCGTGGCCCGCGCGGGCCACAAAGTTTTCGGGACAGGAGACTCCAGATGCGACAGCGACGGGTCCTGAGGGGGCTGGCGATCCTCCTAGGGCTGGCACTTGTGGCCGCAGCGTGCGGCGACGACGACGATTCGGATACGAGCAGCGATACCACGGAAGCGGAAGGTGGCGGCGCCGCGGCGACCGACTTCACGGCCTGCCAGGTCACCGACACGGGCGGCGTCGACGACCGCTCGTTCAACCAGACCGCCTACAAGGGCGTGACGGACGCGGCCGACGAGCTCGGGTTCGAGGCTTCGGTGCTCGAGTCCCAGGCCGAATCCGACTTCGCGCCGAACATCCAGAGCTTCATCGACCAGGGCTGCGACCTGATCGTCACGGTCGGCTTCCTGCTCGGCGGGGCCACCGCCGATGCCGCCACGGCCAACCCGGACCAGAACTTCGCCATCGTCGACTACGACTACAGCACCGCCGCCGGCGACGCTCAGGACGAGTACGACAACATCAAGGAGCTGACGTTCTCGACCGACCAGGCGGCGTTCCTCGCGGGCTACGTAGCGGCGGGGATGAGCGAGTCCGGGACGGTCGGCACCTACGGGGGCATAAACATCCCCACGGTGACCATCTTCATGAAGGGCTTCCAGCTGGGCATCGAGAAGTACAACGAGGACAACGGCACCGACGTCCAGCTCGAGGGCTGGGACAACGCCGCCGACGACGGGCTGTTCACCGGCGACTTCGAGGACCAGGCCAAGGGAAGGGCCACCACCGAGGGGCTGCTGGACCAGGGGGCCGACATCATCATGCCGGTGGCGGGGCCGGTGGGACTGGGCACGATCGAGGCGATCCGCGCCCGCCCGGACAGCAACGCCAAGGTCATCTGGGTCGACACCGACGGCTGTGTCAGCGTGGCCGACGACTGCGACCTGTTCCTGACCTCGGTCATGAAGAACATGGACGTGGCCGTGCACGACATCACCGTCGAGGCGGCCGAGGGCAACTTCTCGGGGGGCCTCTACACCGGCACGCTCGAGAACGAGGGCGTCGCGCTGGGCCCGTTGAACGAATTCGACGACCAGGTCCCGGAGGAGTTGAAGACTGCGGTCGACGACCTGCGCCAGCAGATCATCGACGGCGAGATCACCACGATGCCGGAAGGCTGACCGGGTAGCCCACCAGCCGCTGACGACGCCGACGACATGAAGGTCGAACTCCGGGGCATCACCAAGCGGTTCCCCGGCGTCGTTGCCTGCGATGGTGTGGACCTCTCCGTGAACAGCGGGGAGGTCCACGCCCTGCTCGGCGAGAACGGGGCCGGCAAGTCCACGCTCATGAACGTCCTCTTCGGGCTGTACCGACCCGACGAGGGCGAGATCCTGCTCGACGGCCAGCCGCTGCGCGCCCGGTCGCCGGCCGACGCCATCGCCGCCGGCATCGGCATGGTCCACCAGCACTTCATGTTGGTACCCGTGTTCACGGTGGCCGAGAACGTGATGCTCGGCGTCGAGCCCACCGGTCGGCTCGGCAGCATCCAACGCGACGAGGCGCACCAGCGTGTCGCCGATCTGTCCGAGCGCTACGGGCTGGCCGTCGACCCCGAGGCCACGATCGAGGACCTCCCGGTGGGCGTCCAACAGCGCGTCGAGATCCTCAAGGCGCTCTACCGCGACGCCCGGTGCCTCATCCTCGACGAACCGACCGCCGTGCTCACGCCGCCGGAGATCGCGGAGCTGATGGACATCGTGCGCAAACTGGCCGAGGGCGACCGCTCGGTGATCTTCATCAGCCACAAGCTCCGGGAGGTGCTCGCCATGGCCGACGAGATCAGCGTGCTCCGCAACGGCAAGGTGGTGGGCCGCACCACGCCGGACGAGACCGACGAGCAGGCCCTCGCCACGATGATGGTCGGCCACGACGTGAGGCTCGTGGTCGACAAGCCGCCGGCTACACCAGGCGAACCGGTCCTCGCCATCGACGACCTGGTCGTCGGCGACGATCGCGGACAGCGGGTGGTCGACGGGGTGAGCTTCGACGTCAGGGCCGGCGAGATCGTGGCGCTGGCGGGGGTACAGGGCAACGGCCAGAGCGAGCTGGTCGAGGCCATCACCGGCATGCGCCCTCCCCGATCCGGCTCGGTGCGGTTCGACGGCCGCGACGTCACCGGCTGGGCACCGGACGACCTGTTCCGGGCGGGCCTGGCCCACGTGCCGGAGGACCGCCAGCGCGACGGTTTGATCGGCTCCTTCACGGTGTCCTCCAACCTGGTGCTCAACCAGATCGAGGAGCGGCCGTTCTCGCGGCGACTGCGCATCGACCGCCGTGCCATCCGCAAGCATGCCGAGGAACTGGTCCAACAGTTCGATGTCCGCACCGCGTCCGTGCAATCGACGGCGTCGACGCTGTCGGGTGGCAACCAGCAGAAGGTCATCATCGCCCGCGAGTTCTTCCATGCCGACCGCCTGCTGGTGCTCTCGCAGCCGACCCGGGGCCTGGACGTGGGCTCCATCCAGTACATCCACCGCCAAGTGGTCGCGAAGCGGGACGAGGGGGTCGGCGTCTTGCTCAACTCCTCGGAGCTTGACGAGGTCCTGGCGCTCGCCGACCGGGTCGCGGTGATCTACCGGGGCCGGATCGTCGGGGTCCTGGATCGCGAAGAGGCCAGCCGCGAACGCATCGGCCTGCTGATGGCCGGCGCCGTGGAGGAGGCGGCCGAGGTCGAGAGCCCGGCCGGTGAAGAGGAGGTGACCGTCACGTGACCGTCACCGAGGCCGCCGCACCGCCGGGCCCGTCCGGTGATGGCGCCGGTGCTCCGACCACCCCTGCGAGGTCGGGACCGCTGGCGTGGCTCGGCTCGCTGGCCAACAGCCTCGTCGTCCCGGTGCTGGCGCTGGTCACGGCGCTGGCCATCGGCGGCCTCGTCATCATCTTCTCCGATCCCGACACCCTCGACTCCTGGGGTGGGTTCTTCAGCCATCCTGGCGAGACGCTGTCCGACTCGTGGAACATCGTCTACGACTCCTACAAGGGGCTCTACACCAGCTCCCTCGGCACGCAGGCGGCCATCGGTCGAACCCTGGTGGAGGCGACCCCGCTGGCGCTGGCCGGCCTGTCGGTTGCGGTCGCGTTCCGCGCCGGGCTCTTCAACATCGGCGCCACCGGCCAGCTCATCATCGGGGCGACCTGCGCCGGGTGGGTGGGGTTCACCTGGGACCTGCCCAAGGCCATCCATCTCCCGCTGGCGGTGATCGCCGGGTTCGTGGGCGGCGCCGTGTGGGGTGGCATCGCGGGCGTGCTCAAGGCGCGCACCGGGGCCCACGAGGTGATCACCACGATCATGCTCAACTACATCTCCTACTACCTGCTCGACTACGCGCTGCGCACCGACGCGTTCCAGCGCCCGGGGCGGGAGGACCCGATCTCCAAGGCGGTCTCCGAGTCCGCCCGCCTGCCGAGTGTGAGCTTCGGCGACATCGTCGTGCACGCCGGCTTGTTCCTGGCGCTCGCCGCCGCTGTCGTCGTGTGGTGGCTGCTCGATCGGTCGACGGTGGGGTTCCGGATGCGGGCCGTTGGCGCCAACCCGTTCGCGTCCCGTTATGCGGGCATGGCCATCGGTGGCACGTACGTGCTGGCGATGCTCGTTGCCGGGGGCCTGGCCGGGCTGGCCGGAACGACCAACATCCTGGGGCGGCCCAGCTTCAGCCTGACGACTCGCTACTACTTCTTCATCGGCTTCGATGCCATCGCCGTGGCGCTGCTGGGCCGCGCCAACCCGGCCGGCGTCCTCGGCGCCGCCTTCCTGTTCGGCGTGTTCCGGTCCGGGGCCACCGGCATGCAGGCGGCGACGTCGACCCCCGTCGACATCATCGTCGTCATCCAGGCGCTCATCATCCTGTTCGTAGCGGCACCGACGCTCGTGCGGTCGATCTACCGCATCCGGGCCGGCCGGGGCACGGGCCAAACCTTCACGACGAGCTGGGGGGCGTAGCGATGGCCACGATCACCGAACCCCTCGCGCCGGCCCCGGAGGAGGAGCCCTGGCTCGAGACCGCCGATCCGCTGCGTCACCGGCGGATCGGCTTCGGCGTCGCGACGCTGGTGCTCGGCGTCATCGCGCTGGTCGCGTTCGGTTTGGGCAGCGCGTCGGGGCTCGACTTCACGTTCGTGTTCAGCCGCGAAGCGGATGCCGTGCAGATCCCCGACCTCACCCTGCCGGCCAGGACCACGGCCATCGTGCTCGCCATCGTGATCCTGGCCCTCGGCACGCTCCTGCTCGTCGGAGTGATCCGCGCGCACATCTACCTCGTCTTCGGCATCGCCTTGGCCCTTTTCGTCGTGGCGCTACTTGCGTGGGCGGCACGCGGCGACGACATCAGCATCATCGGCCTGCTCGACGGCACGCTGCGCCGCTCGATCCCGTTGGCGCTCGGCGCCTTGGCGGGCCTGCTCTGCGAACGGTCCGGCATCATCAACATCGGCATCGAAGGCATGTTGCTGACCGGGGCCTTCACGGCGGCCATCACAGCCAGTGCCGCCAACAACACGTGGGTGGGCCTGCTCAGCGGAGTCGCTACGGGTGTGCTGCTCGGCGCGTTCCTCGGGGTGATGTCCATCCGCTACCGCGTCGACCAGATCATCGGCGGCACGGTGATCAACTTCTTCGCCCTGGGCATGACCAGCTACCTGACGGCTCGGGTGCTCGTCGAGTACCCCAGCCTCAACGAGCCCGGGTCCTTCCGGGCATTCGGCATCCCCGGCCTCGACCGCTTGCCGTTCCTCGGGCCGCTGCTGTTCGACAACACGATCTACGTGTACCTGTTGTTCGTGCTGGTGTTCGGGTTGTGGTGGGCGCTGTTCCGGACGCGCTGGGGATTGCGCGTGCGTTCCGTCGGCGAGCACCCCCGGGCCGCGGACACGGTGGGCATCAACGTGCTCCGCACGCGCTACCGCTCGGTGATGCTGGGCGGTGCGGTCGCCGGTCTGGGTGGCACGTGGTTCACGCTCGACGCGGTGAGCAGCTTCGACGAGAACATGACGGCCGGCCGGGGATTCATCGCGTTGGCCGCCCTCATCTTCGGACGCTGGCATCCGGTGGGGGCGTTCGTTGCCGCCCTGGTCTTCGCGTTCTCGGAGGAGCTGCAGAACCGGTTGGCCGTGCTCGACACGCCAATCCCGTCCGAGTTCTTGCTGATGACGCCCTACGTCGTCACGATCATCGTGGTCGCCGGGCTGGTGGGCCGGTCGCGCCCGCCAGCGGCCGACGGCCAGGTCTACGCCGTCGAGTGAACGCCGCCGTGCCCGCTGGACCTGCGGTCGACTGGGAGGCTTTGCGGGCGGCTGCCGCGGAGGCGGCGCAGCGGGCCTACGCCCCCTACTCGAGCTTCCGGGTCGGTGCCGCCGGGCTCACGCACGACGGACGGGTCGTCGTCGGCTGCAACGTCGAGAACGCCTCGTACGGGTTGACGCTGTGCGCCGAGTGCGGCCTCGTCTCGGCCGTCCACGCGGGCGGTGGTGGTCGTCTGGTCGCGGTGGCGGTGTCCGATCCGGACGGGCGTGTCCTGTCGCCGTGCGGTCGCTGCCGGCAGCTGCTCTACGAGGCCGGCGGATCCGAGCTCGTCGTCAACGAGGTGCGCATGGCCGAACTGCTTCCCGGCGCGTTCGGCCCCGAGGACCTCGAGTAGTGGCCACCGACATCCTCGACGTCATCCGCACCAAGCGCGATGGCGGCCGGCTTTCCGACGAGCAGGTGCAGTTCTTCGTCGATGGCTACACCGCCGGCGCCATCGCCGACGAGCAGGCCGCAGCGCTGTGCATGGCCATCCTGCTGCGGGACATGGAACCTGGCGAGTTGGCGTCGTGGACCCAGGCGATGATCGACTCGGGCGAGCGCCTCGACCTGTCGTCCGTGGGCCGCCCCACGGTCGACAAGCATTCGACGGGCGGTGTAGGCGACAAGGTGTCGCTGCCTTTGGCGCCGCTGGTGGCGGCATGCGGGGCCGCGGTCCCCCAGCTGTCGGGGCGGGGGCTCGGCCACACCGGCGGCACGCTCGACAAGCTCGAGGCGATCCCGGGGTGGCAGGCCACGCTCCCGACCGAGCGGATGGTCGCGCAGCTGCGCGACGTCGGGGTCGTGATCTGCGCCGCCAGCGACAGGCTGTGCCCGGCGGACCGCAAGCTCTACGCCCTGCGGGACGTGACGGCCACGGTCGAGGCCATTCCCCTCATCGCCAGCTCGATCATGGCCAAGAAGATCGCCGAGGGCACCGAGGCGCTGGTGCTGGACGTCAAGGTGGGCTCGGGTGCGTTCCTCCCCGAGCTGGACCGGGCCCGCCGGCTGGCCGAGACGATGGTCACGCTCGGCCGTGCCCACGACGTGCGAACGGTGGCGCTGATCACCGACATGGACACCCCCCTGGGCCGCGCGTGCGGCAACGGCCTCGAGGTGGCGGAGGCAGTCGAGGTCCTGCGGGGCGGTGGTCCGCCCGACCTGGTCGAGCTCACGCTGGCGCTGGCCGGTGAGATGCTGACGCTGGCCGGTCTCGTGGCCGACCCGGGGCCAGCGCTGGCCGACGGGCGGGCGCACGCCGTGTGGGATGCCATGATCCGGGCCCAAGGCGGCGACCCCGGAGCCGTGCTGCCCGTCGCCACAGTGCAGCATCGGGTGCCGGCGCCGGCCACCGGCTACCTGCGCCGCCTCGACGCCCGAGCCGTGGGCGTAGCCGTGTGGCGCCTGGGCGCCGGCCGGTCGCGCAAGGAAGACCCGGTCTCCCCCACCGCGGGCGCCGTGTGTCTCCACAAGCCGGGGGACGAAGTCGAGGCCGGCCAGCCGGTGCTCGTCCTGCATTGTGACGACCCCGTCCGGCTGGAGGGGGCCGTGGCCGCGCTCGACGGCGCGCTCGAGATCGGGCCGGAGCCGCCAGCGCCCCGCCCCCTCGTCATCGATCGCATCGCCTGAGTGGTTGCGGGAGGTGGGGCGGTACCGTCCGGCCCGACCCCCACCCGCCGCCCCTGATGGCGTCGGTCTGCAACCGACCCGTACTCTTCTCCAGATGGCGGCGCTACCGAGTCTCGACCAGGTCCGGCGGGCCCCCAAAGTGCTGCTGCACGACCACCTCGACGGTGGGCTGCGGCCCACCACGGTCATCGAGCTGGCTCGGGAGGTGGGCCACACGCTGCCCACCACCGACCCAGGTGAGCTGGCGCGGTGGTTCACCGAGGGCGCCTACCGCCACGACCTCGACCTGTACCTCGAGACCTTCGAGCACACGACCGGCGTCATGCAGACCAAGGACGCGCTGCAACGGGTGGCGGCCGAATGCGCCGAGGACCTGGCCGATGACGGCGTCGTCTACGCCGAGGTGCGCTTTGCGCCCGAGCTGCACATCGAGGGCGGACTTACGCTCGACGAGGTGGTCGAGGCGGCGCTGGAGGGATTCCGGCTCGGTTCCGCCGGCCGCGGCATCACGATCGGCGCGCTGGCGACGGCCATGCGCCACGCCGCCAACTCCAGCGAGATCGCCCAGCTGGCGCTGCGCCACCGCGACGCCGGCGTCGTCGGGTTCGACATCGCGGGCAGTGAGGCCGGCAACCCACCCACCCGGCACCTGGCGGCCTTCCAGGAGATCGCCAAGGCCAACAGCCACATCACCATCCACGCGGGCGAAGCATTCGGCCTACCCTCGATCTGGGAGGCGCTGCAGCTGTGCAGCGCCGAGCGGCTGGGCCACGGCGTGCGGATCGTCGACGACATCGCCGTCGACGATGAGGGCCGGGCGACGCTGGGCCGGCTGGCGGCATTCGTCCGTGACCGGCGGGTGCCGCTGGAGATGTGCCCGACGTCCAACGTCCACACCGGCGTTGCCCCGTCGATCGGCGAGCACCCCATCGGGCTGCTGACGGCCCTGCGCTTCCGGGTGACGGTCAACACCGACAACCGCCTGATGTCGGACATCACGCTCAGCGACGAGCTCTACAAGCTGGTCGAGGCGTTCGGCTACGGCTGGGACGAGCTCCAGTGGCTCACCATCAACGCCATGAAGTCGTCGTTCTGGCCGTTCGACCAGCGGCTCCGGATCATCGAGGGCACGATCAAGCCCGGCTTCTCCGCCCTCCGTGCCGAGGCGCTCTAGCCCGCACGAGCGAGGCCAATTCGTCCTGGGCGGGCGAGCCGAGGCTCGACGCGCGTCGCTGTGGCAGCCCGGCAGCTCAGCCCAGGCCGAGGACGTCGAGGACGCCCCCGAGTAGCCCGCCCCCATCACCGCCGGAGCCGTCGTCCGGCGGCGGAGTGCCTGCACTGGTGGTCGTCGTCGTGGCACCGGCAGGCGGATTCGACGACGGGGGCTCCGTTGTGCCGGGAGCCGACGGGCCCGCCGCGCTCTCCGTCGGCGGCGGGGACTCCCGAGCGCCCGCCGGGCCGGTGCCCGCGGCTCCCGACCGCGACGTGGATCCCGAAGCCCCGGACCCGGCCTTGACCACCCAGTGACTGGGTGCGGCGCCGGCCTCCTCGGCCACCGCAGCCTCCCCCACACGCGCTTCCGGCGATCCGGACCGCCACCGGTCCGCCGGTGCGGCGCTGCGCTGGCCGGCCGCATCTCCGTCAGAGTCGCGTCGGTCGGGCATTGCGGCGCGATCGGCGGGCGCGGCGGCATCCCGGCCGACATCGTCGTCGTGGCCCGAGACCCAGAGTCCGCCGACCGCGCCGACCATGGCCACGGCGGCGAGCACGCCGACGAGGCCGGTCCGGAGGCTTCCACGCCGCCAGGCCACGACCACGCTGCCCTTGCAGGCAACCATGAGATCCCAGACTCCCCGCACGGTGCAACATCATGCCGCAGCCACCCGGGGTGGCGGCCAGTCGGGACACCGTCCGCGCCGCCCGCCGGGCCCAGGCGGCGCCCTGGGCACCTGGCAGTAGCCTGAACGGGTGACCGTCACCGTTCCAGCGGGCTTTGCCGACGTCACCGCCGGCAACGACACCCTGCGGCGCTTCCTCCACGGCCTCCCCGGTGTCGACCAGGTCGGCGTCGAGGCGCGAGCGGCCACCCTCGCCACCCGCTCGATCAAGACCACCGCCAAGGCGTTCGCGCTCGACCTGGCGATCGGGATGGTGGATCTCACCACGCTCGAGGGCCAGGACACGCCCGGCAAGGTCCGGGCCCTGTGTGCCAAGGGACGCCGGCCCGACCCCACCGATCCCTCGTGCCCGCCGGTGGCCGCCATCTGCGTGTACGGCGACCTCGTACCCACCGCGGTCGACGCCCTCGCGGGATCGAGCATCCACATCGCCGCCGTCGCCACCGCGTTCCCCTCCGGCCGCGCCCCGCTCGACGTGAAGCTCGCCGACACCAAGGCCGCCGTCGCCGCCGGCGCCGACGAGATCGACATGGTCATCGACCGGGGTGCGTTCCTGGCCGGGCGGTACCTCGACGTGTACGACGAGATCGCCGCCACCAGGCAGGCCAGCGGCGACGCCCACCTCAAGGTGATCCTGGAGACAGGCGAGCTGGCCACCTACGACAACGTCCGCCGGGCGTCGTGGCTGGCGATGCTGGCGGGCGGAGACTTCATCAAGACCTCGACCGGGAAGGTCTCGCCCGCCGCCACGCTGCCGGGGACGTTGGTGATGCTCGAGGCGGTGCGCGACTTCCGCAACCAGACCGGGCGCCAGGTCGGGGTCAAGGCCGCCGGCGGCATCCGGGCCGCCAAGGACGCCGTGCGCTACCTGGTGGTGGTCAACGAGGTGGCCGGCGACGACTGGCTCAGCCCCGACTGGTTCCGCTTCGGTGCCTCGAGCCTGCTCAACGACCTCCTGATGCAACGCCAGAAGCTCACCACCGGCCGCTACGCCGGGCCCGACTACTTCACCCTCGACTGACCAGGCACCGACCATGCCAACCTTCGACTACGCCCCCGCCCCGGAATCCCGCTCGATCGTCGACATCCAGCCGTCCTACGGCCTGTTCATCGGCGGCGAGATGGTCGATCCCATTGACGGAACCCGCTTCAAGACGGTCAATCCCGCCACCGAAGAGGTGCTGTCCGAGGTTGTGGCCGCGGGCCCACAGGACGTCGACCGGGCAGTCGACGCCGCCCGCGCCGCCTACGACGGCGCCTGGTCCCGACTGAGCGGCCGCGACCGCGGCAAGTACCTCTATCGACTGGCTCGCCTCGTACAGGAGCGCTCACGGGAGCTGGCGGTGCTCGAGTCCATCGACAACGGCAAGCCCATCCGGGAGAGCCGTGACGTCGACGTCCCCCTGGTGGCCGCCCACTTCTTCTACTACGCCGGCTGGGCCGACAAGCTCGACTACGCCGGGTTCGGTCCGGGCCCCAGGTCCCTGGGAGTCGCCGCCCAGGTCATCCCCTGGAACTTCCCCCTGCTGATGCTGGCGTGGAAGATCGCCCCCGCCCTCGCCTGCGGCAACACGGTGGTGCTCAAGCCGGCCGAGACGACGCCCCTGACCGCACTGGCGTTCGCCGACATCTGCCAGCAGGCCGACCTGCCGCCGGGCGTCGTGAACATCGTCACCGGCGCCGGTGATACCGGGCGGGCGCTGGTCGAGCACCCCGGGGTCGACAAGGTGGCGTTCACGGGATCGACAGAGGTCGGGCGCCAGATCGCCCGGTCGGTGGCCGGCACGCGCAAGAAGGTCACCCTCGAGCTGGGCGGCAAGGCCGCCAACGTCGTGTTCGACGACGCCCCGCTCGACCAGGCGGTCGAGGGCATCGTCAACGGCATCTTCTTCAACCAGGGTCACGTGTGCTGTGCGGGCAGCCGGCTCCTGGTGCAGGAATCCGTGGCCGACGACCTGCTGGCAGGGCTCAAGCGCCGCCTCACCACGCTGCGCCTCGGCGACCCGCTCGACAAGAACACCGACATCGGCGCCATCAACAGCGCCGAACAGCTCGACAAGATCCGCATGCTCTCCGAGGTCGGCGAGACCGAGGGCGCGGAGCGCTGGTCGCCACCCTGTGAGCTGCCCGAGCGGGGCTTCTGGTTCCCGCCCACCGTGTTCACGGGCGTGTCGCAGTCGCACCGCATCGCCCGCGAGGAGATCTTCGGCCCCGTGCTGTCGGTCCTCACCTTCCGCACCCCCACGGAGGCGGTCGAGAAGGCCAACAACACCCCGTACGGGCTCTCGGCCGGCGTGTGGACCGACAAGGGCAGCCGCATCCTGTGGATGGCGCAGAAGCTGCGCGCCGGGGTGGTGTGGGCGAACACCTTCAACCGCTTCGATCCCACCAGCCCGTTCGGCGGCTACAAGGAGTCGGGCTACGGGCGAGAAGGCGGCCGTCACGGCCTGGGGGCCTACCTCGATGTCTGACGGCGACGGGCGGCTGGAGGTCCGCAAGACGTACAAGCTGTACATCGGCGGTGCCTTTCCCCGATCGGAGTCAGGCCGAAGCTACGAGGTCCGCTCGGCCGACGTGGGGCGCTTCCTCGCCAACGCCGCCCTGGCGTCGCGCAAGGACGCCCGCGACGCGGTGGTCGCGGCCCGCAAGGCGTTCCCGGGCTGGTCGTCCGCCACCGCCTACAACCGGGGCCAGGTGCTCTATCGGGTCGCCGAGATGCTGGAGGGCCGCCGCTCCCAGTTCGTCGACGAGGTGGGTGCCGGCGAGGGCCTCGGACGCGCCGACGCCGAGGCCGCAGTCGACGCCGCCATCGACCGCTGGGTCTGGTACGCCGGCTGGAGCGACAAGGTGCACCAGGTGCACGGATCGTCCAACCCGGTGGCCGGGCCCTACTTCGACTTCTCGGTCCCGGAGCCCACCGGCGTGGTGGCGCTGGTCGCTCCCCCGGCCTCGTCACTGCTCGGACTCGTGTCGGTGGTGGCGCCGGTGATCGTCACCGGCAACACGGCCGTGGTGGTGGCGTCGGAGTCGGCGCCGCTGCCGGCCATCACGCTGGCGGAGGTGCTGGCCACGTCCGACCTTCCGGGAGGCGTCGTCAACCTGCTGACCGGGCGCCCGGCCGAGATAGCGCCGTGGCTCGCCTCCCACCTGGACGTCAACGC
>JBKPHE010000106.1:0-7347 GCA_046744485.1 Actinomycetota bacterium | reverse complement strand
CCGGCGTCCGAGCCCTCGGGCTCGGCCAGCGCGGCGCGCTGGGCGTCGCGCAGCCGGCGCAGCAGCTCGCGGCGCTGCGTGTCCACGATGCTGAGCGGGTCGGCCAGCCCGGCCGCCGCTGCTGCGATCAGCTTGAGATGGAACTCGGCCAAGTCGGGTTTGGGCCAGTCCACCTCGGCGAGCCACTCGGCGACGCGTTGCTGGCCGTCCGGGGTCAGCGCGTACACCTTGCGGTCCTGCCGGTCCGCCAGGCCCTCCGCCCGCTCGGCGGTCACCAGGCCCGCTTTCTCCAGCCGGGTCAGCGTGACATAGACGTGCCCGGGGTTCAGCGCCTCCCCCAGCGGGCCCAGCGCCTGGCGTAGCCGGGCGCGCAGCTCGTAGCCGTGCGAGGGCTCCTTGGCCAGCATCGCCAGCACCACTTCCTGCTGCATCGGCCCTCCTATCTAACGGTTAGCCTTAAGATAACAGTTATCTCCACGGGGCTGCAAGCCCCAGCTGACATGGGCAACCGAGGACGAATGGCACGAGCTCCCTACGCGCGGGCGGCAACCGGCCGCGGCGCTGGTCAACCCGCCTGCACTTCGTGCAAATACATGTCGTCGAGGGGTTCACCGGCGATTAGCGGGTCGACCCAGTCGACCAGCCTGACGCCGTTGACCTCCAGCTCGTAGAACCGTTCGTACTCGAACATTCCGGTTGCCGTCGCCGGGTGCGGTGTAGCTGTGCTGGACCACCTACGGACGCTGCACGTCAGTCAACGTCCCGCCGAAGTCGAGGACCGAGCTCCTCCGAGAGTCGTTGGTGTGGGGTTGACCTCAAGTCCGATTGAGGTCCTAGCCTCGGGTGATGACACCTAAGCCGACAGTGGTGGTTCTGGGTCGATCGCCCGACAAGATGCGAGCGGCGACCACAGTTCTGGAGACACACGGCTTCGCCGTGGTCGGCGTCTTCACCGAGGTGGACGCGCTACGCGCCATCGCCGGCCACGACACCCTTCTCGCGGTTGTGGCGGGCGGTTCGGTCTCGGCCGCGGCCCGCGAGCGGTTGCAGGCCGCGGCGGCATCCCATGGGGCCGTGATCGTCGACGCCGCCATCGGCCACGCCGACCCCACGGTGCACTTCACGTCCGAGGTTCTCCCTCACCTCATCGCCGCCCGCGCAGTACGCGCGGCCGCACACTGATCGCGAGCCAGAAACCCGTCGCAGCCCCCCAAGGCTCCTTGACACGTGCGCTCACCTCGAGCGCCTCAGCAAAGCGATCGACACGCGGTCACCTGGTGAGGTCCTCTGGGGGCGGAGCCGACATCACGGTCCGTGTCCACGCAACGAGACGCGTGAACAGAAAGGGACGCCGGATCACCGAATGTGAAGCACCCAGTCCGAGGCCCGGTTTGCGCCCGATCGCCGGTTCGGTACGCGCAGTGGAGCCCTGCCGTGGCGTCATTCTGTGCGCCCCGGCGCGGGGGTTCGGGACATGGTCGTGGGGCGGTTGCGTGAGGACGAGCGAGTCCGATGTCGGACGCCAGACCTTGGATTGGTCTTCCCGATGTCAGAGACTGTGGCGGGCCTCGTAGGGCGCCCACCCGGAGCCGGGCACGAAGGGCAGAACGTGTGACCCAGGTTCCACTCCGCCAGCGAGCCGCTCGACCTGGCGGTGCTGTCGGTGGCGCTGCGGGTCGTGGGGCACCCGGGCCGAGTCCTGGGTCAGGGCGTTGAGTTCCACCATTTGGTGATTTGGTCATAGACCTCGGGGCGATTGGCGAGCGCGATGTGGTTGATCTTCGGGCAGAGGCGAACCGTGAAGTTCGGGAACAGGGCCGGTTCGTCGTTGCCGAGCCGGCCGTGCGCGCTCGATGCCGTCACGAGTGCGTCGCCGAGTAGGCGGTTGACGGGATGGGGACCATCGGCGTCGGGTTGGTCAGCGAGGGAGCCGGCGATGGCGAGATACTGCGCGTGCCGAGGGACGCGTACCCGGTGGCGCTCGGGGCGCTCGGTGGCACCGGGGTCGCGCTCGACCCAATCCTCGTCGAGGACCGCACCCCAGCGGAGGTCCTTGATTCCCTCGCTGCGCCGGTCGAGGCCGGCGCCGATCAGCCGGGTCACTGGGTTCGGTAACGACCACAATGCTGCGCTGGTGAGGTTGGCGATCACCTCGAGGTTGGCGCCGCTGTTGGGCACTCCAAGCAGCACCACTCGCTTCACCTTGGCGGGCCACGGTCCGCGGCGTCGCAACCGGTCTCGCAGGTTCGCGCTAGCCCTGCCGTAGTGGCAGGCGCTCCGAATCACGAGGCCGCCCATGCTGTGACCGATGAAGTCGATCTCGCGCACACGCACCGGCCACGCCCTCACCAGCCGTTGGAGTCTCGCCGCGAGCTCGCACCCGTTGGTAGAGATGTGTCGCCCCGTGTTGTAGCGGACGTACACGGGGCTCACGCTCACGCCGCGCTCGCGTGCCAGCAGCTCGCCGTAGGTGAGCTCCGGCCGGCCGGCGTACCGCCACACCGATTCCGACGACATGAGCCCATGCACGAGCACGCACAGCCGGGCTCCGGCGTTCGGGAGTGCCCGCCTGAGCCCGTCGTGATCGATAGGGAGCTCGTCGCCGGATGCGGTGCGAAACGACAGGGGAATGGCGAGGGACGATTCCTGTTCGATCAGCGCGTCGCCGAACAGGCCGTTGAGCACGGCCCGAGCGTCAGCGCCCCGACCAGGCAGTGACATCAAGAGCTGGATCGCCAGCTCGATCGTGGCCGGTGTCGGTATCGGCCCGACCGGCCCGATACCGTCGCTTCCCGCTACCACGCAGCGAACCTAGTCGCGGACGGCGGCGACCAGAAGGCGCTTGGCCGCTGCAGACGGTGTGTGCCTAATGAGGCGACAAGACAAGGTCGGTCGCCGGGAACAGGCGAGCTGAATACACCGACCGATGGTGTCCGATAACGCCCCGTCCCAGCTGTTGACCGCGTCGCCGGGCCAGCCGACAGCGGGGTGTCGGCGGCGGCGCTGTCGCGGCGGACACGGCCGCCTTCGCGCTCTTGGCGAGCGCTGGCTCACCTGGGTTGGGCGGCCGGTCGGTTGGTGGCCGGGGCCTGACCGCGGGATCGTGGTGCGACCCGGGGAGCCGCATGGAACAGTCGTGGCATGCGTAAGTACGTGATGATGGGGGTGCAGGGCAGCGGCAAGGGCACTCAGGCCAAGTTGCTCGCTGCGGACTTCGACTTGGTCCATATTGGCGTCGGTGACATCTTCCGTTGGAACGTGCAGGAGCACACCAAGCTCGGTGCCCAAGTGCGCCGCATCCTGGCGGAGGGCGGGCTGGTGGACGACGAGCTGGTCGAGTCGGTGGTGCGCGACCGCCTGGCGCTTCACGACTGGAATTACGGGTTCATCATCGACGGTTTTCCTCGGAACGCTCGCCAGGCCGAGTTCTTCCTCGAGAGCTATGACATCGACGGCGTCGTCGTGTTGGAGCTCCCTGACGAAGAGGTGCATCGGCGGGTGCTCGCCCGGCGCCTTTGCTCACGCTGCGGGCTCGACTACAACCTGATCGCCTCACGGCCGGCCGCACCCGAGACCTGCGACGTGTGCGGCGGCCAGCTCGTCGCCCGCCCTGACGACACGCCCGAGGTCCTGGCCGCTCGGTTGGCCGACTACCACGCCAAGACCCGCCCCATCATCGAGCTGTTCGAACGCAAGGAGTTCGTCGCCCACATCGACGCCACCCAGACCGTCGACCACGTCCACGGCGAGATTCGCACGCGGCTCGGTCTCCCACCTCCTGACCGGCGCCACACCCGTCCGTGACGGTCAAGATGAGCGGCGGCACACGCACATATCGACCGCTATGGCCCACGCGGCGAACCGAATCGGATCGGTATCGTCGCCCGGCGGGTGAGGTCGGTCAGGAGCACCGCGAGGTGCGGGGATCACCGAATCTGTGGCGGCGCTCGATGGCACTGCGGCTCGTCCACGTGACCGGATCAGTCAGATCTCTCGACCGACTCAGCCTGCTCGGAGTCGCCGGTCGACGGAGCCTGCTCGGAGTCGCCGGTCGCGGCCCAACTGGCGAGCAGGTTCAGGGCGTCGTGCGTGGGAGACCCGGGCTCGGCGCTGCTCGAAGTCATCTCCCGTCGAGAACCGGGTCGACGAAGCGGACTGGGCGCCGATCGCGGGTTGGGATTTCAGCCGCGAGCAAGCCAGCGCTGCCCGATCCTAGGGGTTCCGATTGAGCGCAGCCCTGGCGTGTGTGGAGCCACGCGTATGCATAACGGTTGTCATGTATAATGTGGTCGTGGGACGTAAGCCGAATCCGGAACGAAAGCCTGAGCTGCTCCGAGCTGTGGTCGCGGAGCTGGTCCGCAGCGGCTTGGCGGGTGTATCGCTGCGTCCGTTGGCTCAGGCGCTGGGGGTGAGCACCTACACGCTGTCGTATCACTTCGGGTCCAAGGAGCAGCTGCTGGCGGAGGCGCTGGCATACGTCGAGGAGGAGCAGCGGCGGCTTGTGGCGGGCTGGACCGCCGAGTTGGGCTCGGAGATGAACGCCGCTGCGGTGATCGAGCGGTACTGGGCGTGGGTGTCGCGTCCGGAGAATCTGGGGCAGGTGAGGTTGGTGTTCGAGGTTCTTACGTCGCCCCAGGGCGCGGAGCTGGTTCCGGCGGAACATCGTCGCCGGCTGATGAGCGCGTGGGTGGAGCTCATTGCTGGTGGGCTCCAGGCTCAAGGTGTTCCCAAGCGACGGGCGACGACCGAGGCGACGATCGCGGCGTCCGCTTTGGCGGGGATGGTTCTCGATCTGCTGGCCACGGGCGACCAGCGCCGGTTGCGCACAGCCGCCTGGGCTCTGGGTGAGCGCCTGGTCGCCGCCCGTGACGCTCTCGAATCCAGATAGCTCTTGGCAATTATCATCACGCTCGTTATCATAACGTTCATGCAAACAAACTTGGTTTCCTCAGAACGGGCACGCGAGACGAGCGGCGAGCCGCCTGGCGCCGCCACGTCGACCGCTAGACGGTCGGAGATCCTGCACTGGGAGTCGATGGCCTGGCTGGCCATTGGCGTCTCGTGGATCGTCTCCGCCTGGCCGGGCCTGCTCGTCCAATGGGACGGCCTCGCCGGCGCCGCCGCGCTAGGGCTTGGCGTACTCGCCGGCTTCGTGGCATGGCAACTGGTCGTGCACGGGGCTCGCGTCGGTCGGCCCGCGAACTGGGTCGGGTACCGCTGGCGTGCCGCCCGTCCCGGACGCCGAGCCAAGAGCCGGCGGCTCCTGGCGGTCACGGTCGTCCTTGATGCGGTGGCCTGGTCGGTGTCAGGCATCGGCTGGTTGGTGGCCGCGCGAGTCTTCGACTGGTCCGAGACCCTGACCGGCGCGCCGCTTCAGCTCGCATTCGGTGTGGCGCTCCTCGGCTGGGCTCTGCTCCACATCCCTGCTGCCCGACGGCTCGCGGCAGCCGATGACGATGTGGTCGTCGTGAGTCGCCGCGTCCTGGGCTCGGGGCCACCGACCATCAACACCCAAGACGACGCAACCGGCCGGCTTGCGGCGACGGCGCGGCGCACGAAACAGCGCCGGATCCGTCTGGTGCAGCGATGGCTGTTGAACCCGCCCATGCGGGTCCTCACAGACCTAGGTCTGCTGCGCCATCACGCCGTGCTCGAGACCACGGGTCGGCGCACCGGTCGCTCGCGCCGAACCGTCGTCGGCATCGCCCGCCAGCCCGACTCCGTGCTGTGGATCGTCGCCGAGCACGGCCGCCGAGCCGGCTACGTCCGCAACCTCGACGCCGAGCCGAACGTGCGAATCCGCGTCGGCCGCCTCTGGCAGCGAGGTGCCGCCCTCCTCGTCGACAACGACGACATCGACGCCCGCCTCCAACACTTCACGCCCCAGCACACCAACGTCATCCGTCGATTCGGCACCGAACTCGCTACGGTCCGCGTCGATCTCGTCGCATGACGGTATCCCCCGTCCCGTCGATTCCGCCTGGAAACCAGGCACAGCAGCCAACGACACGCCCTTCGGCAGGGACCGTCGGCGCACCGAACGACACCGCTCATCGACGACGCTGGACTCGCCGCCAGCAGTGCCGAGCCGCGCAGCAGCACCGAGCCCCATCCCCACAACGACGCCTTGCAAACGTCTCCCACCGCCGGCTCTGCATGACTCCAGCCCGAACCTGTGAACCTTCGTCTTGTGGGTGGACTGGTTGTCGAGAACGACGTGCACGTCCAAGTGCTCGGGCACGGACTTGTCGATCAGGTTCAAGAACCGGCGGAACTCCTCGGTGCGATGCCGGGGCGCCACATCGGCGATGACCTGGCCCGAGGCGACGTCGAGCGCCGCGTAGAAGTTCGTGGTGCCATAGCGCTTGTAATCGTGGGTGCGCCGTTCGGGCGTGCCACGCAGCTGATCCGAACGACGCCCGCCGTGGTTGCTCGTAGCCCCGCCAGCCTTGTGCGAGCAGGCTGCCCTATCGTGGGTTCGGACCTGTCGTGGCGGGAGATCGCCTGCACGTCTGGTCCCCACGGCAGGTCAGCAGCTGACGGCTACAGCTCTATGAGGTACCTGTACGGGTCCGTGACATCGGCAAGCGGGACCCCGGCGCGTGCTCTCCACGCCCAGTGAGCCCAATGGGTCCGTGGCGGATGCAACGAGCTCGGTATCGCCCGTCGCAACGGTCAGTGCGTCTGGTGCAGTCGGTCATAGGCCAACGACGGCGCCATCTTCCGCGATCAGCACGTCTTCTGGCAGCTCGCCCAACCGGGCGAGCATCTCGGCGCTCATGTGGGTCACCGCGATCCGTCCGCAGTGCAGCTCCGGCAGGTGTTCGGCGACGGTGACCCAATCGAGGTGGTAGCGCACCCTTCGCTCGAAGAAGTAGGCCTCGCACACGAACAGGTCCGCGCCCTCGGCGGCGTCGAGCAGCGCTGGCGTCCACTCGGTGTCACCCGAGTAGGCCACGGTCCGGGCTCCGTAGTCGACCCTGACGCTGTGGGCGGGGGCACCGCTGGGGTGCACGACCTCAAACGCTGTCACCGTCGCAGGGCCGACAGCCACGGGTTGGTGGGGCAAGAGCTCGGTCACGTCGACGCGGAACCGCCGCTCAACGCCGGTGCTTCCGGGATAGAGGGCTTCCATCGCCACGCGAAGGCGTTCCGCAGTCCCGGATGGTCCCGCCACGAGCAGGTCCCGCTCGCGGCGACTGAACTGCCCGTCGAGCACCAGGAACGGGATGCCACCGAAGTGATCACCATGGAGGTGCGTGACTACGACTGCCTCCACCTCGTTCGGGTCCACGCCGGCGCGTTTCAAGCCGATTAGCCCGGTCGTCCCGCAGTCGATCAGCACTC
>JBKPHE010000048.1:0-20116 GCA_046744485.1 Actinomycetota bacterium | reverse complement strand
CATCGAAAGTGATCTGCCGCCGGTGCAGATCCAACCCACATACCATCGCCATCAGGGACCTCCTCGTTCGTCCACGGACACTTGGCAAACCAAATGGTTGTCCGCACACGAGCCGAGGAGGTCCTCACACATTGAATGTTCAGGGTAGGGATGGCTGCGCTCGCCACTGCGGCCGGCCACGTCCGGCGCCGGTGTCACCGGAGCCTGGAGCGTGGTGTGGGCTCGAGCCGAAGCTGCACGGGTGCTGCCACGAGGCGCGGCAGCAGATCGCGGGCGACATCGCATGCGCGCCGAAGTCGCTCGTCCGGCGAGTCGTCTTCGGCCCTGTCCGTCGCGCGGACCCTCTGGATCCACACGAGCACGTGCTCGCCGGTTCGCACGGGCAGGGCGGGGAACGTGTTCTCGCTCGGCTCCTCGACCAAGGTCGCGAGCGGCGGCGAGCCGCTCGTCGCCAGCGCGGGCAAGAGCTCGCGCTCGACCAGGGCGACGTCGGCGGGACCCTCGAGCGAGCAGATCGTGGCGGCCAACATCGACGCCGGCATCCGAGCTACGGAGGCGGGTCGCGGGGGCTGCGGACCGAAGCCGGATGTGGAGGCGAGCGGTCGCAGCAGCAGCACGTCGTCGACATCGACCATCGTCGCGTTGGCGGCCCGGCTGTGGGCCTTCCAGACAGGCCCGCCGTAGAACGCCTCGAGCGCCACCCGGCGCCGCTCCATGTCCGGGAAGCCGCGGAGCCACACGAACCGGTCCGGCCGGTCGAGATCCCGGAACTGGCCGATCAGCTCCATGCCCACGGCCTCCTGCGACTCGACGAGCTCCCGGTCGAAGAGCTCCACCAGGACGTCCCGTTGGCCGGGTCGGAGCGTGTACTGCCGGAGCTCTACAACAGGACAGCACCCGGCCACTGCGCCTCCCACGATAGTTCCGATTCGGAACTTATAGAGTTCCTATTCGGAACGCAATAGCCTCGGGTGCGATGCGTTGGTCAGACATCGGCGACACCCGGTGCTCGATCGCACGCGCCCTCTCGGTCGTAGGCGACCGCTGGACACTGCTGTTGCTGCGCGAAGCGTTCCTGGGGGCGACGCGGTTCGAGGAGTACCACGAGAGCACCGGCGCGGCTCGACATCTGGTCGCCGAGCGCCTCGGCCTTCTCGTCGACCACGGCGTCCTCGAGCGGGCGCGGTACAGCGACCGTCCCGCCCGGTTCGAGTACACGCTCACCGCAAAGGGTGACGGCCTCTACCCGGTGATCCTGTCCCTGCTCGCCTGGGGTGACCAGTGGATGGCGCACGAGGACGGCACGTCGCTGACGGTCGTGCACGAGCCCTGCGGCGCGTCGGTGACACCGCAGCTCAGCTGCCCGAGCTGTGGCGGACGCATCGAGCCCGCGGCTACCAGGCATGTCCTCGCCGCCGGTACCAGCTCACCCCATGAGAACGACCAGTAGCGCGTCGATCCGACTTCCTCCGGGGCAGGTGAAGTGCCTGGCCACACGGTTCTTGGCGGTGGGACGGACCTTTTTCGTCCTCGGATTCGATGTAGACGACGGGAGCTGGTGGTGGGTGTGCCGCCGGCAGGCCGACCGCGGAGGGCTCGGTGCGCACGCTGGGGAACATGGGGCGGATGTCGAGTCGCCACGCGGCCGCCGTGGCAACACACGGCGGCCTCGGGCGCCGGGGAGCCAAGGCCGTCGCCCTAGCGGTCGGGTTCGCTCTGCTTCTTGCGGCGTGCCACAAGGCGCCGTACCCCGAGATCACAGCCGAGACCAAGACCTTTGGTGGCGAGACCGGCCACGCGACCAGGGTGTATCTGTCCTCCCCCCGGCATAGTTCGAGTGGCAGTCGGGGTGAGTGCGGCTGGGAGGAGAACGTCAACGGGCGCACCGCCAACATGTGGGCCGCAACCGCCGACACATCCACCTACAAGGGGCTGGCCGGCAGGAACTACCTCGTCTACGTCAGCCCCAACGCCAAGGACGATGGCTTCCTGCTGAACCGGCAGGAGTCGAACACCGTGGGCGCCCAGGTGCACGTTCCCACGCACACGAACGCGTTCGGCCAGGGGTGTGGTGATGCCGCCCAATACGTGCTGGTGATGTTCAAGGAGGGGGACGCCAACAGCACCGGTTTGAGGGACCAGCTGCTCGCCAAGCTCGATCCGGTGGTCCCCGGCGGAAGGAACAGCTGGAACTGCTTCGGTGTGCTGGCCGAGTGCAGCGCGAACGCGCCTCATGTAGCGTACCTGGAGCTGTTCTTCCACACCAACAAGGCGGCCACCGACTGGTTCATGGGTCCCCACGACGGCAAGTGCGCCCAGGTATGTGGCTGGCAGGCCAGCGGCAAGGGACTGGCCGACGCCATCGACGACCATCTCGGCAACCCCCGAGCAGTATCGGACCCAGCGATGTTTGCGCTGGATGGCTACGAAGGCTTCGGGCGATCACCCGAGGCGGTGCTGCGCGACGACACGATCGCCTATGCGGAGGCGTTCCGGCGCGAGGTCGAGGTTGCTCTGTGCATGAGCGATGCCGGTTTCGAGTATTCGCCCGCCGTGGCGTTTCCGGCCGAGCGTGTGGCTGACATCGCAGCCGGTCTCGGAGTCGGGCCCAGGTGGCCCGCGTCGGGGTCGCCCACCAGCCGCAACCGCGCCCATGCGCAGGGTCTTTCGCCGGGTGACCGCGAGCGCTACTACCAGACGTGGCTCGGTGAGAGCGCAGTCGATGTCGCCGAGGCCGAGCGCACGGGAGAGATCCCGCAAGGTCGCGGCCCCGACTTCGCCACCGGGGGATGCCTGGGTGCCGCCGAGACGGCCATCCCCAACATCTGGGACCGCCAGCGCCCGCTGCGCGAACAGCTCGACCAGGACATCGCCGCCTCCGCCGAGTTGCGCGCCGCCAAGTCGCAGTACCGCCAATGCGCCCAAGCCGCCGGCGGGATCGTCGCTTCGGATCCGGGTGACGCTCGTGAGGTCGCCTTGGCCGACAAGGCCAAAACGGCAGCAGTCGAGGAAGTGTTGGCGGACTGCGAAGCCGGCTGGGCAACCGGCTACGACCGCGCCGACACCACGACCGCCGAACGGTTCGCCGCCCGGCACGCCGACGAGCTGTCCGCCATCGAGCGCCACTACGAGACGGCGCTCACCGACCTACGTCAGGACGAAGACTTCCTGACCTATCTCAGCGAGCAGGCAGCGCTCGCCGGGAGCTGAGCGCCAGGCGGTGCGTGTCCGGCGCGTCGCTACCATCGTCGCGTGGACCGCGAGCGCTTCCCGGGGCTCCGTGACGACTGGGTCCGGCTCGATGGCCCGGCAGGGACGCAGGCCCTCGACGACGCCATAGAGGCGGCGGCCGCGTGGTGGCGGTCGGGTGACCCGGCCAACGCGCACGGTCCGTTCCCGCAGGCGGCAGCCACCGACGCGCTGGTGTGGTCGACCCGTCAGGCGTGCGCGGAGCTTCTCGGCGGCCAGCCGGAGAGCATCGCCTTCGGAGAGTCGATGACGTCCCTCACGATGCGTTTCGCTGCGGCCGTGGGCCGCACGCTCGGCGCCGGTGACGAAGTCGTCGTGACCCGGCTCGACCACGACGGCAACGTGAGGCCGTGGGTGGTCGCGGCCGAACGGGCGGGCGCCAAGGTGCGGTTCGCCGACCCCGATCGGGACACGCTGGCCCTCGAGCCCGCGCATGTCGCCGCCGTCCTCTCCGAGCGCACGCGGTGGATCGCCTTCACCGCCACGTCGAACGTCACCGGTACGACCCCCGACGTCGCCGCCATCTGCCGCCTCGCCAGGGACGCCGACGCTCGCACGTACATCGATGCCGTCGCCGCCACCCCCCACCGGCGGGTCGATCGCGAGGGTTGGGGCGCCGACGCCGTCGTCTGCTCCGCGTACAAGTGGTACGGCCCGCACGTCGGCGTGTTGAGTGCAGACCCGGCCCTCCTGGCCGGACTGCACCCCGACAAGCTCGTCCCTTCGCCCGACACCGTGCCCGAACGATGGGAGCTCGGCACCCTCCCCTTCGAGCAGCTCGCGGGCGCGCGGGCCGCAGCCCGTTTCATGCTCGATCGGGTCGTCCCGCACGGCTGGGTGGAGGAGCAGGCCCTGGGCGACAAGCTCGACGCCGGCCTACGGGCGATCGACGGGGTGGCCGTGCTCGGCGAGCGTCGCCCCGGCGACGCCCCGACCCGCTGGTTCACGGTGGCCGGCGTCGAGCCCGAGGGTGTCGCCCGACGGCTCGCCCAGCAGCAGATCTCGGTATGGAGCGGCACGAACTACGCCTGGGAGATCGCCCACTGGCTCGGGCTGGGCGACGCCGGCGCCGTGCGCGCCGGGCTGGTCCACTACAACGACGCGACGGACGTCGACCGCTTCCTCGATGCCCTCGCCCGATAGCCAGGCCATGGGCACTGAGCTGGCGGGGCGACGGCGCCTGCGGATCGGCGTGCAACTTCCCGAGGTCGAGCGGTACGTGCCGTGGGCCGAATACCTGGCCATGGCGCGCGCGGCCGAGGAGGTGGGATTCGACTCGGTGTGGGTCGGAGACCATCTGCTGTACCGCGGCGATGGCCGCGAGGCGCGGGGGCCCTGGGATGCCTGGAGCCTCCTGGCCGCGATCGCGGCGACCACCGAGCACGTCCGGCTCGGACCCCTGGTGGCGTGCACCGCGTTTGCCGCGCCGGGCCTGCTTGCGAGGAAGGCGGCGGCGGTCCACGAGATCAGCGGTGGACGGCTCGTGCTCGGCCTCGGCGCGGGATGGAACGAGACAGAGTTCCGCGCCTTCGGCGTTCCCTTCGACCACCGTGCCGCGCGCTTCGGCGAGTCGTTCGAGATCATCAGGCGCCTGCTCGCCGGCGAACGGGTGACCTACGACGGACGCTTCGAGCAGGTGCGCGATGCGGTGCTGCTGCCGCGGCCGGCCGCCCCTCCTCCGCTGATGATCGGCTCGACGGGCGAGCGTGTCCTGCGCATCGCATTGCCGCACGCCGAAGCGTGGAACGTCTGGTATGACCTGTTCGGGAACACGCCCGAGGGGTTCGCCAAGGAGAACGCCCGGGTCAGCCAGCTCGTTCGGGAAGCGGGTCGGCGGCCGTCGGACGTCGTGCGCAGTGCCACGGTGTTCGTCACCCTGGAGCGCGGCGGTCGCGATCGACCGCACACCCAGGACGTCCGTCCGCTGACGGGCCCGCCCCGGACGATCGCCGGCGGGCTGGCCGACCTGGCCGCCGCCGGCGTCGAGGAGGCGATCCTGGTGGTGAGCCCGATCTCGGAACGCTCGATTCGAACCCTGGGCGACGTCATCGCGATGCTCGACGGCTGAGGGTGGCGTGCGCGGCGCGCGGTCGGCCGTGGCGTTCGGGGTTGGCTGGTGGTTACGTTCGGGTCCTTGGAGCGCATCCCTCACGTCATCGCCGGTGAGGTCCGGCCGGGCCGCGGCGAGAGGGTGGCGCCTGTGTTCGATCCGGCCACGGGGCGTCAGACCGCCGAGGTGGGATTGGCGGATGTCGCCGAGGTCGACGAGGCGGTCTCCGCCGCCCGCACCGCTCAGCGGCGCTGGCGGGAGGTTCCGCTCGGCCGGCGGGTGCAGGTGCTGTTCTCGTTCCGGGAGTTGGTGGCCGGCCACGAGGACGAGCTTGCTGGGATCATCACCGCGCAGCACGGCAAGACCCTTGCGGACGCGCACGGTGAGGTGCTGCGGGGTTTGGAGTGCATCGAGTACGCGTGTGGTGTGCCCGAGCTGCTCAAGGGTGAGGTGTCGAGCCAGGTGGCGACGGGGGTCGACGTGCGGTCGTTGCGCCAGCCGGTGGGGGTGGTGGCGTGCATCACGCCGTTCAACTTTCCCTGCATGGTGCCGTTGTGGATGCTGCCCAACGCCATCGCCTGCGGTAACGCGGTTGTGCTCAAGCCCTCGGAGCGGGATCCGGGTGCGTCGGTGTTGCTGGCCGAGCTGTGGCGCCGGGCGGGCCTGCCCGATGGTGTCGTCAACGTCGTCCAGGGCGACGGGGGGGCGGTCGACCGCCTTCTCGAGCATCCGGCGGTGGCGGCGGTCAGCTTCGTGGGCTCCACGCCGGTGGCCCGCCACGTGTACGAGACGGGCACCGCCCACGGCAAGCGGGTGCAGGCCCTCGGCGGCGCGAAGAACCACATGGTCGTCTTGCCCGACGCCGACGTGGACGTTGCCGCCGACGCCGCGGTGAGCGCTGCCTACGGCTCGGCCGGTGAGCGTTGCATGGCGGTCTCGGTGCTGGTGGCGGTCGGTGGCGTCGGTGACGCCCTGGTCGATGCCCTGCGCCTACGGCTCGACAAGCTCGTGATCGGTCCGGGCACCGACCCGGCGTCGGAGATGGGGCCGCTGATCACCCGGGAGCACCGCGACCGGGTCACGTCCCACGTGGTGGCTGCGGCCCAGGCCGGAGCCCGGATCGCCGTCGACGGACGGGCCAAGGCCGTCCCGGGTGATGGCTTCTTCCTCGGGGCGACGCTGCTCGACGAGGTCACCTCCGACATGGCGGCCTACCGGGACGAGATCTTCGGGCCGGTGCTGTGCGTGGTGCGCGCCGAGCGCTACGACGACGCCGTCGACCTGATCAACGCCAACCCCTACGGCAACGGCGTGGCCATCTTCACCCGGGACGGCGGCGCGGCCCGCCGGTTCGAGCAGGAGGTCGAGGTCGGCATGGTGGGCGTCAACGTGCCGATCCCCGTGCCAGCCGCCCAGTTCAGCTTCGGCGGTTGGGGCTCCTCGCTCTTCGGCGACGCCCACATGTACGGCCCCGACGGCGTGCGCTTCTACACCCGCGGGAAGGTCGTCACCACCCGTTGGCCCGACCCCGCCACCAGCTCCATCGACCTCGGCTTCCCCAGGAACCGCTGACGCGGGCGAGCCTGAGACCCGGTCAGGCGACCCGTTGGAGCAGGGTGCCGGTGCCGAGCCCACCACCGCAGCACATCGTGACGAGCGCGTGCTCGCCGTCGCTGCGCTCGAGCTCGTGCAGCGCCTTCGTCACGAGGATGCAACCGGTGCCGCCGAGCGGGTGCCCGAGCGCGATGGCGCCGCCGTTGGGGTTCACCTTCTCCATGTCGGCACCGCAGGCCCTGGCCCAAGCCAGCACGACCGACGCGAACGCCTCGTTGATCTCCACCACGTCGATGTCGCCGAGGCTCAGACCGCTCCGGTCGAGGAGGCGCTCGGTGGCCGGGATCGGCCCCTCGAGCATCAGCACAGGGTCGCAGCCGACTAGGCACGTCTGCGCCACGCGCGCCCGGGCCCGCAACCCCAGCTCGTCGGCCCTGTCCTTGGCCATGATCAACACGGCCGCGGCGCCGTCGGCGATCTGCGAGCTGGTCCCCGCGGTGTGGATCCCGTCGTCGCGGGCCAGCGGCTTGAGGGCTGCGAGCGCCTCCAGGCTGGTCTCACGCGGCACCTCGTCGACGGAGAACGTGACGGTCTCGTCCAACCGTCGGCCGTCGTCGTCGACCTGCACGGCCTCGATCGGTAGCACCTGGGTCTCGAACCGGCCCTCGTCGAGCGCCCGGCGGGCCCGGAGCTGCGACTCGAGCCCGAGCTCGTCGGCGTCCAGGCGGCTGATGCCGTACTTGGTGGCGATGCGCTCGGCGCCCTCGAACTGCGACGTGAACTCGTAGTGGGCGCCGTAGGTGCGGTTCACGGGCTTGCCGTGGCCGGCCACGGCGCCGTCCATGGCGTTGGCGCCGAGCGGGACGGTGCTCATGTTCTCCACGCCACAGGCCAGCGCGATGTCCTCGGCGCCCGAGCCGACGAGGCCCACCGCCAGGTTGAATGCCTGCTGGGACGATCCGCACGCGCTGTCCACGGTCGTGCAGGCGACCGCTTGGGGGAGGCCGGCCGCCAGCCAGGCGTTCCGGGTGATGTTGCCGGATTGGGCGCCGACCTGATCGATGCAGCCACCCACCACCTGCCCGACGCTCGCCGGGTCGAGGCCGGCGCGATCGAGCACCGCGGACTGCACCGGGCCCAGCATGTCGAGGGGGTGGGTGCGGGCCAGCGTGCCGTTCTTGCGCCCGACGGCGGTACGGGCCGCCTCGACGATCACGACCTGGCGCATCGTGTGCTCCTCCTCACGGTCTGTGATTCCTTATACTCTATGTCCGCAGGGCTTCGGCCCACCGGCGCCCGCCGACCTCACACAGCGGCAGCGAAGCGGCGGATCAGCGAATCAGCGGGTCCCGGGGCAGGCCCAGGATGCGCTCGCCGATCTGGTTGCGCTTGATCTCGGAAGTGCCGCCTGCGATCGACAGTGCCCGGTGCATGAGGACGAGCCTGCCGGACACCGCTCCCGGCCCGTCGAGGAACGCGCCCTCGGGTCCGGTCAGCGCGGCCAGGATCGCAGCCGCCTCGTGGCCGTTCTCCGACAGCACGAGCTTGGTGACGTTGCCCTCGGGCCCCGGCCCGCCGCCGGCCACCGCCCGGTGGGCGCCGCGCAGGTTGAGGCCGTCCATCGCCTGGCAGTGGGCGATGTAGCGACCGACCCGGCCGGCACCGCCGGGCAGTCGCTCGGGGTGGGCGTCGAGCGGGCCGATGAGCGCCGGGCCCGGCGGGGCCGCCCCGCCCTGACCGCCGCCGATGCTGACGCTCTCGTTGCCGAGCGTGGCGCGGGCCACCGTCCATCCGCCGTCGACGGGTCCCACGACGTCGTCGTCGGGCACGAACACGTCGTTGAAGAACACCTCGTTGAACTCGGACATGCCCGTCGGCATCTTGAGTGGCCGCACATCGACGCCCTTGGCCTTCATGTCGATGACCATGGTGGTGATGCCGTTGTGCTTCGGTGCGTCGGGGTTGGTGCGGACGGTGGCCAGGCCGTAGTGGCTGAGGTGCGCCCCGCTGGTCCACACCTTCTGGCCGTTCACGAGCCACCCGCCCTCGACCCGGGTGCCACGGGTCTTGACGCCGGCCGCGTCCGACCCCGCGTCGGGCTCGCTGAACAGCTGGCACCAGACGACCTCCTGGGCAAGCGCCGGGCGCACCCACCGGGCGACCTGGTCGGCGGAGGCGTGCTGGATCAGGGTCAGGATGACCCACCCGGTGACGCCGTAGTTGGGCCGGCCGACGCCGGCGGCGCCGAGCTCCTGCTCGATCACGAGCTGCTCGACCGCTCCCGCCTCCCGGCCCCACGGCTGCGGCCAGTGGGGCACGACATACCCCGAATCGATGAGCTCCCGGCGGCGCCCCTCATCGTCGAGGTCCTCGAGACCGGCGACGAACGAGCGCACCTCCTCCCGGAAGGCCTCGGCCTCCGGCGGCAGGTCGACGGTGCGCTCGCGCCACACACCACGCCGGGTCAGGTCCGTGACCGCCACCGCGGCGGCCTCGGTGTCGACGACCGCACCGATGGCCGCGGCGCGCCGCAGGTAGAGGTGGGCGTCGTGCTCCCACGTGTAGCCGATGCCGCCGTGCACCTGCATGTTGAGCTGGGCGCACAGGTCGGCGGCGGGCACGGCCAGCGTGGCGGCGACCGCCGCGGCGTAGCTGAACTGGTCGCCGCCGCCGGCCGCGGCGCGGGCGGCGTCCCAGACCGCAGCGGTCGCCAGCTCGGTCGCCACGAGCATGTTGGCACAGTGGTGCTTGACGGCCTGGAACGTGGCGATGGGCCGGCCGAACTGCTCACGGACCTTGGCGTACTCGCTGGCCGTCTCGGTGCAGGCCCGCGCGACACCGGTCGCCTCGGCGGCCAGGATCGTCCGGGCCAGGTCGAGCAGCATCGTGTGCCCTCCGGCCAACACGTCGGCCGGCGCGCCGGCGAGCGTGACGTGCGCCGCCCGTCGCGTCGGGTCGAGGTTGGGATGGGCCTCGACGGTCACACCCGGGTCGTGGACGTCGACGACGGCGACGTCGGCTCCGACCGGCACGAGCAGGACGTCGGCCAACCCGGCGCCCAACACGACCCCAGCGACTCCGTGCGCGGCCCCAGCGTGGACCTCGACGTCACCACCGAGGGCGACCGCACCGATCGTCGTACCGGCGGCGAGCCCCGGCAGGAGGCGGTCCTGGAGCTCGGCGGGGGCGACCGCGGCCAGGACAGCGCTGGCGACGACGGTGGGCACGAACGGGCCGGGGGCCACGGCGTACCCCAGTTCCTCGACCACGACGACCAGCTCGGGGAGCCCGTAGCCCGACCCGCCCCGCGCCTCGGGGATGTGCAGCCCGAGCCAGCCGAGGGCCCGCAGCTCGTCCCACAGCGCCGGCCTTGTCTCGATCGGCGCCTCCAGGAGCTGGCGGGCAGTGGCGGTGGCCCGGTGCTTCAGCAGGAAGTCGGCGGCCGTGTCGGCGAGCGCCCGGTGATCTTCGGTGATGGCGATCGACATGGCTAAACAGTAGCCTCTATTCACGCAGGTCCGCTGATGTGACCGGCCCCGTGGCCGGGACCCTACGACCACGGTTGACCCGGCGCCGCCCCTTCGGGGCCGGAAAGTTGGTCGACCCGCCGGGTCCAAGATCGGATTCACCCCCTCCGGGCGATGTGGCCCGGGGCCCGAGCGGTTCTCATGACCGGGGTGATCGCGAGCGACGGCCTGCACACGACCTGCCGAGAGGGGCCCCCGCCATGACGTGGTGGCTGCTTGCATCCGAGCCGGCGCAGCTCGTGCCGGCGCGCTCGCAGATGGCTTTCACGTTCGCCTTCTGGTTCCTGGTCGCGCTCGTGACCGCCGTCCCCGCTCTCATCCTGCTGTACGTGCTCGATCAGCGCGGGGAGATTGCCGAGGAGGCCACCGGGCCACCTCCTGTCGAGGGCGCCGAGGCGACGGCCGGCGAACCGGGCCGTCAATGACGAAAGCCTTCGCCCCCCTCCGTGCGCGGGAGGGGTGCCGGGAGCTGCCCGAGGTAATCGACGTGGCGGCGAAGGTCGGCGACGAGCATGTCGGCGAGGTCGCGGGAGACGCCGTTGCGGATCACGATCCGCAACGCAGCGAGGTCCTGGCGGTTCTCGGGGAAGGTGTACGCGGGCACGAGCCACCCCCGGTCGCGCAGCCGCTCGGAGATGTCGAACACCGTGTAGGGCCGCTCGTTGCCCTCGAGCGCGAACGCGAACACCGGGAGCTCGCTGCCGTCGGTGAGCAACTGGAACGGGCCCACCTTGGCGACCGCGTCGGCTGTGTACCGGGCCACGTCGCGAGCGGCCTGCTGCACCCGGCGGTAGCCGTCGAAGCCCAGCCGCAGGAAGTTGTAGTACTGGGCTGCAACCTGGTTGCCGGGTCGCGAGAAGTTGAGCGCGAACGTCGGCATGTCCCCGCCCAGGTAGTTGACCTTGAACACGAGGTCATCGGGCAGCGCGCCCGGGTTGCGCCAGATGACCCACCCGACGCCGGGATACACCAGCCCGTACTTGTGGCCGGACGCGTTGATGGACTGCACCCGGGGCAGGCGGAAGTCCCACATCAGGTCCTGGTCGAGGAACGGTGCGATGAACGCGCCCGATGCGCCGTCGACGTGCACGGGCACGTCGAGGCCCGTGTCGGCCTCGAGCCGGTCGAGCGCCGCGCAGATGTCGGCGACCGGCTCGTAGGACCCGTCGAACGTCGATCCCAGCACCGCCACGACGCCGATCGTGTTCTCGTCGCACTGCGCGACCGCCGGGTCGGCGGTCAGGTGATAGCGGTCACCCTCCATGGGCACCAGCCGGGTCTCGATCTCCCAGTACCGGCAGAACTTCTCCCAGCAGACCTGCACGTTGGCGCCCATGACCATGTTGGGGTTGTCGGCCGCCTTCCCGGCCGCCCGTCTCCGTTCCCGCCAGCGCCACTTCAGCGCCATGCCCGCCAGCATCGCAGCCTCGCTGGAGCCGGTGGTCGACGTGCCCGTCGCCTCGTCCTCGTCGGGAGAGTTCCAGAGCCGGCTCAGCATGTTCACGCAACGCTGCTCGAGCTCTGCGGTCCGCGGGTACTCGTCCTTGTCGATCATGTTCTTGTCGAACGTCTCGGCCATGAGCCGCCCGGCCTGGGGTTCCATCCACGTCGTCACGAAGGTCGCCAGGTTGAGCCGGGCGTTGCCGTCGAGCATCAGCTCGTCGTGCACGATCTGGTAGGCGGTCTCCGGGAGCATCTCGGTGCGCGGAATGCTGTGGCGCGGGGCGTGGTCCGCCTCACCGCGCCGCGTGTAGATGGGACTGACGGACAGGGGAGTCGAGTCCTCTGCGAGCTTGCGGTGAAGTGCCATGGGTCTCCCTTGCGTCGGGCCGGCTACGACGCTAGGGACCGGGCCAGCGCGGCACGTCCCCCCAAGGGGGTGATTTCCGGTCTCACGCCGGGATGGGCCACGTTGCGTAGCATCGCCGGCGTGTTCGGCGCCGTCCCCCTACGAGTGCCGTGACCACGCTCTCGCACCTGGTGCTCGCGGTCGCCCGCCTCAGCCGGCTCTTCGTCCTCACCGTCCTCGTCACTCCGGTGTTCCTCGTCCGCAACCTGTTCGGGCCCACGGGTGGCGCGCGGATGCTGCGCTGGTACTTCGAGGCCTGCGGTGGCGGCTACGTCAAGATCGGTCAGTTGCTGGCCACCCGCTACGACCTGCTGCGGGTCGAGTACACCGAGGAGCTCGGCAAGCTCCTGGACTCGCTGCGCCCGGTCCCGACGCCGAGGATCACGCAGGAGATCGAGCGCGGGTTGGGTCGACCGGTTGACGACGCCTTCGCGTCGTTCGACCCGGAGCCGATGGCCACGGCCTCGCTGGCGCAGGTGCACGGCGCGGTGCTCGCCGGCGGCGACGAGGTCGTCGTGAAGGTGCTGAAACCGGGAATCGGCGAGCGGGTCCGCATCGACCTGAGGTTCCTGCGGATCAGTGCCCGGGTGCTCGACCTCCTGCCCGTGCTGCGCGGGCTCGACGTGAGCGGCCTCGTCGACGACCTGTCCCGCACTGCCATCGACGAGCTCGACCTGGGCCGCGAGGCGATGTACACGGCCTACCTCCACGAGCAGATGGCCACGGACCCGATCGACCACTACGCCCCCCGCGTGTACCGCGACCTGTCCGGCCGCAACGTGCTCACCCTCGAGCGCGTCCGTGGCGTAACCGTCAGGGAGATGCTGACCGCCACCAGCAACGGCAACAACGGCATGCTCGAGGTGTGGGCCGCGCGCGGGATCACGCCGCGGCGCACGGCCGTGATCCTGTTGCGATCGGTCCTCGAGCAGACGATGCGCTACAGGACGTTCAACGCCGACCCCCACCCGTCGAACCTGATCGTCAGCGATGGCGGCACCCTCAACTGGGTCGACTTCGGCGCCGTCGGTTGGATCGACGAGCGCCAGTGGGAGCTGCAGCTACGGCTCAGGGATGCGATCGCCAACGAGCAGATCCACCACGCGTACCTCGCCCTCCTCGAGGGCATGGAGCCGCTGCCCTACCGGAACCTCAGCCGGTTCGAGCACGAAATCAAACGGATCTTGAGCGACTATCTGATCGCCTCGCGCGACCCGAGCGCGCCGCTCAACCAGAAGAGCACGGGCTCGTTCCTGGTCAAGACGTTGGCGACGCTGCGTCGGAACCGGCTCCCCATGACGTCGAGCACGGTCCAGCTCTATCGCACGATCGTCGTCGCCGACATCGTGATGCTCGGGCTGTACCCCACCATCGACTGGAGGGGCCACCTCCGCCGATTCCTCCGCGACCTCTCCATCGACATGCTGCAGAAGGCGGTACACGATCCGCTCACATCCCCGTACACGGGGTTCCGGCTGGCTCGTGCGCCGATGGCGGCGGCCGACACCGTGGAATGGCTGGTCCGACGGCTGCCCGACATCGGCCGCCAGACGCTGCGCACGCTGTCGGCCGGCGAGCGTGTCATTCCCTATGCGCTGAGGCTCTTGCGCCGGCTCACCGTGTTCGGGATCGTCGCCGCGCTGGGGCTCGCTGTGATCAAGCCCGACTTCTCGTCCGAGAGCGCCCTCGGCCGGTTCGCGTTGCGGATCGCGGACAACCCCTGGCCCGCGGTCACCATCGGCGTGTTCGCGGTCCTGGTCCTGAGCAACTTCATCCGCAGGATGGAGGCGTCGTGACCCCGGCGGCCGCCCGGGAGGTGCCGTTGGATGCGGGCGTCTATGCCTTCCGGCTGCGCCCGGTCGCTTCCCGGGACTCGGCCGTTGCCGGCGTGGTGCCGGCGTCGCGGAGGCGCTGGGCGACGAGGTCGGCAAGGCGTTCGTAGTCGAGCTCGTCGTTGGCAACGGCACGCGACCGCACGCTGAGCCCGTCGGACATCTGGCGGACAACCGTCGCGAGCTCATCCAGAAGCCGGGCGTTGGCCCGGATCACGCCGGCGACCGACCGGCCCATCAGGTCGGGGAATCGGTTGGTGCCCTCCAACTCGTGCGAGAAGGCCTCCGACGCCTCCGTGAAGCCGTCCACCACCCCCCGTGTGAGCCGTGTCGGTATGTCCTCGTCCAGGGGCACTGTGTGCGATTCGCGAATCAGCTCGTCATCATGCGCGGTACCGGTCGGCATGCTCGAAACCCCCGTCGCGGGTTGGGACCAGTTGTGAGTCAAGAACCGACCCGGCGTCTGCACATCGCCCACACCGGGTGATTCCGAACGATGTCCGGCCCCACAATAGGGCTCGGACGACGCTGAGGCGCCCTTCATCCTATTCGGGTGATGTCAGCGCATTCCTCGTCCGGCACCATCCAGCTGATCACTGGCCCAAGGAGGCTGAAGTGGAATCCATACGAATTCGCAGCGGTTGGGTGACGTTCGCGGCGATCGTCGCCGGCGTGGTCGGCGTCTTCAACATCTTGAGCGGCATCGCCGCCATTACGGAAGACGACCAGACCGAGGCGCTGCACGAGGTGCTGTTCGGGGTCAACATAACGGCGTGGGGATGGTTCTGGCTCATCCTCGGCGCGCTGCAGGTCATCACGGCGTGGCTGATCTACCAGCGCTCCCCGGTCGGTCAGACGCTGGGGCTCATCTGGGCCTTCGTCGTCGCGTCGCTGTCGGTGTTCATGATCTTCGTCGCCCCAATCTGGGCGCTCGTCGTCATGGCCCTGAGCATCACGATCATCTGGGCGTTGACCGCGTTCCCGGAGGACTTCGGCGAGGCCTGAGGTAGCCGTACCAGACGGGGTCACCCCGAGAATCCGGAGTCGCGCACCCGGAGCGATCAGCGCGCACCGGCGGGGGTGTCCGTCGTTTCCCGGCGCCGAACTGGTTGTCAGACAACCAGTTCGGCGCCGAGATCCGGGACCGCCCGCCAGGTACAGCTGCGACCACGTGCCCGAATCGTCCACTGTGGGCGATGCGCGAATGGCCCCGATGCAGCTGACTGGCGGTGCGCCCAAGCCGGTGGGAGGCAGCCGTGAAGGCGGAGCACGAGGATCTCCTACGGAGATTGGCCCTCAACGATGAGGGCGTCCTTGCGTCCATGCTCGGCACCGGGTTCGCCTATGGCGAGCCGGCGGGGCTGGATGCCAAGACCGCCGCGCTGGTCCGACTGGCGGGGCTCATCGCGCTCGAGTCCGCCCCGGCCACCTATCAATGGGGCGTCACCAATGCCCTGGCGGCCGGGGCGAGCGACGGCGAGGTGGTCGCCGTGTTGGAGGCGTTGGCGCCGATCGTGGGCGCCGTACGGGTGAGCTCCGCCGCCCCCGAGGTCGCACTGGCCATCGGCTGCGACTTCGACCTTCCGCGCGACGTGTGAACACCCGGCAAACCCCCGGAGAACGCTCTGCGTGCCGCCACCAGCGCTCATTGAAGCCATGTTGGCGGTCGACTTATCCTGCTTCCAGTGGGCGTTGTCGAATCCCCCGGCGCTCCGGCCACTCAGTCGGGCGCGGCCAGCTGGTTCGGGCCGTCGTTCCTGCTCGAGGAGTCGAAGCTCCGGCCGCCGTCGTGGCGACCGGGAACGGTGCGCAGGACCGTGCCGCTGGATCGGCTGGGCACCTCGCCCGACGTGCCGGTGGTCTCGATCGTCGCCCCGCCCGGCTACGGCAAGTCCGCGCTGCTGAGCCAATGGGCCGACGAGACGCAGCGGCGGGTGGCGTGGGTCTCGATCGAGGCCGAAGACAACGACCCGGCCGTGCTGCTGGCGTACATCGCCGCGGCGCTGGATCGGGTTCAGCCGATCGACGTCGACGTCCTCCGGACCCGGGCGCCGCCGGGCACCTCGGTGGCGGCGACGGTCGCCCGTCGCATCGCCGCCACGATGTCGGGCATGGTCGACCCGGTCACGTTGGTCCTCGACCATACGGACCTGCTGCACAACCACCAGTGCCGTGACGCCATCGCCGAGCTCGCGGTGCATCTGCCGTCCACCGGGCAACTCGTGGTCGCGTCTCGCGGCGTGCCGCCGGTCCCGTTGGCAACCCTCCGCGCCCGGGGCGCGGTCTTGGAGCTGGGCGTCGACGAGCTGGCGATGGACGAGCTGGAGGCCCGCCAGCTGTTCATGGGCGCCGGTGTCGAGCTGGCCGACACGAAGGTGGCCGGGCTGGTAAGGGACACCGAGGGTTGGCCCGTCGGCCTGTACCTCGCCGCGCTCGCACTGGAGGCCGGCAGCCGGCGCTCCACCGCGGGGTTCGCCTTCAGCGGCGATGACCGCCTGATGGCCGACTACCTGCGGACAGAGCTGCTGGCCCGGGTCCCACGCGGCCGCGTGTCGTTCCTGACGCGGACATCGGTGCTCGAGCGGATGTGCGGTCCGCTCTGCGACGCGGTCGTCAACGGGACGCGCTCCGGCAGGCTCCTGGAGGCGCTGGAAGACTCCAACCTGCTGCTGGTGCCGCTCGATCGTCGGCGCGAGTGGTACCGCTATCACAGGCTGTTCCAGCAGCTCCTTCGTGCCGAGCTGGGCCAGCGGGAGGGCGAGGTCGTCGCCGAGCTCCACTCCCGCGCCGCGGCGTGGTGCGAGTCGAACGGCCTGCCGGAGATGGCCATCACCCACGCCCAGGCCGCGGGCGACGCGGACCAGGTCGCCCGCCTGGTCACCGCGTGTGCGCAGGCGGCGTATGCCGCTGGCCGTCTCGAGACGGTCGATCGCTGGTTCCAGTGGTTCGACGACCACGGGTCGATCGAGCGCTATCCCTCGGTCGCCGTCTTGGGTGCCGTGGTGCGGGCGGTCATGGGTCAGCCGGCCGCCGCCGAGCGTTGGGCGGCTGTGGCCGAGCGCGCGTCGGTCGAGGCGACGCTCCCGGACGGGACCACGTTGGCGACCTGGCAGGCACAGCTGCGCGCCTTCCTGTGTCGAAAGGGCGTGGGCGAGATGCGGCGAGATGCCCAGATCGCACGCGAGGGCCTGGCCCCGGGGAGCCCGTGGCGCGCGTCGGCACTGGCGATGGAGGGCGTCTCCTGGCTGCTCGACGGCGAGCCCGAACGTGCCGATCCGATCCTGGCGCAGGCGGTGGAGGTCGGGCTCGACACCGGGGCAACGCCCACGGTGGCAGCGGCATTGGCAGAGCGCGCGGTGGTGGCGATCGAGCGAGGAGACTGGGGTGACGCCGCGTCCCTGGCCGGCCGGGGACGCGCCATCTTGCGGAGCGGGCAGCTCGATGACTATGGGCCAGGCGTCATCGTCCACACCCTCGTCGCTCGGACCGCGGCCCACACCGGTGACGTCTCCCGGGCCCGCGAGAGCCTCGGGCAGGCCGCCCGTCTCCGACCACAGCTCACGTACGCGGTGCCGTTCCTCGCGGCCCAGACGCTGCTGGAACTGGCGCGTGCCTACCTGGCCCTCGCGGACCCGGGCGGCGCGAGGGTGGTGCTGCGGGAGGCCAGCGCCATCATGCGGCTCCGTCCCGACCTCGGACGCCTCCCCGAGGAGGCCGACGAGCTGCGATCGACACTGGACACGTTCCGGGTCGAGGCTGTGGGAGCGTCGGCGCTCACGGCGGCGGAGCTGCGCCTGGTTCCGCTCCTGTCCACGCACCTCTCGTTCCGAGAGATCGGCGAGCGCCTGCACGTCTCGCGGCACACCGTGAAGACGCAGGCGATCTCCATCTACCGCAAGCTCGGGGTCTCGTCGCGCAGCGAGGCCATCTACCGGGTGGAGGCGATCGGCCTCCTCGCCTAGCGCGCGCGGAGCCGCGGGACCAGCAGCACGTACCGTTTCATCCCGTCGGGGCGATGTGATCGGCGCAGGCCGGGTGCGCGATGGGTGCGTGAGTGCGGAACGACCCGCACCGGCGCCACGGCGTCGCCCGGATGACCGCTCGGCAGACAACCAGGAGCGGCTCCGTCATCTCGCCGGCACCAGCCGAAGCATGACGGCTGCACGCGACGCCACCGGCATGCTCGACGCGTACGGCCTGGACGAGAAGACCGCCGCTCTCGTTCGTCTCGCCGCTCTGGTGGCGTTGGGGGCCGCGCCGACCCCCTACCGCCGATGCGTCGATGTCGCCCTGGCCGCCGGAGCGGACGTCGACGACGTGGTCGACACACTGAAGGCCGTGGCCCCCTGCGTCGGGCTCGCCCGGGTGGTTTCGGCGGCTCCCGGCCTGGCCCTCGCGATCGGCTACGACATCGACTCCGCACTCGAGACATTGGACGTCCCGCGAGCGGGCGATGCGGTAGGGCCCTCACGTGTCGGCGATGGCGGGTCCGATCGGCACCGCAGGGCGGAAGATCCTGCGGACGGGCCGGGCGAACCGGGTGGCTTCTGAGTGCCCGGGTCGCTCACTCGTCGGGGAGGCCGTCGGCGCTGGAGGACGATTCTCGCCAGGCCCTGGGTCGCCAGGCCGTCACGACCTTCGCAACCGCCGTGACCAGGAACAGCTGGCCAGTGAGGGCCTCCAGGACGGCCAGGCTCTGGCCCGGGTTGCCGGCCGGGACCAGGTTGCCGTAGCCGGTCGTGGTGAGCGTGATGAAGCTGAAGAACAGGACCTGGCTCACCGTCCCCTCGCCGTTGTCCCCGAAGAACGGGCCGCCCTGCACGGATCCCAGGAACCGGTACGTGAAGGCGAAGGCCATCCCGATCAACAGGTAGGCGGCCAGCGCGCCGAGCATGGTCTCCTGGTCGACCTGCCGGCGATATCCGATGTGGCGCACGATCGAGATGGGTGCCACGACGTACAGGACGCTCGCGGCGACGAACACCCACGCCAGGAAGGCCCCGTCGTCGTCGACGAACAGGTTCGCGACCGCGCCCACCGCTGCCACGACGAAGAGCGCGTTCGCCGCCGCCAGGAAGCCTCGTCGCGCTCGGGATGCGTGCAGGGTCAGCCGTACCGTGGCGATCTGGGCGAAGATCACGATCGTTCCGCCCAACCGCTCCGACAGCGTCGTCGCCAGGACGTAGGTGACGACGATCATCACCAGGACCGGGCCGTAGCTGTCGGCCGAGCGGAACGCGTGCAGCAGGCGACGAACGGCGCGTGATTCCCGTTCCCTGTCCATGGCGTCGTCCGTCAACTCGGGCATCTGACCTCGCTCGATGTGATGGCCAGTGGACAAATCACGCCGACTAGGCATGCGCCAGGAGACCCAGCTCGTGCCTGCGCGTGATCGCTTCACTGCGGGACGAGACGCCGAGCTTGCGGTACACGGAGATCGCTTGCGTCTTCACCGTGTTCTGGGGGACGTAACGGAACTCGTCGGCGTGTTGCGGCAGGACGCCGAGGCGGGGCCGTTGCCCCGAGGTCACAGGATGTCGCCCCGGCGCCCGCGTCGACACGCCCAGAGCGTACCGGCCGGTGCGGCCCCGCCAGAGCGACTGATCGGAAAGCGCACGGCCCTGAACCCCGACCGGCTCGGGCGGTGCGGGGCCGTGGTCGCCAGTTCATCCCGTCCGGACGATGCGGCGCCGGGTGCCCGCGGCTTCCATGGACCCGTTCGTACGAGAGGAAGGTCACCGGGATGGGACTTCTCTTCGCCACGAGGCGGCCCCTGCGGGTGGCCATGGGACTGGCGAGCGCCGTGGCAGGTGACGGTTAGCCCGGGACGACGTCTGAACGATCCCGACGACCTCGCCCACGACCGGTCCGGCGCCGCAGATCGCGACGACCCGCCAGCCCTGGTCGCCCACGAGTCTCGAGCGCCGGTCCTCGCCGCCCTGCTCGTGGCGATGGCCCTCCCGTTCCTGATGCCTGCGAGCTACAGCCCCGGGGCGAGATGGCTCCTACCCGTTGTGGAGGGTGCGCTCCTCGTGGCCGCTCTCTCGGTCGACCC
>JBKPHE010000091.1:0-13618 GCA_046744485.1 Actinomycetota bacterium | reverse complement strand
CCGCTTGCCCTCGTACTCGAGCAGGTTGACCGGCGTCGTGCGCCACTCGCCGCTGGTGCGGCCCCGTACTGCGAGGACGCGCGAGCCGAGGATGCTCACCCCGTGGCGGGTCAGGAAGGCGACGAAGCGGTTGAAGACGTTGCGGGTGAACCAACCGGGGGCGCGGTAGTGGGCGGGCACGCCGCCATTCTGCATCGCCGCGGGCGGCACGACGACGGTCTGGCCGCCCGGTCCGCGGGGCGTCGTCTCCGGCGTGACAACATCGGCAACCGTCGCCGTCCGCCTGGCATCCTTCCGGAGCCATGTCTGTGCTCGACCGCACCCGATCACTGCTCGACCCCCTGCTTCGCCGGCTCCGACAGCTGGTGGGCGCCATGCGTCGTCGCCTCCGGCTGCTGCTGGGTCGCACCCGATCACTGATCGCGGGGCGATCACGGGGCTGGCGGCTGGCCGCAGGCGGGGCGGCGGTCCTGGTCCTCCTGCCCCTCGTCGTCCTCATCGCGACGCGCGGCGGGGGCGCGTCGCCAGAACCCACGACGACGACCACGACCGTGCCGACGACGACCACGACCGTGCCGACCACAACCACGACCACGGCCCCTCCTCCGGTGGCGCCGTTGACTGGGATCCAGGGTGACTTCCGCCGGCCCGCCCTGATCGTCAAGATCGACAACGTGTCGGCGGCCCGGCCCCAGTCCGGGCTCAGGCAGGCGGACATCGTCATCGAGGAGCCAGTCGAGGGGAACCTGACCCGACTTGCCGCCGTGTTCCAGTCCACGGACGCGTCGGTCGTCGGTCCGGTCCGCTCCATGCGAACGAGCGATCTCGAGCTCATCCCGATGTTCGGCCGCCCGCTCTTCGCCGCCTCCGGTGGCAACGCCGGTGTCGTTCCGCAGCTCCACCAAGCCAACGTCGTCGACATCGGCAACAACGTGAGCGGTCAGGGGTTCCGTCGTGACCCGGGACGACCCGCGCCCCACAACCTGTACTCGTCCACTGCCGAGCTGTACCAGAAGGCGCCGGAGACGCCGCCGCCCCCGAAGCAGATCTTCCACTACCTCCGCCGTGGCGAGCGACCGGGGCCTGGTGCGCGACCTGTCCATGGGGTCGCCCTCCGGTTCGGGGGCTCCGAGATCTCGCGGTTCACGTGGGATCCGACGGCACAGGTCTGGCGGCGGAGCCAGAGCGGCACACCCCACATGGCAGCCGAGGGCATACAGATCGGGCCCCAGAATGTCGTCGTCGCCGAGATCGACTACGACCGGTCCGGCCAGCGGGGCCGGTCTGTGCCACATGCTGTCGTGGCCGGCGCGGGCCCCGCGATCGTCCTGACGCAGGGACAGGCCATCACGGGCACCTGGGTGCGACCGACGCACGCGCATCGACTCAAGTTCGTCGCCGCCGACGGCCGAACCGAGATCAAGCTGACGCCGGGGCAGACGTTCATCGAACTTCCCAGCCGCGGCGGTGCCACCTTGTTCTGACGTTCCAGCGGCGTCCGATGCACGAAAACCCCGCGGGTTTGCTGGCTATTCGGCTCGAGCGGCGGACCAGCGCCGACCAGCGTGGTGGTCGGTGTCGGGGGTGTCTGTGATCGCACCGGGTCGGCCTGGTGGCCGCGAAAACCCGGCAATCACAAGGGTTCTCGCATCCGGATGATGCGCTCGGCGAAAAAACTCGTAAGAATACGGCGGTATCCGCGTGTCGTGGGTCCGCGTTGAGGAAACTGACCAAGCGATCCGGACCCTAGGAGGAACCGTGAACCGTCGTGATCTCGTCCAAGCCGTTTCCACACAGACCGGAGTCGAGCGCAAGCAAGTCGACTCGGTTCTGCTGGGCTTCACCCAAGTCGTCACCGCCGTCGTGTCCAAGGGCGAGCCGGTGTCCATCTCCGGCTTTGCCAAGTTCGTCAAGGTCGACCGCCCCGCCCGCATGGGCCGCAACCCGCAGACCCAGGAGCCGGTTCGGATCAAGGCGTCGAAGAAGGCGCGCATCACACCGCTCAAGGGGTTCAAGGATGCGGTTGTGAAGACGAGCCTGGCGCCGAAGCTCGACCGGGGCGTGTGGCCGCCGGCACCTGCAGCCGCCAAGAAGGCGACCGCCAAGAAGACGACCGCCAAGAAGACGACCGCCAAGAAGGCGGCGGGCGGCGGCAAGGCGGCCGCCCGCAAGTCGACGGCGAAGAAGTCGACGGCGAAGAAGTCGACCACCAAGCGCGCGACGACCAAGCGGGCAACCACCCGCAAGGCTCCGGCCCGCAAGACGACGGCGCGCAAGGCTCCGGCGCGCAAGACGACCGCCCGGAAGACCACCACCGCCCGGAAGACCACCAAGCGCTGACGCCCGCCGGCCCCGCGCGGGGGACTCCTCCCCAATCGGGGGGTCGAACGGGAAAAATTCCACAAACCTCTACACGGCGCGTGCCTCTCGGGCGTTCTTGGGGCAGTGTTGGTCCTGTCCGTGGCTCATGAGCGCGTCTCCGAGCCGGCGCCGATCGCGGTCGGCGTTCGGCCTGCACTGTCGTTCGAGGCCTTTTACATGGCCAACGAGCGGCGGCTCTTTCGCGCGCTCTATGTCCTCACGGGCGATCGTCACGAGGCCGAGGACCTGGCCCAGCTGGCGTTCTGCAAGGTCTGGGAGCGCTGGGGTCGGGTCGGCAGGCTCGACGATCCGGCGGGATACCTGTTCCGCACCGCGTTCAACGCTCGGAGCAGCGCCACGCGCCGGACGATCCGTGCCGCCCGCCGCCTGGTCGACCACGCCTTCCTGCACTCTCCACCCACCCCAAGCCCTGAGCCGGCCGATGTGGCGACAGACCGCGACAGTGTCGCCCGCGCGCTGGCTGTCCTCACACCCCGTCAACGTGAAGCTGTTGTCCTAACCGAACTACTCGATTGCGCCACGGGCGAGGCCGCCGAGATCATGCGGATTCGTCCCGCCACCGTGCGGGTCCGCGTCAGCCAAGCCCGTGCAGCTCTCGCACCCGACCCAGGTCGGGGGCGGGGGCCGGAGGCGTGAACGGCGATCCCGAACTCCGGGCCCGTCTCGAGCGCCTCGCTTCGAACGCCGGTGACCCTCCCGAGCGAGGACTCGATCGGGTCGCCGCACGCCGGCACCGCCGGCTGCGCCGCCGCCGTGGAGCTGTCGTCACGGCGGCGGCGCTGGCGGTGCTGTTGGGAGGAGTGTCGCTGGTCATGGACGGGGGACCGGACGATGACCAGGTGGCGGTCTCCCGGGCCCGGCGCCCGTCGGGCGCGGCGGCGCAGCTTCCCGACACGGTCGAGTTGCACTGCACGCCGACCGGGCCGGAGATCCCGGTGGCCTCGGTGCGGCCGCAGCGGGACGGGATGCACCTGCGCGTGTTCAACGAGCTGGCCACGTCCACCGAGGTCCGGGTCGTCAAGGACGACGAGTGGTCGGGGCGTCACCGGTTCAGCCCCGGGATGTGGTCGATGCTCCAGCCGGTCGCACCGGGAACGCTGAGGGTCGGCTGCGTCATCGACGGTCTGGAGAAGTCCCTCACCGTCGAGCTCGTCGACGTCCACGGGTACTACGAGGAGCCCGGGCTCGAGTGCCCGTCGGAGGACAAGGAGATGCAGGACAAGGACCTGGCCGGGGCCCAACCGGACAAGTCGATGAGTACCACGACGTACAACGTCCTGCGGAGCAAGGGGTTCCGCGTCGAGGAGCTGGAGGTGGGCCCGGTGCAGGGTGACCCGAGCCAGCGCCTCGGTGATCCCACCGACGATCCCATGGTGCAGGTGGATCGGCAGGGCGACACGGTGGCCTTCGTGCACCTGCGGCGGGCCGACGATCGCACCGACGCCCCCTGGAGCGTGGGGGCCATCGTCGGCTGCCAGAGCTTCCTCGCCGAGGCGACGACCACCGAGACCACCGCGGCGTCCGGGTGACCCGCCGCCGCGGCTAGGCGTACAGCGACTCGATCTCGTCCGAGTACTTGGCGAGGATCCCCCGACGCTTGAGCTTGGACGTCGGCGTGAGCTCGTCGCCGTCGGGCAGCCACTCGTCGGCCAGCACCGCGATCCTCCGCACGCGCTCCGCGGTACTGAACCGGAGCATGACCTGGTCCACCACCCGTTGCAGCTCGTCCAACGCCCGCGGATCGGCGGCCAGCTCGGCCAGTGAGGCGGCCCCGATGCCCCGTTCGCGGAACCATCCCGGCGCCACCTCGGGGTCGAGCACCACCAGTGCCGAGACGAAGCGCCGACCGTCGCCGATGGCGCAGGCCTGGCCGACGGGCACCACCGTCTTGAGGGCCGACTCGAGGTTGGCGGGGCTCACGTTCTTGCCGCCGGCGGTGATGATCAGCTCCTTCTTACGGTCGACGATGCGGACGTAGCCGTCCTCGTCGATCTCGCCGATGTCACCGGAGTGGAACGTGCCGTCGGGCTCGAGGGCGTCGGCGGTCTTGTCGGCGTCGTCGAGGTACCCGACGAAGACGTTGCCGCCCCGGCAGCACACCTCGCCGTCGTCGCCCAGGAAGACCTCGACCCCGGGGAACGCGCGGCCCACGGTGCCGACGCGCACCTCCTCCGGATCCCAGGTCATGGGCCCGGTCGTCTCCGACAGTCCATAGATCTCCGACATGGGGACGCCGATCGCGCGGTACCAGCGGATCAGCTCGGGCGGGATCGGCGCCGCGCCGGTGATGGCGTACTGCAGGCTGTCGAGCCCCACGAGCTGGCGGACGTTGCGAAAGGCGAGCTCGTCCAGCGACGCCCACATGCGCTCGTCCTCCTCGGTGGCCGTGCCGAGGGTCCGCCGCTCGGCGATGGGCTCGGCGGCGGCGACGGCCTGGTCGAAGCGGACCTTGGCGTCGTCGTTGGCCGACAGGGCGGCCTGGATACCGGCGTGGATCTTCTCCCACACGCGGGGAACCCCGAACATCGTCTGGGGGTGGACCTCACGGAGGTACTGCCCGATGAGGCTGGCGTCTGGACACGTCGTCACCTCGAAGCCGGCGATGCCGGCCAGGTAGTGGCTGGACATGCGCTCGGCGATGTGCGCCATCGGGAGATAGGAGATGGCGCGGAAGCCGACGGGGTCGATGCCCAGGAGGTCGAGGTAGCCCTCGGCGGTCCACACGACGTTGTAGTGGCTGATCATGACGCCCTTGGGCGGACCGGTCGTGCCGGACGTGTAGATCACAGTCGCGAGCGAGTCGGGGTGGATGTCGCCCATCGAGGCGTGGAGGTCGATCGGATCGTGACCCTCGAGCACGGCCCTGCCGGCGATCAGCGCGCCGGGGCCTGCATTTCGGTCGCCGCCAGCGTCGTCCGCCCCACCCAGCACCACCAGGTGCTCGAGCTTGGGCAGCTCGTCGCGCACCGAGCCGAATCGTTCGGCGAAGCCCAGGTCCTCGACGATGGCCACCCTCGCGCCGCTGTGTCCCGCCAGGTAGGCGATCTGCTCGGGAGGCGAGGAGTTGTAGATCGACACCGCGGTGGCGCCGCAGAACATCGCCGCCAGGTCGACCACGTGGAACTCGGGGATGTTGCGCATCATCAGCACGACCCGGTCCCCCGGCCCCACACCGAGCGTCCGCAGGCCTGACGCGGCCCGCGCCACCCGGTCGGCCACGTCGGAGTAGGTCCACTCGTCCCAGCGGTCGCCGTCCTTGGCGCGCAACGCCACGTTGTCCGGGTGGGCGTCCAACGTCTCCAGCCAGCGGCTGGCGATGGTCTGTCCCTCGACCTTCCGATCGAGCTCGTCCTTGGTTGCGATCACGCGGGACCCCCTCGTCGTCGCCCTCGGATGGCTGTTGCCGGCGGGCCGACCTCCCGTCCCGAGCGCCGCCGTGACGGCCCAGAGTAGGCCGTGGTTGCGATCCGTGTGGGGTGGTCGGCAGACTGGCTTGACCGAACGGTCAAGGAGCCGGCCCGACCCCCCAAGGACTGCGGGCAGCCGCGACCGGCGAGACAAAGGAGCAGGCCATGCCCACCGCCGTCATCGTCGATGCCGTCCGTACCGCAGGAGGCAAGCGCAACGGCAGGATCTCCGGTTGGCATCCCGTCGACCTGGCTGCCGAGACCCTCAACGCGCTGGTCGAGCGCAACCAGATCGATCCTGCAGTGGTCGAGGACGTGATCATGGGTTGCGTCATGCAGGCCGGGGCCCAGTCGGTCAACGTCGCCCGCAACGCCGTGCTGGCTGCCGGCTGGCCGGAAGACGTCCCCGGCACCACAGTCGACCGGCAGTGCGGCTCGGGTCAGCAGGCCGCGCACTTCGCGGCGCAGGCCGTGATCGCGGGCGCCCACGACGTCGTGGTCGCCGGTGGCGTCGAGGTGATGAGCCAGGTTCCGATGGGCGCGTCGATCGGTGACGGGAGGTACGGCCTGCCCTTCGGTCCCAGGATGAACCAGCGCTACCAGGACGTCGGCGGCCTGGTCCCGCAGGGCATCTCGGCCGAGCTGATCGCCGACAAGTGGGGCCTGACCCGCGAGGACCTCGACGCGTTCGGGGCCGAGAGCCAGCAGCGGGCGGCTCGGGCCCGCGACGAGGGTCGGTTCGACAACCAGATCGTCGCCGTCCGGTCGATCCACCGCGACAAGGAGACCGGCAACATCACCGAGTCCGACGAGCGGGTCACGGCGGACGAGGGCATCCGGCCCGACACCACGGCCGAGTCGCTGGCCAACCTGAAGCCGGCCTTCAAGCCCGACGGCAAGGTCACGGCGGGCAACTCCAGTCAGATCACCGACGGCGCGTCGGCGGCGCTGATCATGAGCGAGGACAAGGCCGCCGAGCTGGGCCTCACGCCGCGGGCGCGCTTCCACAGCTTCGCCCTGGCCGGGGCCGATCCCGTCATGATGCTCACCGCACCCATCCCCGCCACTCAACGGGTGCTCGACAAGGCGGGCCTGTCGCTCGACGACATCGACCTGGTCGAGATCAACGAGGCGTTCGCGTCGGTGGTGCTCGCCTGGCAGCGCGAGACCGGCGCTGACATGAGCAAGGTCAACGTCAACGGCGGGGCGATCGCCCTGGGCCACCCGCTCGGATGTTCGGGCACCAAGCTGCTGGCCACGCTGCTCAACGAGCTCGAGCGCACCGGCGGGCGGTACGGCCTGGAGACGATGTGCGAGGGCGGCGGCATGGCCAACGCCACAATCATCGAGCGGCTGGGGTAGTACGCAAGGGCCGAGGAGAGCCGACTGGCGGAGCCGGTCGCCGGGGTCGACCGGCACGCCAGTCGATCGGGATCATGGGACGGAGGGGTCCATGAGGCAGGTCGGCCGGGCGCTGGCGCTCGCCGTGGTGGCGACGCTGGTGGCATGCAACGCTTCGTCCGAGGCCGATTCGGGAAGTGCCGAGGTTGCCGGGTTCGGTCGCCTCCTCGCGGGCGCCGACGAAGCCCCCCGGGCCGTGCGTGCCGGGGTCGAGCAGATCACCGTCACCGGGGCCGATCCCGGCGAACCGCTGACGCTGTACGGCGGGCTGGGCCGCCGCCTGCTGACGCTGCGGGCCGACGACCAGGGTCGGGCCCACTTCGCCTACCTGCCGAACGAGTACCGCGACGTCCAGTCGGGGCCCGGCCTCGACTGGACGGACCTGGGCGATCCGGCGGCCGCGGGCGTGGTCGAGCCCGGGCGCTACGTGATCCGGGACGACCAGGCATCCCCGGTGCTGGCCACCCGCGTGGTAACGGTCCCGGGGCGCGACGACATCCCGGACACCGCCCTCTACGACCGCCAGGAGCTCACGGCCCCCCGGGTGGACGTCCTCGGGAACCCCCTGCCGGGTTCGTCCCTCGAGGCCGGCTTCCAGTACTTGGAGATGCGCGACGGTGTGCGGCTGGGCGCGATGGTGCGCCTGCCCGACCCCGCCCTCTACGGCGATGGGCCCTACCCGACCGTGGTCGAGTATTCGGGATACGCGCCGTCGAACCCCAATAGCGAAGAGGCCGGATCCCGCCTCGCCCGAACATTCGGCTACGCCACGGTGTCGGTGAACATGCGCGGCACCGGATGCTCGGGCGGCGTGTTCGACGTGTTCAACCCGGCCCAGATGGCAGACGGCTACGACGTGATCGAGATCGTCGCCCGCCAGCCGTGGGTGCTGCACGGCCGCGTCGGCATGGTGGGCCTGTCGTACTCGGGCATCACGCAGCTGTACACGGCGGCAACCCGGCCGCCGCACCTGGCGGCGGTGACGGCGCAGTCGGTCATCGCCGACCCGTGGCTGCAGGCCTGGCCCGGCGGCATCTTCAATTCCGGTTTCACGCACCAGTGGATCAAGGAGCGTGATGCGGCCGCCGCGCCCGGCGGCGACAGTTGGGTGACCGAGCGCATCGAGGCCGGCGACACGACCTGCACCGGGCACCAGGCGCTGCGGGCGCAGAACCCGGACTTCGAGGGCTTCGTGCGGGCGCTCGACACCTATCCGGCCTCGGCCGCGGCCCGCGACCTGCGCCGGCTCGTGGGCGACATCGAGGCGCCGGTCTTCATCTCGGGAGCGTTCCAGGACGAGCAGACCGGCCCGCAGTTCACCGCGCTGCTCGACGCGTTCACGTCGGCCCCGGTGGTGCGCGTGAACCTGTGGAACGGGCGGCACCCGGACGGCTACGGCCCCGCCAACCTCATGCGTTGGTTCGAGTTCCTCGAGTTCCACGTGGCCCAGCGGGTGCCCCGGCTGAACCCGGTGGTCCGGGCCCTGGCGCCCCCGGTGCTGGCCGGTCAGCTCCATCTCCGTGACATCGAGCTCGAGCCCGACCGGTTCGCCCGGTTCGGCGACGACCATGCCTCGGCCCTGGCGGCGTACGAAGCCGAGGACCCGGTGCGGGTCTTGTTCGAGAGCGGCACCGGCGAGAACGAGGTCGGTGAGCAGGGCGGCACGTTCGAGCTGGGGCTCGATTCGTGGCCCACCGGGGACGCCGAGCCGGTGACCTGGTACCTGGGCGACGACGAGCGTCTCACCGCCGACGAGCCGGGGCGGGGAAGCGACGGCGACGCCGACCGCTTCAGGTTCGATCCCGAGGCGGGAGGCGCCACGCTGTTCGGGGGCACCGGCGACTATCCACTCCTGGATCCCGTGTGGACCGACGCCGAGTGGACCCGCTTCGGGGAGGGCGCGGAGCTGTCGTACCTCACGGACCCGCTGGCGGACGACCTTGTGGTCGCCGGCCCGGCGGTCGCCGACCTCTGGGTGTCGAGCGACGTCCCCGACGTGGACCTGCAGGCGTCGATCTCGGAGGTCCGCCCCGACGGTGTCGAGTACCTCGTCACCAACGGCTGGCTTCGGGTCGGTCACCGGGCCGAGGACCGCCGGCGGACCGAGGGGCTGGAGGTCGCGCACCCCTTCACGGAGCGCACGTACGAGCCGCTGGAGAGCGACGAGGTGGTCGAGGCCCGCATCGACATTCCCGGCTTCGCCCACGCCTTCCGCGCCGGCTCGCGGGTGCGCCTGTCGATCGCCACGCCCGGAAGGAACCATGCCACCTGGGAGTTCGAGCCGCCGGACTACGGGGGTGACATCCCGACGGTCGACGTGTCCCGCAACCAGCGACAGCCGTCCGCACTGGTGCTGTCGGTGATCGACGGTGTGCGGGTCCCCGATGTCGCGCCTGCCCCGTGCCCCGGGCTGCGCGGCATGGCCTGCCGCCCGTTCGTCGCCACCGAGAACGAGCCGGCGAACGGTTGACCACGCGTCTGCCTCGCGGGATCGGTCGCCCGGACGACCATTCCCGCGGAGAAACCTCGGGCCGTACGCTGGCGGGGTGCGCAGGCCGAGGATCTCGTGGCCGACCCTGGTCGTGTTGGTCGCGGCCGGCCTGGTCGCCTGGCTGGTGACCGGAGCCACGCCCCTCGCGGTGGCGATTGCCGTGGTCGCGGGCTGGTTGATCCTCAGGATCGGGTTCGGCGTGCTGTCGGGGCTGGCCACGCCGCTGCCGCCGCCCCCGCCCCCCGGAGAGCTGCGCAAGGTCCGACTCACCTACCGGTGCTCGATCTGCGGTACCGAGGTGCGGATGACCAGTGCCAACGACGAGGTGCCCGACCCGCCACGGCACTGCCAGGAGGACATGGACCTGGTGGCGCCGGTCGACTGAACGATCGGCGTCGGATCGATCCTCACAGGCTGTGGACAACCCTGGGGAGGGTCACATCGTTGTAACTTCGGCTACCTGGTGTTCAGCGTCAGTGCCGGGTTCGCCCGCGTCTCAGCGGTATTGCGTCGCCACGATGATCCCGCCGCAGATGGCCGCCAGCCCGCCGCCGAGGTACGCGTTGCTGGTCCCACCGGGCAGCACGTCCAGGTAGTTGAGGAAGATCAGCAGCACCCCCAGGCCGAGCAGCGCGAACATCAGCACCGGCACCCACATGGGGCTGACCTTCACCTCGCGAGGCACCGGTGGCGTGTACCGGGTCGACGGATTGGGCCGGCTCGATGCCGGCGTGGTGCCCTTGGCGGTCACGCGCCCACCCGAGATCCTGCGCTTGGCTGGCTTGGCCATGGGCGGGCACCTTAGTGAGGGCGGCCCAGCCGAAGGAAGGCGCCGCGACCTGAGCCAGCGGCGTCGCCATCGGGCGGCCGCATGGGCGAGAGTGGTGCAGTGACCGCGCATCCTCGGGGGCTGCGCCCCCGCACCTCATCGTCGCCCGGCTCCCTGGCTTGTCGACCCAACTACCCGCCCGTCTCGCGGCGACGAGGCGAGCGGGCTCCAGTTGGGTCGATCGCACGGTCGACCGGTCGGGAGCTGCGCTCATGACCGTCCTCGCCGCTGTCGACATCGGGACCAACTCCATCCACCTGGTCGTCGCCCGGATCGATGCCGAGCGCTTCGAGGTCGTGGAGCGCGAGCGGGAGATGGTGCGACTCGGCTCCTCGGCCCGGGACATGAAGAGACTCACCCCGGCGGCCATCAACCGGGGCATCGAGGTGCTGGCCCGGTTCCGCCAGGTCGCCGCGATCCACGGGGCCCGGCTTCGGGCGGTGGCGACCTCGGCGGTCCGTGAAGCCGAGAACCGGTCGACGTTCATCGAGCGCGCCCGCGACGAGGCGGGGATCGACGTCGAGGTCATCTCCGGCTTCGAGGAGGCGCGGCTCATCCACCTGGGCGTGCTCCAGGCGGTCCCGGTCTTCGACCGCCAGGTGTTGGTGTGCGACATCGGGGGCGGCTCCACCGAGCTGGTCGTCGGGCGCAAGGGCGACATCCTCACCGCGCGCAGCCTCAAGCTCGGCGCCATCCGCCTCACCAGGCGCTACTTCGCCAAGGACAAGCGCAATGGCGACGCGGTGGAGGCCTGCCGGCGCGACATCCGCGCCACCCTCGCTCCTGCTGTCCGCGAGATCGAACGGCTGGGCTTCGACGTCGCGGTGGGATCCTCGGGGACCATCGGGGCGATCTGCCAGATGGCCGCCGTCCGTGCCGCCGGTGTCGCGCCCCGCACGCTCAACAACCTCAGGGTGAGCCGGCAGGAGATCGACGACGTCGTGCGCCGGCTGGTCAAGGCGGGCACCGTCAAGGCGCGGTCCAAGATTCCCGGCCTGGATCCGCGCCGCGCCGACATCATCCTTGCCGGCGCGCTGATCCTCGAACAGGTGGCGGCCGAGTGCGGCCTCGAGGAGCTGACGTTCTCGGACTTTGCGCTGCGAGAGGGGGTGCTGCTCGACACCTGGCGGCGGGAGCACGGCGGCTCGCTCCATCACCTCTCCGACCTGCGCCGACGCAGCGTGCTGCGGCTCGCCGAGCAGATGGACGAGGACCTGGCGCACTCCGCCCAGGTGGCGCGGCTGGCGCTCGAATTGTTCGACGGCGCCTGCGGCGTGCACGGGCAGGGCGACGACAGTCGCGAGGTCCTGGAGGCGGCGGCGTTGTTGGCCAACGTCGGCCTGTTCCTGTCCCACGCCGGCCACCACAAGCACAGCTACTACGTGATCCGTAACAGCGAGCTGCTCAGCGGGTTCACAGACCGCGAGATCGAGCTGATCGCCCAGGTGGCTCGGTACCACCGCAAGTCGGTGCCGCGTGAGAAGCATCCCGAGTTCGCGGCCCTCGACCCCGACGACCAGCACCGCGTCCGCGTGCTGGCCGGGCTGCTGCGCGTCGCCGTCGGGCTCGATCGCAACCACGTCGGGCGCGTCAGCGGCCTGTCGTGCCGCACGGGCGCCGACGGCGCGATGGTGGTAGAGGTCGAGCCGGCGCCCGGCGCCGACGTCTCGCTCGAGCTCTACGCCGCCAACCAGCGGACGGACCTGCTCTCCGAGGTCACCGGGCGACCGGTGGAGGTGGTCCTGGCGGGCACCGCAGCCACCGACGTGGCTGCGCCCGAGGCCGTCGCCGGGAGGTGAGGGGCATAACCGTCGGCGGTCCCGGGAACCGGCCGGTAGCCTGCCACGCCGTGGCGCCCCGGGTCCTGGTCGTCGACAACTACGACAGCTTCGTCTACAACCTCGTCCAGTACCTGGGTGAGCTGGGGGCAGAGCCGCTGGTCCACCGCCACGACGAGCTGTCCCTCGCCGAGATCGAGGCGCTGGAACCCGACGCCGTCCTGATCTCGCCGGGGCCCGGCCGCCCGGAAGACGCCGGGCTCTCCAACGACGTGATCCGTCATTTCGCCGGGCGTCGTCCGGTCCTGGGGGTGTGCCTCGGGCACCAGTGCCTCGGCCAGGTCTACGGCGGGGAGGTGGTGCGGGCCGCCGAGATCATGCACGGCAAGACGTCATTCATCCACCACACCGGCGTCGGGGTGTTCGCCGGCCTGCCGTCGCCGTTCGAGGCCACCCGCTACCACAGCCTGGTGGTCGACCGCGGCTCGGTGCCCGCCGAGCTCGAGATAACGGCCTGGACCGACGACGGCACGGTCATGGGCCTGCGCCACCGCCACCATGTGGTCCCGGTCGAGGGTGTGCAGTTCCACCCCGAGTCGATCCTCACCGTCTCGGGCCATGGCCTGCTGCGCAACTTCCTGGCCCCGACGGGCGCCGACGTCTAACCCCTGACCTGCGGGTTGGATGCCGGGTACCCGCGGACCAAAGTTGCAAACGGTGGACTCAACTTTTATCGTGGGCCGGGTTCAACGAGACTCTTCAGGAGGCAAACCCCATGCCAAAGGCCGTCGGCATCGACCTCGGCACAACCAACTCCGTGGTCGCGGTCCTCGAGGCCGGCGACCCCGTCGTGATCCCCAACGCCGAGGGGTCGCGCACCACCCCCTCCGTCGTCGCGTTCTCCAAGGGCGGCGAGGTGCTGATGGGCGAGGTGGCCAAGCGTCAGGCCATCACCAACCCCGATCGGACGATCCGTTCGGTCAAGCGCCACATGGGCACCAACTGGAAGATCGACATCGACGGCAAGGCCTACACGGCCCAGGAGATCTCGGCCCGCACGCTGCAGAAGCTGAAGCGCGACGCCGAGTCGTACCTGGGTGACACCGTGACGCAGGCCGTCATCACGGTGCCGGCGTACTTCGATGACGCCCAGCGCACCGCCACCAAGGAGGCGGGCCAGATCGCTGGCCTCGAGGTGCTCCGCATCATCAACGAGCCCACCGCCGCAGCCCTCGCGTACGGGCTCGACAAGGAGGGCGCCGAGCAGACCGTGCTCGTGTTCGACCTCGGCGGTGGCACGTTCGACGTGTCGATCCTCGAGATCGGCGAC
>JBKPHE010000016.1:0-6751 GCA_046744485.1 Actinomycetota bacterium | reverse complement strand
CGGCCCTTCGGCGAGTCACAGCCCGGACCCGGCCACAACGCTACGACCCGCGACCCGCCAACAACCCGCGCCCGCGGCCAGACCGCGCGCGCCCCGATACCAACCCCCAACACGGCCTTGACAACAAAGAGGAGATCGATCGGTGCGCAGTGACGACCATCGAGCCGGCGTCGTTCTGTCACGGCGTTGTGTGCAGATCGTCGTAGCGTGGATCAGGCAGATACGGCGCGTCCCCGTCACCGATCGGCACCTCGGGGATGGGCAACCTTCGAATCGCCCGCGCGTTTGGGACACGCGCCCCCTCCGGGCGGCATGCCCAGGAACGTCGGTCGGTACTCGCGAGGAGCGAGCGATCGCTCGCCGTGCGGGCGCCCGATTGCCCGATGTGGCGTCGGGCTGACTCGCTCGGAGCGACCGTCGCGAAGCGGGGATCCCGAACGAGACAGGTTTCCGGTCGAACTGTCTCAGAGAAGCTGGTCGAGTGTGATCGGTAGCGCGCGTACGCGGCGGGCGGTGGCGTGGTAGGCGGCGTTGACGATCGCGGCTGCCGCGCCGACGATGCCGATCTCGCCGACGCCCCTGATTCCCATGGGGTTTGCGTGAGGATCCGGTTCGCCCAGCCAGATCGCTTCGATCTCCTTGATGTCGGCGTTGGCCGCGATGTGATATCCCGCGAAGTCCTGGTTGACGACGTGCCCGAAGCGCGGGTCCACGATGCTCTCCTCGTGCAGAGCCATCGATAGGCCCATGGTCATCCCGCCGATCAGCTGGGAGCGGGCGGTCTGGGGGTTCACTATCCGGCCGACGTCGAACACTCCGAGCATCCGCGATACGCGGATCTCGCCGGTGTCGGCGTGCACGCGCACCTCGGCGAACTGAGCGCCGAACGAGTGCAGCGCGAACCGCTGGGCGTCGGGGTACGGCTCCATCTGGGTCTCCACCTCTGCCCCGGGCCTCGGGTCGGTGCCATGCCGTTCGCGAAACGCCCCGGCCGCGGAGACGATCGCCGAACCCCAGGAGCTGAGGCCGGTGGAGCCGCCGGCGACGCTGGCCAGCGGTAGCGCGGTGTCGCCGATTTCGAGCCGGATGGCTTCGACGGGGCAGTCGAGCGCGTCGGCGGCGATCTGGGTGAGGGTCGTCCAGGTGCCGGTGCCGATGTCGGCGGCGGCGATCTGAACGAGGTAGCGCCCGTCCGCGACATAGCGGATCTTGGCCCGGGAGCCGGGGATGCTGCCCGCGTGGTAGGTGGAGCTGGCCACGCCGGTGCCGGTCAGCCAGCCTTCCTGGCGGCGGGTTCCTGGCGTTGGGTCGCGATGTTCCCAACCGAACCGCCGTGCACCCTCGCGCAGGCAGGTGACAAGGTTGCGCGACGACCAGGGCTTTCTGGACTCCGGGTCCCGCTCAGGTTCGTTCTGGATACGTAGCTCGATGGGATCGATGCCGCATGCGATGGCGAGTTCGTCCATCGCGACCTCGGGCCCGAACATGGCGGGGCAAACGCCGGGGGCTCGCATCCACGAGCCGACCGGCACGTCGAGCGCCGCCAGCCGGTGGGTGGTGCGGCGATTGGGCGCCGCGTACATCATCCGGGTCGCCGCTCCCGCCGGCTCAGCGAACTCCTTGATCCTCGAGGTCTGCGTGATCACGTCGACCGCGATCGCCGTCAGCCGCCCATCGGGCTCGGCTCCGAGCCTCACCCGCTGGATCGTCGGCGGGCGGTGGCCGGCGAGCGGGAACAGCTGCTGGCGGGTCAGCGCGAGCTTCACCGGCCGACCCGGAACCAGCTTGGCGGCCAACGCGGCCAGCACGTTGTGCGCGTGCGGCATGCCCTTGGAGCCGAATCCGCCGCCCACGTACGGGGAGATGACCCTGACCTGCTCGGGGTCGAGGCCGAACATCGGGGCCAGCACGGCGCGCAAGACATGGGCGCCCTGCGTCGACTCATACAACGTGAGTCCGTCGTCGTTCCAGAGCGCGATGGTGCTGTGCGGCTCCATGGGATTGTTGTGCTCCATCGGCGTGCTGTAGGTCTCATCGACCGTCACCGCGGCCGCGGCCAGCCCCGCCTCGATGTCCCCCTCCTCGGTGTCTGTCGTCGCCGCGGGATTGACATGGCCCGGCGTGTAGAGGTCGTCTCGGTCTGCGCGGAACTCGGCGTCATGCGGCTGCTCCTCGTACTCCACGGGGACCAGGCCGGCCGCATGCCGGGCCACCTCTGGGCTCTCCGCGATCACTCCACCGATGAGCTGGCCGCGGAACGCGACCTCGTCGGACTGCAGGATCGCCAGCTCCCTGTCCTCGACCGCCGGAGCATCGGGAGCGTTGGCGAGCACGGCATTCGCGTCTTTGGTCGGCGCCAGCCGAGCGGCGTTGTGGTGCGTGAGCACGGCAACCACCCCGTCGGTCGCCTCCACCGCCGAGGTGTCGATCGCGGCGACCCGACCCCGGGCGATCGTCGCCTGCAGCGGATACAGGTACAGCGGCTCGTCCACCGGGTGCTCAAACGCGTACGGCGCGGTGCCGGTGACCTTCGCGGGGCCATCCAGCCGCGCTAGCGCACGACCGATCGCGCTGCGCTCGACCTGAGTGGTCATCGTGTCTTCCCTCCTGTCAGCTCGCGCAGCACCAGCCCCACGGTGTTCCGTAACAGCGGGATCTTGAAGGCGTTGTCGGCCAGCGGCTGCGCGCCGGCCAGCTCCTCGTCGGCGGCGCGACGGAACGCCTCCTCAGTGGCGGGCGCGCCCCGCAGCGCCGCTTCGGCCTGCGTCGCCCGCCACGGCCTGTGCGCCACCCCTCCGAACGCGATCCGCGCCTCCCGCACCGTGCCATCCGCCAGGTCCAAGGCCGCCGCCACCGAGACGAGCGCGAACGCATAAGACGCGCGATCGCGGACCTTGTAGTAGCGCGACCGTCCAGCGAACGGCGACGCCGGGACGTCCACCGCGGTGATCAGCTCGCCGTGGGAGAGAATGGTGTCGCGCTCGGGCTCATCGCCTGGCAGCCGGTGGAAGTCGACCAGCGGGATGCTGCGCTCCCCGTCTGGGCCGAGCACCCGCACGGTCGCGTCCAGCGCCGCCAGCGCAACCGCCATATCCGAGGGGTGCGTCGCGATACACGACTCCGACGCGCCGATGATCGCGTGGTAGCGGGTGTATCCGCCGATCGCTGAGCAGCCGGAGCCCGGCTGGCGCTTGTTGCACGGTGTGCTCGTGTCGTAGAAGTAGACGCAGCGGGTGCGCTGCAACAGGTTCCCGCCGACGGTGGCAAGATTGCGAAGCTGTCCCGACGCACCCGACAGCAGCGCCTGCGAGAGCACCGGATAGCGCTCGCGGACCCGCCGATCGCCGGCCAGCTCGCTGTTGCTCACCGCAGCACCGATCCGCAGCCCCCCGTCCGGCAAGTCCTCGATCGTCTCCGACGTCAGCTGCCTCACGTCCACCAGCACGTCCGGCTCCACGACGCCGACCTTCATCAGGTCCACGAGGTTGGTGCCGCCGGCCAAGAACGCACCGCCCGGCTGTGCGATGAGGGATGCGACAGCCCCGGCCATGTCCTGTGCACGCTCGTAACGGAACGGCTTCATGACCCGCCCCTCTCCTCGGCGGCCTCGCGGATGGCCGGGACGATGTTCGCGTAGGCGCCACAGCGGCAAAGATTGCCGCTCATCCGTTCCCGGACCTCCTCGTCGCTCAGGGGCATCTCCTCAGCACCGATGTCCGCAGTCACGTGACTCGGCCATCCCGCCTCGACCTCCTGCAGCATCCCGACCGCCGAGACGATCTGGCCCGGCGTGCAGTAGCCGCACTGGAAGCCGTCGTGGGCGATGAACGCCCGCTGCATCGGATGAAGCTCCCCGTTCGAGGCGAGACCCTCGGCCGTAACGACCTCGGCGCCGTCGTGGGCAACAGCGAGCGCGAGACAACCGTTGACCCGCCTGCCGTCGAGCAGGATCGTGCAAGCACCGCATTGCCCGTGGTCGCAGCCCTTCTTCGGACTGGTGATGCCGAGGCGCTCGCGCAGAGCGTCGAGAAGCGTCGTGCGGGGATCCACCGCAAGCCGATGCGTCGTCCCGTCAACCTTCAGCGTGACGTCTACTTCCATGGCGCCTCCTTGTGGGGAGCGTCGACCTCCCCGGGGCCTCGGCCTCAGGGCTCGGGGATCTCCATGCCGTAGTTGTCGAGGGTGACGCTGTCTGGCTCCGGACCGCCGCGCACCCCAGTGTCGAGCGCATCGATCGCGCTGAGCTGCTCGCTGTCGAGTTCGAAGTCGAAGACGTCGAGGTTCTCCGCAATGCGAGCGGGTTTTGTCGACTTCGGGATGGCGGAGCGACCCCCCTGCAGGTGCCAGCGCAGCATCACCTGAGCGACCGACTTGTCATGCTGCCGCGCGATCTCGAGCAGCGTCGGGTCGTCGAATGTGCTCTTCTCGCCGCCGCCATAGGAGGTGACGCCGCCGATCGGCGACCACGCCTGCGTGGCGATGCCGTGTTCGGCGTGCACACGCTGCAGCGCGGTCTGCTGGAAGTACGGATGAAGCTCGATCTGATTCACCGCCGGAACCACGGACGTCTCGCCCAGGAGACGGTCGAGATGGTCGGGCATGAAGTTGCTCACCCCGATGGCGCGCACCCTGCCGTCGGCGAGCAGCGTCTCGAGGTCCCGGTAGGCGTCGAGCGTGAGATCGAAGCGGCTCCCGTGCGGCTGGTGCAGCAAGAGCAGGTCGAGCTGATCGACCCCCAGCTTGCCGGCGCTCTTGTCGAAGGCATGCAGGGTGGCGTCGTAGCCGTAGTCGCTGATCCAGACCTTCGTCTCGATGAACACGTCGTCGCGCCTGATACCAGCGCGGCGGATGCCTTCGCCGACCTCACGCTCGTTGGCGTACGCAGCTGCGGTGTCGACATGCCGATAACCGAGGCGCAGCGCCTCGTCGACCGCGGCGGTCGTGACATCGGGCGGCGTCTGGAAGACGCCGAGCCCGATGGTTGGCATCTCCACCCCGTTGTTCAGCGTGGTGGCGTTCTCAGGCATGCTTCGACGGTACCGACACACTCGTCGCGACTGAGAGTCACTGTCAGTATCCCCCAGGACCGCGTGACCACGATGCCGAGAGTCGCTCCCGAGCGAACCAACGCCGCCAGCTAGCGTGGTGATCGCTATGGACCTCAGCCGCGAGGTGCAACAGTTCCTCACGAGGATGCGTGACTGTCTCACCCCCGAGGCGGCAGGCGTGACGGTCTTCGGCGGCGTCCGTCGGGTCCCCGGACTGCGCCGCGAGGAAGTCGCACAGCTCGCCGGGGTCAGTACGGCGTACTACACCCGGATCGAACGCGGGAACCTCCGCGGGGTTTCCGACAGCGTGCTGCGATCGCTGGCCCGTGCACTGCACATGAACGCTGTGGAGACCGAGCACCTGTTCGACCTCGCGCATGCAGCCTCCGCAGGCGCGAGGACCTCGCAGATCGAGCCTGAGTCGCGCCTGCCGCACCGAGCCGCGCAGCTCATCGACGCGATGCCCGACCTCCCGATCGTCGCCCTCGGACGCCTCAGCGACGTGCTCGGAGCGAACGAGCTCGGACGGGCGCTGTTCCCGCACCTGTTCCCCGACGACGGTGAACCGCTCAACCACTCGCGCTATCTCTTCCTCGACGACCGAGCCCGGGAGTTCTACGTCGATTGGGAACACGACGCCCGCCACGTCGTGTCGGTGCTGCGGCTCGAAGCCGGGCGACGCGCCGCCGATCAGTCCCTCGCGACCCTCGTCGACGAGCTCTCCGCTGGCAGCCCGGAGTTCCGCACCTGGTGGGCAGGACACACCGTCGACGTCCACACCGACGGAACGAAGCGGATCCGCCACCCCGTGGTCGGCGAGCTCACCGTCGCCTACGAGCGGCTGGGGTTGGCCTCGACGCCCGATGTTCACCTCGCCGGCTACCTCACCGACCCGGGAACACCTTCGGCTCACGCCCTCGACCTGCTCCGTGACCGTTGTCCAGGGACGGGAACCGTTCCCTCGACCCGCACGGCGACAGCACCGTCCTTCGTCGCCGACATCGAGGCGAAGCCGATGCCGCCGCATCGCTTCCCGGCTCTGGGCGAGACGGGCCGCACTCGAACCCTGACCGCGATGGCACGCACCAGACGGGGCAAGCCTGGCGTCCCTACCGGCCCCCGACCGTCAGGTTGACGATCTAAAGCGCCCTCACCGAGCCAAAGGTCGCCCAGAACAGGGAGGCGATCACGGCGGCAGTCCTGAGGTTGCGGTTGGCGAGCAGGCGCGGTGGCACGAGCGGGTCAGGGCTGCGGCGTTCGATCAGCGGCAGGGCACCGAGCCTGGGCTCGCCGGCGGCCGAGCTGGACACGATGACCGGCGAGCCCCAGCCAAGGTTGGGACGCCCAGAACGTCGGGATAGCGGCGCACAGAATCCGCAGGGAGGCCGTCGGACCCGCACGCGGAACCGGCGCTCTGTCGCAGGCGGGTGGCGCTTGGTCGCCAGCCGGTCAGCGATCGCGGTCGATGATCTCCAGCGCGGTCGCCGGCACCATCGCCCGCGTGATCCACCCGTCGCGGTGGGGACGTCGGCGGCGAGGCGGGCGGATTGGCGGGCGGGGGTTTCGGCGAGGAGTTGACGGGTTCGGCATCGACATGGGTTCGGCGACGGCGTTGACTGGAGCTACCTCCACCACGTAGAGCTACCGGAGTCGCCATGATCATTCTGATCGGGTTGGTCATCCTCGTCGCTGCCGTGGTGGTC
>JBKPHE010000017.1:0-5895 GCA_046744485.1 Actinomycetota bacterium | reverse complement strand
GCGATGGTCTGGGTGAGCATGACCGACGCCGCCCCCCGCCACGTGCGAGGGATCTCCCAGCCTGCCGGGGTGGCCACGACCACGGCTCCCCGCGCACCGGCACCGTCGGCCATGTCCGCGGCGGCCGCTGCCATGTGGTTCAGGACCGCAATGCCCCCCATCGACGTGCCCACCACGACCACCCGGTCGGCGTGGCCGGAGGCGGCATGCACGGCGGCGTCGACGTCGAGCCGCTCGAGCTCCCCCAGCGTGCACAGGCCCTCGGACTCGCCGTGGCCCCGGCTGTCGTAAGTCAGCACCGCATGACCCGCGGCCATGAGGTGCCTGGCCACCTCCTCGACGGCCGGCTGGTGCTTGTTGGCGGCGAAGCCGTGCACGACAACGACCGCGTCGCCGTTGGCCGACGCCGGCTCCCACCAGCGGGCGGCCAGCCGAACCCCATCGGCCGTGACCAGGCTGGTCGCCGTGTCCCCCACGTCAGGCCTCCGTCTCCCACCACCAGGCCAGGCCTGCGAGCCCGCGTCCCGTGTGGGCCACCATCACCGGGCTGAACGGGCCGACGAGGAACGACGCCGGCGAGAACGCCTGAACGCGCTCGGACAGCGTGGCGGCGGCCTCGGGGTTGAGCGCGTGCAGGACCGTCACGTGCAGGCGTGCGCCCTGGCCGGCACCAGCGGCGCACCGCTGCACGATGCGGTCGAGGGCCGCTTCGGCGCTGAACGCCGGTCGGAGCGGCCGCGCCCGCCCGTCGCGGAACTCGAACAGCGGTCGCACGCCGAGCCGGTCGCCGATCCAGCGAGCAGCGTCGGGTACGCGACCCGAACGCGCCAAGCGCTCCAGGTCGGCGACGCTCGCCGCCAGCCGCACCCGTGCCGCTACCCGTTCGGCGGTGCCGACGACCTCGTCTCGATCGGCACCGCCGGTCGCCGCCCGCGCCGCAGCGAGCACCACGAGGGCCTGGGCGCCGGCGGCGGTGCCGGTGTCGAGCACGGCGACGTCGGGTCCTGCAGACGTCCCGGTAGCCCCGGGCTCGTGGTCGGTGACCAGCTTGGCAGCCAGCTTGGCCGAGTCGTGCGTCGAGGACATGCCTGCGGCAAGCGTGAGCGTGACCACCGGACCGGACCGGAGCGCCTCGGCCATGACCGTGGCGAACTCCCCCGGCGAGGGCGCAGCGGTGCTGATCGGCTCGTCGAACCGGCGGACCAGCTCGTCGAGGCTGATCTCGCCGTCGCGGTAGCGGTCGGCGCCCACGTGCAGGACCAGGGGCACCACGCGGATGTCGTACCGGGCGGCGAGCTCCGCAGGCAGCGCTGCGGCGCTGTCGGTGACGACGGTGACGGTCACGAGCGCAGCTCCTGACCGGTCGACCGTGCGAGCGCCAGCGAGCCGGGCGATGATGGGGTGCGGGGGCGCAGCCCCCGAGGGAGAACGGTCACGAGCGCAGCTCCTGACCGGTCGACCGTGCGAGCGCCAGCGAGCCGGGCGACGATGGGGTGCGGCGGCGCAGCCCCCGAGGGAGAACGGTCATCAGGTCGTGTCCCCGCCCGGGTCGCGGTCGTACAGGAGCCGGTGAAGGTACACGTCGACGCCCGGCCGCGCCGCGGGGCGATTGCCCGCCAGGCGCTTGGCCAGCATCACGCCGGCCACCCCGACGCCGGCGAGCAGGCCGGCCCGCCCACGCGTCCGCGCCAGCACCGGTACCAGCGCGACGTCGGCGACGAAGCTGCCGAGACCGGTCTGGCGACACAGGCGGCCCGCCGCCAGTCCCGACGCCAGAACCACGGTGCCGGGCCAGCCCTGGACCAGCAATGAGCCCATCGCGACCGAGATGCCGCGTCCCCCCGCACCGCCCAACCATGGGGACCAGTTGTGCCCGGCCACGGATGCGACGGTGGCGGTGGCGGCCAGCATCGGCCGGTCCCGCCCGGCGAGCGCCGGGCCGACCGCGCCCTTGGCGATGTCGCACACCCCGGCGACGGCGAGCGGCCCGAACCCGGCGACGCCGTGCAGCGCGGTGCCCGACACGGTGCCGCCTCCGACGTCCCGGAGGTCCACTCCCGCTCGGATCCGCGCCGCGATGTTGGAGAAGGGGATGGATCCCGCCAACCATCCCAAGGCGATGACAGCCGTGGGACGTGGTCTCCGGGTCATCCTGCCGAAGCTACCCCCCGGGACGACGAGATCGGTGCTGTTTGGGTCTCGCCCCCGTCGATTGACAGCGTCCTTGCCGGTCGCTTTGACTGTCGGTCGTGGTTGAAACGACCGGGGCCACAGCGACCGATCCGGCACCCGCGCTCCCCCGGCACGGCATCGGCGGGGGCGACCTGCCCACCCGCATGCTCGTCCTCGGCCTGGCCCGCCACGACGGGTCGATCCTTGCTGCCGACGCCTTCCCGGTCGCCGACGCCTGCGGTCGCTCGCCCGAGCAGGTCAGGTCCTGCCTGCGGCGCCTCGTTGCCGAGGGTCTCTTCACCCGTGACGGCCAGGGCCAGCGGGCCGTGTACCGCGCCACCGAGGACGGCTTGGCGGCGCTCGGGGCCAGCACCGCCCGCGCCCGGCTCGCCCACACGCAGGACACCGCGGGGCGGGTCTGGGACCGCCGCTGGCACCTGGCGGCCTTCGCCATCCCCGAGGCGCGGCGCGGTGCCCGCGATGCCCTGCGCGACCGTCTCGGCCGCCTCGGCGGCGCCGCCATCCACAAGGGCCTCTACGCCAGCCCTCACCCGTGGGAGAAGGACGTCAGCGACGAGACCGAGCGGCTCGGCGTGGCCGAGCACGTCGCCCTGGCCGCCACCGACGACCTCGCCGTGGGTGGGGTGTCCGAGCCGACGGCGCTGGCCGCCCGTCTGTGGCCGATCGAGCGCCTGGCCGCCCGCTACCAGTCCTTCGTCGACCGCTGGGGGCACGTGCCTGCCGACCTGGCGAGCATGCGGCGGCGCCACCAGACCCTGCCGGACTCGGCGTTCCTGCCCGGTGCGCTGGCGATGGGCCTCGCATATCAGGCCTGCTTCGACGACGACCCGCTGCTCCCGCCAGAACTGCTGCCCCTCCCCTGGCCGGGCGTGGCAGCCCGCGACCTGCTGGTGCGGAGCCGCCGGCTGGCCCTGCTGATCCGCGCCGAGCACAACCGACCCGCCCTGTTCCGTTCCTTCGACGACCTGATCGACGCGCTGGCGTAGCCACCTGCCCAGGAGGACTCCCATGAAGTTCGGCATCTTCTACGAGCACCAGCTGCCCCGCCCCTGGGACGACGACAGCGAGCACCGCCTGCTCAAGGACGCGCTCGAGCAGGTCGAGCTCGCCGACCGGCTCGGCATCGACTACGTCTGGGAGGTCGAGCACCACTTCCTCGAGGAGTACTCGCATTCCTCTGCTCCGGAAGTGTTCCTTGCGGCCGCCAGCCAGCGCACCTCCCGCATTCGGCTCGGGCACGGCATCGTCCAGCTGCCGTTCAACTTCAACCACACGGCCCGGGTGGCCGAGCGCATCGCCACGCTCGACCTGGTATCGGACGGCCGGGTCGACTTCGGGACGGGTGAGGCGTCGTCGGAGGCCGAGCTCGGCGGCTTCCTCATCGACCGAGAGCAGAAGCGGGCCCAATGGGACGAGGCCCTCGACGCCGTCACCCGGATGTTCGTGGAGACGCCCTTCGCCGGCTACGACGGCCAGTTCTTCAAGATGCCGGTGCGGGGGGTCGTGCCTAGGCCGCTGCAGCGCCCGCACCCGCCCCTGTGGGTGGCCTGCACCCGCCGGGAGACGATCCACTTGGCGGCCACCAAGGGCATCGGGGCGCTGAGCTTCAGCTTCGTCGAGCCTGCCGAGGCCAAGGCCTGGGTCGACAACTACTACGCGACGCTGGCGTCGGACGAGTGCGTGGCCGGCGGCTTCGCCGTCAACCCGAACGTGGCGGTGGTCCTGCCCATGATGTGCCACTCCGACGAGGAGACGGCGATAGAGCGGGGTCTGGACGGCGCCCACTTCTTCGGCTTCAGCCTGGGCCACTACTACGTGTTCGGGACGCACAGGCCGGGTCGAACCAACGTGTGGGACGAGTTCGAGGAGAAGCGCGACCTGTTCGGCTTCCGGCGGCAGACCGCAGCGCAGACCGGCCAGACGTTGGGCGCCCAGCTGTTCGAGCAGGGCCTCGGCGCGCTGCGGGGCGCCATCGGGACGCCTGCCCAGGTGCGCGAGCTCCTGCGCGGCTACGAGGATGCCGGCGTCGACCAGGTGATCTTCGTGTCGCAGGCCGGTCGCAACCGCCATGAGCACATCTGCGAGTCGCTGGAGCTCTTCGCGACAGAGGTGATGCCGGACTTCGCCGAGCACGAGGCCGAGCGGGAGAAGGCCAAGCTCGAGCGCCTGGCCCCGGCCATGGAAGCGGCCCTGGCCCGCCGGAGCCCTCGGCGCGAGGCCCCCGACGCCACCATCCAGCCGGCGCTGGCCTACTGAGGCGGACCCCGCAGCCGGCCCGTCGAGCAGCCGGCGCCCGATCGGCGGTGCCGGTCGTCGATCACCACCTCCGCGGCGGACAGAGCTACGAAGCCGATGGCGAGGCCGCCCACGACGTCGGACATCCAATGGACACCGAGCCAGACACGGCTCCATGCGACGAGGGCGATGGTCGACCAGGCGAGGCCGGTCAGCGTCCACCAGAGCCATCGGCGGTGGATGTAGAGGGCCGCCACCACCGGGACGAAGCCCCACGTCGCCGCGGCGGCCAGCACGTGGCCGCTGGGATACGAGAAGCCGGTGCCCGCCACAAGCCGGGCACCGGTCGGTCGAGGCCGACCGACCAGGTCCTTGAGCAGCCATTCGAGGGGCGGCCGCGCTGCGATCGTGACCAGCATGACCAGCGCCAGCACGCGGCAGCGCCGGGCCGCGAGGACGACGCCGACCGCGCCGGCGGCGAGGACGACCGGCGTCGAACCGAGCCGGGAGACCCAGAGCGCGAGCCGGTCGATCAGTGGGCCGCGCAGCGCAACGCTGGCGTCGGTGAAGGGCCGGTCCCATACCAACAGCGCCCCATGACGCACGCTGGCCAGCGCTCCGAGCAGAGTCGCCAGTACCAGTGCTGCCGGCACGAGCCACGGCCACAGTTGACGGATCCGGCGAAGCGTCGTCGGTGGTGCCCGGTGCAGGTCGAGCCGAGCGTCGGGTCCGGCTGCGGCCGATGTGCCGGGTGAACCGGCCGGGATGATCGTTGTCGAGCTGGCGGAACCTGACTGCACGGCGGCCTTCGTGATCCGGGGGGACCAAAGTGTTCCACCGGCTCGCTGAACGGCGGCTGAACGAGGCGACACCGGGGTGGCCGGCACCGGTGCCGGCGTCGCCGCCGCCACCGAGCCGCCGTGTTCCGGGCGCCGGATTGGTTGCTGACCAACCAGTCCGGCGCCCAGGAATTGGCCCCAGCTAGGCTGGCTGGGTGAGAGCGCTCTCACAGATCGACGCCGACGGGCAGCCCGTCGCCCAGCCCTATACTGGGCCTCGCCGGTTTCCCGACGGGTTCCTGTGGGGCGCCGGCACGTCGGCCTACCAGATCCAGGGCGGCATCGACCTCGACGGCCGCCAGCCGTCCATCTGGGACACGTTCGCAGCCGCCGGCTACGCCCGTGGCGACACCGGTGACCCCGGGGCCGACCACCGCCGCCGGATGGTCGACGACGTCGCCCTGATCGCCGAGCTGGCCCTGCCCGCCTACCGGTTCTCCATCGCCTGGCCGCGCGTGCAGCCCGAGGGCGCGGGTGCTGTCAGCCAGCGGGGGCTCGACTTCTATCGGGTCCTGGTGGACGAGCTCCTGGCCCGCGGCATCGAGCCCGTCGTCACGCTGTACCACTGGGACCTTCCCCAGGGCCCTCGAGGACGCCGGCGGCTGGCCGGCCCGCGACACCGCCGGCC
>JBKPHE010000195.1:0-3073 GCA_046744485.1 Actinomycetota bacterium | reverse complement strand
CCGTCGTCGCGTGGGTGGGCGCACATCGGGAGGTCCTGCAGGCGGGCGGGATCGTCGTCGGCATCCTGGCGCTGCTCGTCCTCGACCTGTCGTGGATCGGCCTGTTCGTGCTCGTGGCGCTCGTCATCGCGTACGAGCTCGCGGTGCAGCGCCTCGCCGACATCGGGGCCGGCGGCGTGCCCCCGGAGGAGGGCCCGGCGGTGCCTTCGGGAGGGGGCCCCGCCGTTGAGCCTCAGTGAGCCCGCGCCACTCGCGTCACGACGCGGGCGTGGAGGCGCCGGTGGCTCGCTGGGAGTCCACGCTTTCCTCGGGAAGCAGGCTCCGCTGGTCGAGCACGTAGAGCAGGACGAGCGACGGCACGATGACGACCGCCGCGACGCCGAAGACCACGAGCACCGTTGCCAGCGTGGCTGACGGAGCCGCAGCCGCCGACACCTTCAGGGTCGTGGGCAGGATGTACGGCCACTGCGCCACTCCCCAGGCCCAGATGATGCTCGCTACCGCCCCGGCGGCGAGCACGCGCGCACCGCGCTGCGACTGCCGCAGGAACAGCACGAGCGAGCCGATACCACAGAGCACCGAGAGCACGACGAGCGGGAGCGCACGCGCCGTCATCCCGTCGAAGACGTAGCGCGAGTCGGACCGGAGCACGAATATGCCGACGAAGGCCACAATGCCGGCGACGACCGCCGCCACTACTGCTCGCCGCCGGAAGTACTCCACCATGGGGTCCTGGCCCAACCGGCGGGCATCCCAGATGAGGTACACGGAGGCCAGGTATGCCCCGACCGTCACCGCCAGAATGCCGCCAACGATCGACGTGGGGTTGACCCAGCTGGACCAGGGATCTCCCGCCTCGCCCCCGGCCGGCACCCGTCCGGATGCGATCGCACCCGCAACCGCTCCCATGCAGTACGGCACGAGAACCGAAGAGAAGGCGAAGACCGCCCCCAGAGCCCGGCGTTCGCGCGTGCGGAAGAGGCTCTTGCGGAAGGCAAAGCTCGCCCCGCGCAACACGATCCCAAGGGCGACGAGGGTGAGGGGAACGAAGAGTGTCAGTGTGATCGACGCGAAGGCCTCGGGGAACGCGGTCCAGAGCACGACCAGAGAGAAGATCAACCACACGTGGTTGGCTTCCCACACGGGGCCGACGGAGTGGTCGATGAGCGCGCGCGGTCGCTCGCCCCTGTCCGCTCCGCCGGCGACGAGGTCCCAGAACCCGGCCCCGAAGTCCGCGCCGGCTAGGACCGCGTAGGCACTCACCGCAACGAACAGCACGACGGCGACCGCGTCATCCACCGACGGGCTCCTCCTCCTGCGTCCTCTCCGGGGGCAGCTCACGCGGGCCGTAGGGGACGTCGCTGTCGACGAGCTCGGCCTGCCGCCGGAACCGCCGGCTCATGCTCCGGAGTACGAGGACCAGCGTCGTCGCCAAGGCGAGATAGATCGCCACCACGACGATCAGGGTGATCCAGACGCCGTCGTTGGTCGTGGCGGCGTCCTCCACCTTCATGTGGTTGCGGACGATCCACGGCTGGCGGCCCACCTCGGTGACGACCCACCCGGCCTCCATGGCCAGGACCGCGGCGACGCCGGCTCCTGAGGCGATCCGGAGGAAGAGCCTCGACCGCGGCATGTCGCGCCGGAAGATCCAGGCGAGCCAGTACCACGCCGACAGCAGGAACAGCAGCGTGGCGAGACCGACCATCACGTCCCACGCGAGATGGACGGTGTTGACCTCCCGCGTGGTCGGTCGCTCGTCGGCGGGAAACGAATCGAGCCCCTGTATGGCCGTGCTCGTGCCCGTGCTCGGGTCGGACAGCCACGAGGCGAGCCCGGGGATCGCGATGCCACCGCTGACGTCGCCATCCGAATCGATTCGCCCGAGCAGGGTCTCGGGAACGTCGCTCTCGGTCTCGGGCACGAGCTCGATCGCCGCGAACTTGGTCGGCTCGTTGTTGTAGACCCAGCGCGCCAGCGTGTCGCCGACGAACATCTGGATGGGTGTTGCGATGGCGGCGATTGTGAAGGGGATCAGGAAGCCGAGCCGGTGGTACCGATCCCGGCGGCCCTTCAACATGCCGACCGCGTAGACCGAGGCGACCAGGAAGCCACCGACCAGGTAGGCCGCGACGAGCATGTGCGACGCCTCGTAGGGCCAGGCGTCGTTGAAGATCACCTTGAGTGGATCGACGTCAGTCACCTCGCCGGACTGGTTCAGCGTGAACCCGGCCGGCTCGTTCATCCAGGCGTTGGCGGCGACCACCGACAGCGTGCCGCCGATCCCGGCCAGCACGATCGGTACCCCGGTCCAGAAGTGCGGCCATGGCCGGAGCCGCTTCCAGCCGAAGATGTACAGGGCGATGAAGATCGCCTCGGTGAAGAAGAACAGGCCTTCGATCGCGAACGGGATCCCGAACGCGGCGCCCCAGGTGCCCATGAACTTGGGCCACAGGAGCCCGAACTCGAACGTCAGCACCGTGCCCGTGACCGCGCCGACCGCGAACGTCACGGCCATGTACTTCGACCACCGCTGCGCCAGGAGCAACGCGTCCTGGTCGTCCCGCTTGATCGCCCGCCAGTTGGCCACCAAGGTCATGCAGGCCCACGACACACCCAGAGGGACGAGGATGATGTGGCTGGCGAGCGTGAACGCCATCTGCGCCCGCGCCCACGGCACGGGATCGACCGCCAGCATGTTCCCTCCGAGGAGGGACAGCGCGCTCATGCCGTGGCGCCCAGCCGTTCGAGCAGGTGATCGCCGACGCGCAGGGCGTTGGCCATCGCCGTGAGCGCCGGGTTCACGGCGCCGATGCTCGGGAAGAAGCTCGTGTCGACGACGTACAGGTTGTCGACCTCGTGCGCACGGCAGTCGACGTCGAGCACCGACGTCGCGGGATCGGTCCCGAAGCGGCAGGTGCCGGCCTGGTGCGCGCAGCCGGCGATGGGGATGTCGGTCTTCAGGTAGGCGTGACGGGGGATGAGGTGGTCCGGGTGCAGGCCGAGGTGGCCGAGCATCGATTTGAGCTGGTGGTACAGGCGGTCGCTGGCGGCCTGGTTTCCCACTTCGTAG
>JBKPHE010000086.1:0-5902 GCA_046744485.1 Actinomycetota bacterium | reverse complement strand
TCCGGATGTCGACGAGGGCCACATCTGGGGACGTCAAGCGAACGTGTCGAAGCAACCCCTCGGCGTTTTCCGCCTCAGCAACAACATCGATGTCCGCGTCGCGCAGGAGACGGACAATCCCCTCCCGGGTGAGCATGACGTCGTCCGCCACGATTACTCGCACGGGATCCTCGCTCGGAGTCTCGTCGGCTCGACCTCGAGAGTTCCGCTCAGCGCGCCGACGCGGTCGGCCAGCCGAACCAGCTCAGAGTCCCGGTCCGAGCCATTGTCCTCCACCGTGACGACGAGCCGGTCAGGATCCCAAAGGGTGTGAATTGTTGCGTGGCTAGCGCCGCGGCGGGCGGCGTCATCCAGCGCCTCGATCACGAGCAGATAGGCGGCGGTCTCGACCGGAGCCGGGAATCGCCGGGCTACTGCGTTGCGGATCTCCACGGGAAGAGGAGCCGAGTCGGCCAAGGTGGCGAACGCCGGCCCGAGGCCCGCCTCTGCCAGGATCGCCGGATAGAGGCCGTGGGCAAGCTCTCTGAGCTCGCCGAGGGCGGCCTGGGATTCGCCGATGGCCTCCTCCAAAAGTGATGCGGTTCGGGCGTCACCATCGGTCTCCGCGCCTGCTCGCGCCAGCCGGATCTCGTACGACACGGCCAGGAGCTGCTGCTGGGCTCCGTCGTGGAGGTCTCGTTCCAGCCGGCGCCGCTCGGCGTCCCCGGTCTCCACGATGCGGGCGCGCGACGCACGGAGCTCCTCGAGCCGGGAGAGCAACTCCGCCTGCAGACGTTCGTTCGCGAGGCCCAACCGGACAGCGGCCCCGATTTCCCGGTCGAGCTCTGGGAGCGCGGTCGTGTGGGCGACGACCGCGACTCGCTGGCCCTCCCGAACCAGCGCCGTGAGCGCCCGACCCGGCCCGGCGACTGGGTCGGGCACGGGTCGACCGCTCGCGTCCACGTACCGATCGGGATCCGAAAGCCGATAGGCGATCCGCAGGTCGGGATCGCCGACCGCGCGGGCCAGCGCCGACTCGAGGGAACCTGGAGCGGGCGCCTCGCCCAGGCTCGCCACGATTCGGGCGACGGAGCGGCGCTGCGCCCGTGTGCGCAGGACGTCCCACACGAGACCGGCGGCCAACAGGATCATCGCGACGCACCCCACGAGGAAGATCGCCAGAAACAGCGGGTCGGAGGGGTCCTCAACCGCGACTCGCTGGACTGCGATCGAGTGCGCGATGACCGCGGTCGCGAAGACGATCCCCGGACCGGCCACCGGGACCAGCACGCGGCGAGCCGGCCCCGACGATTCGGCGATCTGTCACCGTGCGACGTGCCGCCGGACAGGTCTAGCGGGTGATGGCCACGGAGTCCTCCACCAGCACCGATTGCCCGAACCGCGCTTCCCTCGCCTGTCGGACCGTCAGCACAGAACGACGCCGCCCGAGATCGGCGGTTACGGCGTTCGCTGACGACGACCTCTCATGTACTCACGCGGGGTCCCGATCACGATCCCGGAGGCGAAGACGCCGGCAGGTAAAGACGTGAGCAAAGCGAACACGAAGGCACCCGTCCCGTACTCGTCGCGCAACAGGATCACGGACACGACCGAGATCAGGCCGACCCCGATCCCGATCACGAAGAGTGGGTCGCGCCACAAGGGCCGGTCGAACACCCACCAGCGACCTCGATCCATCGCGAGATCATGCTCGACGCGGCCGCGAAACGGCGTTCACGGGGCTGGGCAAGGTACGGCGGGAGACGCGAGCTTGCGGGCGAGTCGGCGGGCCTGGTCGAGCACTGCGGCCCGGCGTTCGGCGTAGCCGGGCGTGGCGGGGTGGGCGGGTTGGAGGCGCAGGGTGTGGATGTCCTCGATGCCGATGAAGCGCAGCCAGTCCTCGAAGTAGGTGGCGTGGAAGTCGCGGCCGAAGCTGGGTGGCAGGCCGGGGGCGTAGACGGCGCTGGTGTAGGCGACGACGGCCCGTTTGCCGCGCTGGAGCCCTGGTAGCCCCGGTCGGCGTCGAAGGCGAAGGCGAGGCCGGGTTGGGTGATCGTGTCGATGTACTGCTTGAGCACCCAGGGAATGCCGCTGGTCCACATGGGCACGCCGAACACGTAGGTGTCGGCGGCGTCGAAGCGAGCGAAGATCTGGCGGATCGACTCCCAGGCGTCCCGTGCTGCTCCAGTGGGGGTGCCGCCCCCGATGACAGTCATCTTGGTGTCGACGCGCACGGCGTCGAAGGCGGGGATGGGGTCGTTCCACAGGTCGAGCGCGTCGACGCTGGTGGCCGGGTCGTGTTCGGCGAGCGCCGATACGACGGCGTCGGTGATCTCCCGGGACGCCGAGGCTTCGGCGCGGGGCGAGGCGATGACGTGCAGGGTGTGGCTCACAGTTGTTCTCTCCGCTGGTCGGTGGTCAGGTGGGTTGGCTGGTGACCCGGAGAGCCACCACGCCCGCTACGACCAGCCCGATCGAGGCGAGCCGCCAGGGGGTAGCGCGCTCGCCGTGCAGCGCGATGGCGACTGCGCTGGCGCCGACAGCGCCGATGGCCGTGAACGCGGCGTACCCCGTGCTCAAGGGGATGTCCCGCACCGCCCGGGACAGCAGCGTGACCGCGAGCGTGCCGAATACGACGGTGGCGACGCTGGGCAAGAGCCGGGTGAACCCGTCGGAGGCCCCGAGGCTGGTGGCGAAGGCGATCTCGAAGGCGCCTGCGGCAAGCAGCACGAGCCAGGGCATGGTCGGCTCCTTCCCTAAAGCGGACTACGGTACGGTTCGTGGCCAAAGCTACCGGACCCAAGTCCGGTTCACAACGCTTCGACGCCCGGGTGGTGTTCGTCCGCCCGGCGGTGGCGCTGAAGCGCCGTGATGCCCGGGCCAATCGGGCCCGGCTGCTCGACGCGGCCGCGGCGCTGGCGGCGGCGCGCGGCCTGCACGAGATCGCAGTGGACGAGATCGCGGCTCGGGCGGGCGTCGGGAAGGGCACCGTGTACCGGGCCTTCGGCGACAAGGCGGGGCTGGCGATCGCGTTGCTGGACCGGGAGGAGCGGGCCCTGCAGGAGGCGATCCTCACCGGCCCGCCGCCGTTGGGGCGCGGCGCCCCTCCTGCCGAGCGCGCCCTGGCGTTCGCCGAGGCGTATGTGGCGTTCCTGGATCGCAACCTCGACCTGCTGCTCGTGGCCGAACGGGGCGGCCCCGCGGCCCGCTACCACAATGGCGCCTACGACTTCTGGCTGGCGCACCTGCGCGGCCTCGTGAACGAGGCGTCGCCTGGCGCGGACGACGAAGCCACCGCGCACGGGGTGCTGGCCTTGTTGGCAGCGGACCTGTTCCTGCACCTGCGGCGCGAGCTCGGCTACCCACCCACCCGGATCGGGGCGCTGGTCGCCGCCGCGGTACGCGGCCTGCTCGCGCAGGGGGCCACGTGAGCTGGGCGCGGGTCGTTGCGCTCGGGCACCTTCCTGGGCGGCCAGGTGCTTGCCACTGCAGGCCCTGGAGGGTCGCCGGATCGCTCTACCGTGAACGCCCCGCCCTCCGCCGGACGCTCCACCATGTCGTCCCACGGCACGTCGGCCCCACGGGCGGACACGCCTACTCGTCGGCCGGGCGACCCGTCCCGCAGCCAGCCCGACCCAGTGAACCGCCCAACCCTCGGCGTCGCGGATCAGCGCGCGCTCCACGTCGCCACGCGGGATGCAATCGTCCGTGCTGCGATCGTGAGCGCGAAGTTCGGGGAGTGCTTCGTCGTTGAGTGTTACCGCTCACGCTGACGATTGGGGATGAGGGGGCCGACGACCCGGCGTTTGGTGCTACTGCCCCGGGCTGCGTTTCGGCGCGCGTTCTGGGACGCTGCTCTGTGCTCGAGCGCTCCGAGCAGATCGCCGAATCGGGCGCGCTCGCGAGACCAACCCCATGGTGGGCGGCGAGCGGATCCGGCCTCCGGACAGCCGCCGGTATGGCGCCGATACTCAGGTGTCGATGGGTGCATTCTTCGAGATCGTGCTTGTCATTGGGCTCATCGGCACCGCGGTCGCGCTACCCGATCGTCAAGCGGCAGAACGACGGCGTTGCGCTGGGGTACGTGCGCGGCCGTCTGCCTGAAGTTGCTGTCATCGTCGTCGGCGTCGTCAGCGTCGTATCGGTCGTGACGTTGCGGAAAGACGTGGCGGGAGCTGCTGGCACCGACGCTGGCTCGCTCGTCACCGTTGGCAAGTCGCTCGTGGCGATCCACGATTGGAGGTTCCTCTTCGGGCACGGCCTCGTCCTGGGCGCGAACACGTTTGCCGCTCGCGTATGTGGCCTCGATCCACCAGCTCAGCCGCCCAGTCCCACATCGTGGTCCGCCACGTACCGAGGAGCACGGTTCGGTTGGCTCTGTTAGGGACACGGACCCACTAGCTTGACGGCGTGCTCGCACTCTCGGATCTGCGCAGGGACCATGCGGTGCAGGTGATTGCGTGGGTGCGCACCGCCCTCGGTGTCGTTGCCTTCGCGGCGCCGACGCTGCCGTCGCGTCCCTGGGTCGGAACAGATGCCGGCCGGGCGTCGTCGAGGACCTTGGCCCGTGCCCTCGGGGCCCGCGACGTCGCCCTTGGCCTCGGGACGCTGCTGGCCCAGCGCCACCGCTCACCGGTGCGAGGATGGCTCGAGGCATCTGCCCTCGCTGACGCCGGGGACGTGGCCGCCACCCTCGCCGGCTGGGGATCACGCCCTCGGCTCGGTCGTGTCGTGGTGCTCGCCGCTGCGGCCGGTGGTGCCGTGGCGTGCAGCGGCCTCGCCCGCCGGGTGCCGGCGTGAGGCATCGAGCCGTGCCAGCTCCGCACCCCCGCCACTCGCCGCCCGCGACACCGACGCGTGGGGTCGGCGATGCAGGTCGTTCGGTCTGCACGGCAGGGTCCGCCTCGCCGTGCCCGACGACGCCGGGCTTGACCGTCTGCCTGATGTGCTCGACGCCGTACTGACGTGTGGCGGCGCGGTCGCGGACGGCCTTCGGCTGCACGTGGAGCGCCGGTAAGTGTCACGGCGCTGAGACCGTCGGCGCCGGCTCTGGGACCATGAGTCGATGAGCACTGACCCGGACGAGGCGCCGGCGCTCGACGAGCTCACCATCACGATCGTCGTCGACAACGCGACCGACACGCTCTCGAGCATCGGCCCCGGCATACCGCAGCTTCCTGAGATGGCCTACCTCCTCGGCGGGATCCGGCCGAGCGGTCAGCACGACGGGCACGACTGCGTCGTGGGCTTCGACCACCTCTGCGTCGCCTGTCACGGCTTCTCGGCCCTCGCGACAGCGCGCAGGGGCGAGCGTACGGCAACGGTGCTCTTCGACGTCGGTCCGTACAGCGACGTCTGGCTCACGAACGCCGACCGCCTGTCCATCGACCTCTCGGGCATCGAGGTCCTCTTCCTGTCGCACTGGCACTGGGACCACTCGGGTGGCATCCCGACCGTCGTCGCCGCCATCTCCGAGGCGCGCCGTAGCGCCGGTCGCACACCGCTCGTAGTCGATGTGCACCCCGACCGTCCCGACCAACGCGGGATCCTCACCCCACTCGACATCTTCGCGATGCTCCCGCCCGAGCCGACGATCGAAGCCATCGAGACAGCCGGCGGCCACGTCGTCGCTCACGGCGACGTGCACTCCGTGGCCGACCTCTTCGTCTCCAGCGGAGGCATTCCGCGCCAGACCAGCTACGAGACCGGGTTGGCGGGACACCACAGTTGGCGCGGCGAGCGGGTGACTCTCGACCCGGAGATCCACGACGAGCGCCTGCTCATCGCCAACGTCGCCGGCCGAGGCACGTCCGTGCTCACCGCGTGCTCCCACGCGGGTGTCGTCAACGTCGGGCTCGAGGCACGACGGCTTCAGCCGAGCCAGCCGATCGACCTCCTGCTCGGCGGCTACCACCTCGCTGGC
>JBKPHE010000006.1:0-28254 GCA_046744485.1 Actinomycetota bacterium | reverse complement strand
GCGCTCGTGGCCCACCTCGTGGCCGCCGACCTGCTGGTGCTGCTGACCGACCAGCCGGGCCTGCTCACGGGCGACCCGCGGCTGGACGACAGGGCGTCGCTGATCGAGGAGATCGTCGAGGTCGACCACACGCTCGAGGCGATGGCCGGTGGGACCGGGAGCGAACGGGGGAGTGGCGGCATGGCGTCCAAGCTGGCGGCCGCCAAGATCGCCGCCTGGTCCGGCGTGCGGGCGGTGATCGCGCAGGCCGACCGGTCCAACGTGCTGGTGGAGGCCGTGTCGGGAACGGCCGGGGTGGGAACCGTGGTGGTGCCCCGGCGCCGCCGTCTGCCGGCCCGGAAGCTGTGGATCGCGTTCGCGGTGGGATCGTCGGGAACGGTGGTCGTCGACGACGGCGCCCGCCGGGCGCTGCTGGAGCGGGGTGTCTCGCTGTTGCCGGCCGGAGTGACGGGCGTGAAGGGCAGCTTCGAGGCTAACGAGCCGGTGGAGATCGCGGGCCCCGACGGCCGGATATTCGCCAAGGGCCTGTGTCGCCTGGACGCCGCCGGGCTGCGCGAGGTCGCCGGCCGGCATACGTCGGAACTGCCCGAGGGCGTGACCCACGAGGTCGTGCACCGCGACGACCTCGTCGTGTTGCCCTAGTGCTCACCCGTGGTGCACTGGTGCCGTGACCGCCACCGCGCCGCAGGAGGGTGCCCTGCGACAGGGCATCGGAGATCCCGGGTCCACACCGCACTGGTCTTCGTGGCGTGCGCGGTCGTGCTGGCAGCCGTGCGGGCATGGCAGATGGTGGGCCGCGGGGCGGTGTGGTGGAACGACTCCCCGGACTTCCTCGCCAGCGCGCGCACGGGCCTGTTCGGCGTCGAGCGCTGGGCGGGGCCCCGGACGGCGGCGGCCCCGCTCGTCCTGTCACTGGCCCGGTTCGAGCGCGGCGCATACGTGACCTGGCAGGCGGCCATCGCCGTGGTCTGCTGGGCGGCGCTGGCGACGTCGGTATGGACGGTGATCGAGGGACGACGCGCCCGCTGGCTGGGGGCGCTGGCGGTAGTGGCGTTCTCCTTCACGGTGCCAGTGACGATGTGGGAGCGGTCGGTCCTGTCGGAATCACTCGGCATATCGACGCTGGCGTTGGCGCTGGCGGCCGTTCTGCAGTTGGCCCGGGGCGTAACCGAAAGGCGGGTCGCCGCCGTGTTGGCGGCATCCGCGCTGTGGCTCACCACGCGTGACAGCCACGCCGCGGTCGTGCTGGTGGCCGCGCTGGCTCTGGGGGTGGGTCTCGTCGTCGCGGAATGGCGGAGTCGAGGGCGGCCAGAGGGTGACGACGCCGAGGAACGGAACCGCGCGGTGGGTGCTCTCATCCTGCTGGCATGCTGGTTGTTCACCCTCGGCGCCCTGGCATGGGTGGCGGCCTCGCACGGGAACCGCTACGTGTACCCGCTGCGCAACGTGTTCGAGGCACGCGTGCTCCCGTATCCCGACCGGGTGGCCTGGTTCGCCGATCACGGCATGCCCCAGTCCGAGCGGTTCACGGGTCCCGACGCGCCCGAACCCGTCGTGGGCGCCGGGGGCGAGGCCCCGGTGATCTACGTCGCCGACGACGACGCCAGCATGCAGGAATGGCTGGCGTGGGTGGCTCGGAACGGCCAGGGCACCTTCGCGGCCTGGATCGCGAGCCATCCCGCCTACCTGGTGACCGAGCCACTGCGGAACCCCGAGCGCACGTTCAACAACGCCTTGGGCGACCGCAGCTTCTACGCGCCCGCCGATCAGCGCGAGGTGCCGCTGGTGACCGACGTGTTGGTCCCCAACCGCTGGGTGACGCTGGCGGTCGTGGTGGCGGTGGCGGCCTGGGCCACCCGGCGGCGCCGCTGGGGATCACCGCTCTTGCTGGTCGGTGCCGGCACCGTGGCGCTGGCCCTGCCCCACGCCCTCGTGTCGTGGCACAGCGACGGCATGGAGACCGCGCGCCACCTGCTGGTGCCGGCACTGCAGCTGTATCTGGGGGCGCTGCTCATGGTGCTCGGCGTCCTCGGCAGCCGGACGGGCCCAGAGGTAGCGTCCGAAGGATGAGCGAGCGTCCCGAAGGGCAGAGAGCCAAGAGCGTGGAGCAATGAGCGACCAGACCCCGTTATCGATTCGTCACCCCGCCGAGGTCAGGATCGGCGGCGTGGTCGTGGTGCAGGAGGCGTTCGGCGTGACCGAGCACATCGAGGAGGTCTGCCAGCGGTTCGCGGACGCCGGTTGGCTGGCGGTTGCGCCGCACCTGTTCCACCGCACGGGCGATCCGGTGCTGGACGACACGGACTACGACGCCGTCCGGCCGCACATGGAGGCCATGACCGCCGGGGGCATCGCCGACGACGTCGATGCCGCCCTCGCCTACATCGGGGACGCCGGGTTCCCGCCGGAGGCGGCCTGCATCGTGGGCTTCTGCATGGGCGGCTCCGTGGCCCTCGCCACCGCAGCGCGCCGCCAGCTCGGCGCCGCGGTCACGTTCTACGGCGGCGGCGTCAGCAAGGGGCGGTTCGGATACCCACCGTTGGTCGAGCTCGCCCCGGAGCTGCGCTCGCCGTGGCTGGGGTTGTTCGGCGACCACGACCAGCGCATCCCGGTGGAGGACGTCGAAGCCCTGGGTGCGGCCGCGGCCAAGGCGGCCGTGCCCACCGAGGTGGTGCGCTACCCGGACGCCGGGCACGGGTTCCACCGGGACGGCAGCGCCGCATACCACGCCGAGTCGGCGGCGGACGCCTGGCACCGCACGCTCGACTGGTTCGCCCGCTACCTGACCACGGGGGCTGCCGAAGTGATCTGACCGGGGTGGCGATGCCGCCACCGCGATCCCGGCCTGTGGGAACATGTGTTCGTGGTACGCGAGGCCACGATCCTGCACGCCGACCTCGACGCCTTCTACGCGTCGGTCGAGCAACGCGACGACCCGCGCCTGCGGGGGCGCCCCGTCATCGTCGGCGCGGGCGTCGTTCTCGCCGCCAGCTACGAGGCCAAGGCGTTCGGGATCCGCACCGCCATGGGGGGCGCCGAGGCGCGCAGGCTGTGCCCCTGGGCCGTCGTCGTCGAGAAGCCCCGGATGTCGGCCTACACCGACGCCAGCAAGGCGGTGTTCGAGGTGTTCGACCAAACCACACCCTTGGTCGAGGGCCTGTCGATCGACGAGGCGTTCCTCGACGTGGGTGGGTTGCGGCGGGTCTCGGGCACGGCTCGCGACATCGCGGTGCGGCTGCGCGGGGAGGTCGCCGAGCGGGTCGGCCTGCCCATCACCGTTGGCGTGGCCAGGACAAAGTTCCTGGCCAAGGTGGCGAGCGGCGTGGCCAAGCCCGACGGCCTCCTGGTGGTGCCGCCCGACCGCGAGCTGGACTTCCTCCATCCGCTGCCGGTCGAGCGGCTCTGGGGCGTCGGCCCCATCACCGCGGCCAAGCTCCGCAGCCGCGGCGTCGCCACGGTGGGCGAGGTGGCCCGGCTGGCCGAGGCGACGCTGGTCGCGATGCTCGGCCGAGCGTCGGGCCGGCATCTCCACGCCCTGGCGCACAACCGCGATCCGCGGCCGGTGCAGGTGGGTCGGCGCCGGCACTCGATCGGGTCGCAGCACGCACTCGGCCGCACACCCCGGTCACCCGAGGACATCGACGCCGCGGTGGTCGCGCTCGTCGACCGGGTCACGCGCCGGATGCGAGCCGCCGGTCGGGTCGGCCGCACGGTCGTCCTCCGGCTGCGGTTCGGAGACTTCTCCCGGGCGACACGCTCGCACACGTTGCGCCAGGCCACCGCCGGCACTCGGACGATCCTGGACACCGTGCGGGTACTGCTCGCTGCGGCCGCACCCACGATCGAGCGGCGGGGCCTGACCCTGGTCGGGGTGGCGGTCGGCAACCTCGCCGACGCCGACGCCGTTCAGCTCGCCCTGCCGTTCGATCACCATGGCACGACTGCACTCGACTCGGCGCTCGACGAGGTGTGCGACCGCTTCGGGTCGGGAGCCGTGACCCGGGCCGTGCTGCTCGGACGCGACCGGGGCTTGGAGGTGCCAATGCTGCCCGACTGAAGTGACCCGGCGGTCCGGCGCTAGAGGGCGTGTTGACGGATCCAGGTGTGCATGGCGATGCCCGATGCCACGCCGGCGTTGATCGAGCGGGTCGAGCCGAACATGGTGATCGAGCGCACCTGCGCGCACGCGGCCCGGGCGGCGTCGGACAGGCCGGGGCCCTCCTGGCCGAAAAGGAGGACGCAGCGCCGCGGTAGCTCCGCCGTCTCGAGCGGTGCCGACCCGGGGAGGTTGTCGATGCCGACGATGGGCAGGCCGTCGCGCTCGGTGGCGTCGCACCATGCGCGCAGGTCGTCCACCGTCGGGTGGTGGAGCACATGCTGGTAGCGCTCGGTCACCATCGCCCCCCGTCGATTCCAGCGGCGCCGACCGACGATGTGGACCGCCGATGCCAGGAAGGCGTTGGCGTTGCGCACGACCGTGCCGATGTTCAGGTCGTGGCACCAGTTCTCGACGGCCACGTGGAACGGGTGCCGGCGAAGGTCGAGGTCGGCGACGATGGCGTCCACCCGCCAGTAGCGGTAGCGGTCCACCACGTTGCGCCGGTCGCCGAGTGCCAGGAGCTCGGGGTCGAGGCGAGGATCGTCGGGCCAGGGTCGCGGGTGCGGCCCGACCCCGATGCGGGCGATGGCCCTCAGCCGCCGGCGCCGGTCGTCGTGTCGCCCTTCGCGGTGCCGCCGTCACCCGCCGCCAACCCGAGCTCGGCCCGGATCTGCGATAGCCGCGCCTGGGCTTCGCTGTTCATCGACGCCTGCTCCACCTCGAGCATGCGCGACTCCACCGACGACTCGGTGAGCTCCGACATCCCCTTGGCGCGGGCGTAGCGGGACTCGATCTTGTCGCGCACCTCGTCGAGGGTCGGCACGTCCTGGCCCACCGTCTCCGACAGCGACGCCATGGCCGTGTTCATCTGCTCCTGCATCTTGGCCTGGTCGAGCTGCGACAGCAGCTTCTGGCGCTGGCCCAGCTTCTGCTGGAGTGCCGACGAGTTCTGCTGGACGGCCGCCTTGGCCTGGTTGGCGGCGTCGGTCGACTGCAGGTGGAGCTGCTTGAGGTCCTCGACCTCGCGCTCGAGCGTGATGAGCCGGTTGGCGAAGCTCTCGGCGGTGGCCGTGTACTGCATGGCCTTCTCGGTGTCGCCGCTCTTGCTCGCCTCGTCGGCCATCAGCACTGCCTGGCGGGCATTGCCGTTGACCTTCTCGAGCTCGCCCATGGTGCGGTTGAGCCTGATCTCGGTCTGCTTCTGGTGGGCGATGACGTTGGCCGCCTGCTCCTTGAGGCGCCGATGCTGGTCCTGGGCCTCGGCGATGGCCTGTTCGAGCTGGACCTTGGGGTCGGCCTTCTCTTCGAAGGAGGACGTGAGCCGGGCCGTCAGGTAGCGCCACCAACGGCGGAACAGTTTGAACATGACCAGCAGGTTAGGCCCCTGGCGGTGGGGGTCGGGCCCGGTCGCCGATCATGTCTCCTGTAGGGCTGCGCCCCACACCCATCGCCACCGGGCGAGCTGGCGCTGGCGCCGTAGGCCTGCAGCGCTCGCTTCGCCCGAATTTCAGCGGCGGGCGCGCTCGGCGAGTCCGGTCACCCGGCGCACCATGATCGTGGCTTCGGGCACACCCAGGCGGCGGGTGATGCCCACGTACACGAGCCCGGCCGGGCCCAGCACGAGCACGAGCGCCAGCAGGGACGGCAACCCGCCGAACAGCGCCTCGGCGACGACGGCTACGACGGCGGCCGCGGCGCAGCCCGCGGCGATGGGGTTGAGCCAGCGCCCGGCCAGGCGCGTGCGGCCGATGCGCCAGGCGAGGGCGCGGCTGAGGAACCGGTACTCGACCCAGCGGGACACGGCGGCACCGATGGCGAGGCCGACGATCCCCAGGTGGGCGACATCGGCGGCGTTGTCGCGAGCCGCTTCGGGCAGCGGACCGAAGGCGAAGACGTCGCTCCACCCCTCGATGCCGTCGGGCCCGACCACCAGCCGGTCGAGGGGGAACATGAAGACCAGCCCGATGATCGCGGCCAGGATCACGCTCATGGCCGCCACCCGGGCAGGGGTGCGGGCGTCATCGAGCGCATAGAGGCCGTTCTGGAGCAGCCGCGACGATGTCGACGCCAGCAGGCTCATGGAGAAGACCGCCAGGGTGAGCCACACCACGATCGTGTCGGCGGACGTGAAGTTGCCACGCTGGAACACCGCCCGCACGATCACGTCGCCGACGACGATGAACATCGTTGCGGTAGGCGCCACGTACCAGGCGATGCGGGCCATGCCCTCCTCCAGCCGCAGCCGGAACCGGCGGCGAGTCTCGGGGTCGTGCACCTCGACCTCCGACAGCTCCGGCAGCTCGGCGGCGGCCACGCTCATGCCGAACAGGCTGATGGGCAGGAGGTAGAGGACCAGGGCGTACTGGAGCGACGCCACCGCGCCGGTCGCCAGGTAGCTGGCCAGCAGCAGGTCGACGTAACCCATGATCTGGACGACACCGCGCCCCATCACGACTGGACCGAAGCGGGCCAGCACGCTGCGCACCGAGGCGTTGGCGGTGTCGAGATTGAGGTGCACGCCACCGAGCAGCCGCCGCACCGGCCCGATCTGGACGCCGAACTGCAGGATCCCGCCGACCAGCACTCCCCACGACACGGCGTAGGCGAGGGTGCGGGTGTTGGTCGTGGTCAGGCCCACGGCCACCAGGGCGGCGATCTGGGCGGCGTTCCACAGCACCGGCGCCACATAGGACAGGAAGAACTTGCGGTGGCTGTTGAGGACGCCCAGGCACCATGCCGAAAGGACCAGGAAGCCGATGCCCGGGAAGATGATGCGGACCAACTGAACCGTGAGGTCGAAGCGGTAGGCGTCGTTGAAGCCGGGGACCAGCACGCGGGTCAGCGGCTCGGCCAGCACCACGCCGACGAGGCTGAGCACACCGGTCAGGGCGACGAGCAGGCCGGCCACCGCGCCGGCCACGTGGCCGGCCTCCTGCTCCCGACCCTCCGCGCGCAGGCGCGCGTAGACGGGGATGAACGACGCCGACAGCACGCCCTCCCCGAGCAGGTTCTGCAACAGGTTGGGGATCCGCAGCGCCGCTCGGAAGGCGTCGCTGGCCGGCCCGGTGCCGAGGTAGTTCGCGATGACCGACTCACGGACGAGCCCGGAGCAGCGGGACAGGAAGATGCCGGCCGCCACCAGCATCGACGAGCGCTGGCTGCTGGGCAGAGCCTCCCGCTCGGCCTCGGGCCCTGCGTCGACTGCCGGCAGTGCGGCAGGGGCTCCCAACCCCTCCGGCGCGTCGGGCGCGACGTCGCGTCCCGTCGTCCCTGGTCCGGGCTCGACGTCGACGCGGGCGTGCTCACCCGTGAGCCACGGCGCCAGAGGCTGGTTGGCCACGCCCGGGGACTCGGCGGTCAGGCCGAAGACATCGTCGACGACGGGGAGCTCGACGGTGGCGGCCTCGGGCTCGTACCAGCCCGGGACGCGGGTTGGCTCCGGCGCACCCGGGGGACGCCTGGCCCTCCCCGACGTGAACTGACGGGCGTGGTGCCGGTTGGCCTCTCCGTAGTCGCGGTCGGGGTCGGGTGGCACGCGGCGGCGCTTGCCCCGACGCTGACGTGGTTCGGCGGGCGGTCCGTCGGCTGGGGCGCCGCCGTCCTCTGGGGGGCGGCGCTCGGTGATGGGCTCGTCCGTGGGCCGATGGTCGCGGGGCACGGTCACTCGGTGGCGCCGCCGGCGGCGAGGCCGTGGTGTGCCGTGCGGCTGGTCTCCTCCAGGGCCTGGCGCAGCGACTCCATCTCGGTCACCAGGGCGTCGACGTCGGTCCCCAGCCCCTCGACGGTGGCGTCGGCGGCGGCGTGGGCAGAAAGCTCGAGAGTGCGGGCCACGGCCTCGTCGAGCCGAGCGTCGAGCATCCGCAGCTCGCTGTGCGCCTGGCCGATGACGCGATCCAGGCGCTCGGCCGTCGCCCGCTGGGCCTCCAGCGACTGGGCCACCCGGGCCAGCGACGGGTCCGGCGGCGAGGTGGCGCCGGCACCGGAGGGGCCGCCCTGGGCGTCGGCAACCTCGGCGAGCTGGCGATCGACGTCGGCCAGGTCGATGCCGCGGCGGGCCTCGACCAGCGTCTGGCCCCGCTTGGCGATGAGCCAGCATTCCTCGACGCCGGTGTGCATGCGATCGGCGATCTCGGCCAGGTGGTCACGCAAGGGCCCGGGGCGGGTCCGGCCCACGGCCTCGTCGAAGCGGTTGCGGGCCTGGAGGGCTTCCTGGACGTAGCGGCGCCAGGGCTCCTGCAGCGTGAACGGGTCGATGCGCTCGCCCCGCCGACCACGAGGGATCGACAGCGCCACCTTTCCGGCCCAGACCGCCACTCCCAGCGGCAGGGCGGCCAGCAGCGGCACTCCGGCGACGATCGTGGCCGCAGCCACGCCGCCGCCCAGGAGGATGCCGACCGGGGAGGTGATCGCCCGGGCGACCTGAGCGGTGAAGAACCGGTCACGCAACGAGGTCCCGGCCATAGATGCCGATCAGGCTAGGCGTCCTCGCCCGGCAGTCCAGTCATGGCGGGGCACCCAGAACCGAACCGGCGTCTCGAAGCGCCGATCTCCGCCCCGCTCGAACGCCGGAACCGGTGTTGCCCGCGCTAGTTGCCCGCGTAGCGCTCCAGCGACTGGGTGACCTCGTCCTGGGCCGAGGCCAGCGCACCTTCGACATCGGCGCCGCTGAGCAGCACCCCCTCGATGGCGTTCTCGAGATCGTCGGTGAAGTCCGTGTACGGGCCGATCAGCGGGCCGGGCTCGTCGGGGTCGGCGTCGGCGAGCTGGTCCACGGCGGGCTTGAGGAGCACGCCTGCAACCTGGTCCTTCCAGAAGGCCTGCACGTCGGGCTCGTCGCCGACGGACTTGACGATCGGCAGGTAGCTGCCCCGGATGTGCCACTCCTTGGCGTTCTCCGGCTGGAGCATGAACTCGAGGAACTGCCACGAGCCGGCCTGCTCCTCGGGCGGTGCGGTGTTCACGATGAAGAACCCACCCCCACCCGGGTGAACCTGCCCGGGCGCCTGCAGCCCCGGGAACATCCCGGTGCCGGGCACGAGTTGCGTGCGGTCGACCAGCGACGCGTCGAAGTCCACGCCCACGTCGGCCGCGGTCAGGTTCCCCCCCAGTGCCTCGGCGATGTTGACCGCCGCCCCCGACGTCTCGATGAGCATCGAGGACTGCTGCGTCGCCAGCGCCAGGTACTGGTCCACACCCCCTTCCGTGCTCGCGAACACGTTGACCAGCCCCTCGTCGTTCATCCGTTTCAGGAGGGCGAGCGCGTCGCGGGCCTCGGGGGTGTCGAACGTCGCCTCGGTGGCCTGGCCGTCGTGCCCGTTGTTGTTGTTGACGACGTCGACACCGTCGCCGCTCAGCCAGTTCTCGAAGACGGTGGCGCTGATCTTGAAGGCCCACGGCTTCTCGGAGACGCCGGCCGCCTTGAGCTTCTTGGCCTGCTCGTAGATCTCCTCGAGCGTCTTGGGCGGCGCGGTGGGGTCAAGTCCCGCCTTCACCCAGTGGGCCTTGTTGTAGTAGAGGACCTGCGAAGACACATTGGCGTAGCCGGGGTAGAGCACGCCGCCGACCGAGTACGCAGAGCGCACCGCGGGCTCGATGTCCGTGATCTCGTAGCCCGCCGCCTCCATGCACGACTGGGCCGGCAGGATGAGGCCGCCGTCCACCAGCACCTGCAGCTGCGTGTTCTCCAGCAGCACGACGTCCGGCAGCTGGTCGGTGTCGGCCGAGGCCGCGCTCTCGAACTTCCGGTAGACCTCGGCATAGGAGCTCCCCTGGTCGCTGGCGGTCACCTGCACCTTGTCCTGGCTGGCATTGAAGGCGGCGACCATGTTCTCCATGGTTTCCTTGGTGACGCCGCCGATGCCGCCGTACCAGAGCGTGACATCGACGGGGCCTGTGGCCTCGTCCAGGGCGTCGAGCGGGCAGTCCGGCAGTGCCGCCTCGCCCCCACCCGCCTCCACATCGGCCTGCTCGCCCGATCCCGACGTCGGCGGCCCGCTGCAGGCCGCCGCGATCAGTCCGGCCGCCGCCAGCACCACCAGCATTACGTTGCGTTGACGCGCCATCGGTCCCTCCGGTCCCTGCTGCGGGGATCAGTCCCCTGCGTAGCGCTCCAGCGATTGGGTCACCTCGTCCTGCGCCCGAGCCAGCGACTCGGCCACGTCCTGGTTGTTGAACAGCACGGCGTCGAGCGCGTTCTCGATGGCTTTCCCCTCGGCGTTTCGCGAGCCCGTCGTGGGCGGTTCGGTGCAGGCTGCCACGACGACGATGCCGGCGGTCAGCGCGGCCATGAGCCAGCACCTACCGGCGCCGGCTCCACGCGGCGTACCTCCCGCGCTTGCTGCTGCGCAGCGGCGTCGGGTGATGGAGCCGGGCCTCATCCCTTCACCGCGCCGGCGGTGAGGCCCCGGATGATCTGGCGCGAGAAGGCGATGAGCAACAGCAGCACGGGCAGCGCCACGATCAGCGCAGCGGCGATGGCGATGTTGGCGTTGGTTATGTCGGTGCCCACGATGGTCTTCAGCCGGATCTGGGCGGTCTGGTATCGCTCGTCGTCGATGACGGCCTGCGGCCACAGGTACTGGTTCCAGGCCCCGAGCGCCGAGATGACGGTGAAGGATGCGATCACCGGGCGGGTGAGCGGCACGGCGAAGCGCCACAGGAAGCCCATGTGCCCATAGCCGTCCAGGCGGGTGGCGTCGTGGACCTCGGGAGGCACGCCGCGGAACCCCTGGCGGATGAGGAATGTGCCGAACGCTGTTGCCGCGAACGGCAGCACCAGCCCGGCGTTGGAGTTGACCCAGCCCAACTCGCGGATCGTCTGCACGTTGGCCAGGAGCGTGACCTCGAGCGGGAGGAGCAGCGTTGCCATGAAGAAGGCGAACACCAGGGTCTTGAACGGAAACCGCAGGAAGGCGAAGGCGTAGGCGGCCAGGATCGAGGTGACCACCTGGGCCACGGTGATGAACAGCGTGATGGTGAAGCTGCGGCCCAGCGCCGGGCCGAGGTTGCCCCGGTCCCATCCCTGGTTCCAGACAGCGGCGCCGAAGGCGACCACAACGCAGGTGGTGACGGCCACGCTCACGAGGATGGCGAGCACGACGGGCATCCAGAGGGGGCGCAGCCGGCCGAACCCGACGAGCTGGGTCGCGGCGAGCACCACGATGGCCAGGAGCCACCACCACGGCGTGGCCGCCGAGCGGTCGGCCGAGGACTGCCAGATCTGGCCGGCGAACACCGCGATCGCCACCACCCCGACCAGCACGGCCAGCAGTCGCCTGGGCGACGCCAGCGGCGCCAGGTTGCCCAGCCGGCCGCCGGCCACCCGGAGCTGGATCCACGCCAGCGCCAGCGCCACCACCAGCGTGCGCACGACGACCGAGAACGCGCCGCCGTCCAGCCAACCCTTGTCCTTCCACTCGACCGCCACCGGGTGGAGCGGCTTGCCGGCGTCGAAGTAGGGGAACGGCGGGGACAGGGCCTGGATGAGCGTGAACCCGATCGGCACGAGCACCAGGGAGGCGAGCATGACGAGGACGGCGTACTGCCCGATCAGGCCGAGGGTGCGGCGGCTCGACGACTTGCCGATGGTGGCGGCCGTGAGCCCACGCTCGGGTGCGCCGAGCACCCGGTCGCCCGGCATGGCGATGGCTGTCTCCTCGGGGGGCGGCTCGGCCACGTCGACGGCGACGTCAGCGGGCATAGTGCACCCTCCGCTCGAGGATGACGAACTGCACCGCGGTGACCGCCAGCGTGATGAAGAACAACCCCACGGCGTAGACGGCGCCGATGCCGATGTTGTCGGGCCGGACCAGCCGGTTGATCTTGAACACGAGCGTCTCGGTGGTGCCTGCCGGTCCGCCGCCGGTGAGGATGTCGACCTGGGCGAATGCCTGCAGGCCGAAGATCACCAGCACCACCAGCAGGAACATCAGGACCGGCGAGATGAGCGGCAGGGTGATCCGCAGCAGCCGTCGCACCGGGCCATAGCCGTCGAGCGTGGCCGCCTCCATGACCTCGTCGGGCACGTTCTGCAGCCCGGCGAGGACGATGATGAAGGACAAGCCCATGTTCTGCCAGATCGACGACAGCGACACCGCGAACATCGCCCGGTTGGGATTGGTCAGCCAGTCGACCCGGAACACGCCCACCACCGGGTGGAGCAGGTACAGGAAGATCACCGACGTGACCGCCACCGAGCTGGCCAACGTCGACGAGAAGACGGCCTGGAACACCCTGATGCCCCGAAGCCGGCGGTGGGCCGCCACCGCCAGCAGGATGCCGAGCAGGAGGCCCGCCGGAACGGTGTAGAGGACGAACTGCACGCTGTGCCACAGGCCTTCGCGGAAGTCGTCGCTGGTGAGCTGCTCGCGGTACTGGCGCAGCCCGACCTTCTCGAAGAAGGCGCCATTGGCCCGGCTCTCGAAGGTCCCCCAATAGAGCAGGTTGAGGAAGGGCCGGTAGAAGAAGGCCACGAAGACGGCGATCGACGGCGCCAGCAGTGCCAGCGCGATCCCCGTCTCCTTGGCCGAGTAGCGCGGGCGGTCCCGCCGCCGCAGCAGCCTGGCCCGGGTGCTCACGCGAGCCGTTCCGTGGTTTCGGGATCGAAGAGGTGGACGTTGGCAGGGTCGACCGCGAGCCGGATCGTGCCGCCGGCCGGGAGGGGCGCCATGCCCACCTGGCGGACGACCACCGGCGACGACTCGACGGATCCGAACACCAGGCACTCGTGGCCCAGCCATTCCACCGCCCGCACGTCGTCGGCGATCGTGCCGTCCTCGGACACGTCGAGGTGCTCGGGCCGGGCGCCGACGACGACCGCCTGGCCCTCGTCGAGGCGGGTCTTCAGGTCGGGAGGCACCGGGAAGCGGCTCCCGCCCACGACGATCGCCGGTCCGCCCGCGGTGGTGAAGGTGCCGTTCAGGGTGTTCATGGGAGGTGTGCCGATGAACTGGGCGACGAACAGGTTGCCTGGGGCCTCGTAGACCTCCTGGGGCGTGCCCACCTGCTGGAGGCGCCCGTCCGACAGGATGGCGATGCGATGGGCCATCGTCATGGCCTCGACCTGGTCGTGGGTGACGTAGACGACCGTGGTCTCGACCCGGCGGTGAAGGTCGACGAGCTCGAGCCGGGTCTGGGCGCGGAGCTTGGCGTCCAGGTTCGACAGCGGCTCGTCCATCAGGAACGCCTTGGGCCGGCCGACGAAGGCCCGGGCCAGCGCCACGCGCTGGCGCTGGCCGCCGGACAGAGCCGCCGGCTTGCGTTTCAGGAGGCCGTCCAGGCCGAGCACACGCGCCGCCTCGTCGACGCGCTCGCCGCGCTCGGCCCGGGTGAGCTTGCGGGCTGGCTGGTCGCGGCCGTCGGGGAGCTAGCGGCGGACCAGCAGCGGCGACTCGATGTACCGCTGCACCGTCATGTGGGGGTAGAGCGCGTAGCTCTGGAACACCATCGACACGTCGCGCCGGGCGGGGTCGATGTCGTTGACCACCTGGTCGCCGATGCGGAGCTTGCCGTCGGTGATGCCTTCCAGCCCCGCGATCATCCGCAGGGCGGTGGTCTTGCCGCAGCCCGACGGCCCCAGCAGGACCATGAACTCACCGTCGTCGACCGCAAGATCGAGGGCATCGACGGCGACGACGTCGTCGAAGCGCTTGGTCACGCTTTCGAAGGTGACGCTGGCCAAGTGCGACCTCCCAATGGAGCCGGCTGGTGCCGCACACCAGTGCGGCACCCCGTGCGCCCGGTGCCGGCAATTCGCGACGCTAGGCACGCGCGATGGCGTCAAGGTAGCCGGGCGGTGGCACACGGGTGTCTGTTGGGCGGCCGCCAGCGGGCGCCGGCCCAGTCACCGCTCTGCGTCGAAGGCACGTCGTACGCTGAGCGCAGATGTCAGACTTCGGGTGGCCGGAGGAGCGGCACGGTCTCGAGCGCGCCTCGTCGCGGTGGTGGCTCTTCCTGTTGCTGGGCGTTGCCGCGGCCGCGCTGGGACTGCTGCTGATGTTCGACCTGTTTGCCGCCGTGCGCACCGTGGCCTTGCTCGCTGCGTTCGGCCTGATGGTCACCGGCCTGGGGGAGCTGGTGTCGGCCGGCCGCTACCGCAGCATCCTGGGGATCGTTGCCGGGGTCGTGCTGTTCGTGGCCGGGGTGCTGGCGGCGCTGTGGCCGGACATCACCCTCTGGGTCCTGGCCGTGGTGACCGGCATCGGCCTGATCATCTCCGGCACCGCCCGGATCATGGGGGCGCTGGCGCTGCGGGTCGAGGGGTGGGGCTGGTTGTTCGTCGGCGGCGTGCTGAGCGTCGTCGTCGGCTTCCTGGCCATCGGCTGGCCGGACGTGACGATCCTGGCCCTAGGACTGCTGCTCGGCATCCGCATGCTGCTCTTCGGCATCTCCGAGATCGCCTTCGTCCTCGCACTCCACGACGTCCGGGGCTCGCTGCCGGAGTAGCGCCTGCGGCCAGTCCAGAGCGTTCGTGGCGCCAATCTGGTTGCTGGGCAACCGATTCGGCGCCAGGAAGCCGGCGCCGGCCCGCCGATGCCGGCCGGGCGTCAGAAGTTGCTGACGACCGCGGTGAAGACCTTGTCGATGCTGGTGGGATCCGATGAGTCATAAACCGCGGCGGAGGTCGCCTCGGCGATCTGGCGGAGCGTCGGCAGGTCGGCATCGTCGCCGTATGCGATGGGGAAGACCCGCACCGGCCGGCTGGACTGGCCCTCGCTGCCCGCCTGGAGCGTGTCGATGAGCTCGGTGAGCTGGTCGCGGTCGTCGGCGGAGTCGTCGTCCTGATTGCGGCCGTCCGAGAGCAGCACCACGGCGTTGATCCGCGCCGGGTCGTAGGCGGCCAGCGCCTCCTCGTAGGCCCGCTGGGTCACCGTGTACAGCGGCGTGTTGTTGGTCGGCACCAGGTCACGGATCCGATTGGCGAGCTGCTCACGCACGTCGCCGACCCGCGAGGGCGGGAGCAGCTCCAGCACCTCCTGGTCGCCTTCGTCGCCCAGCTCGGTCGAGAAGATCGACAGGCCAACCTGGTCGTCCTCCTTGAACTCCTCGAGGGCGGTGATGGCGGCCTCCTTGGCCAGGTCGAGCTTGGTCGCCCCGGTCTCGGGATCGCCCGGGTCGCCCATCGAGCCGGACACGTCGATGACGATCTGCACCCGCGCCGATTTGCGCTGCGTCGCCCAGTCGTCGAGCAGGCGGGCCAACACCTCGCGCTCGGGAACGTCGAGCAGCGTCTGTGGCGTGGCGGGGTTGACGCCGTTGGCCTCGCTGATCGGCGCCGCCACGGGCACGTCGTCGATGCCCGGACGGAATCCGTATTCGAGCACCCGCTGCTGGTTCTCCGGCGTCTGCACGTAGTCGACGAAGGCGGCGGCCGCCGCCTGCTGCTGGGCGTCCACCCACTCGGCGTCCAACACCATCAGCGGGTTGTCGCTGTAGACGGTGCCCTCCTCGGGATAGATGGCGACGAGTGGCACCCGCGGCTCCCGCGGCTCTTCGCCCTGGTCGAGGATGCCGTCGGGGTTCCCCGAGTTGTAGTCGATGAGCGACTTCTCCTCGACGGCGACCGCCGAGACGTACTGGTAGGGGTTGCCGCGCTGGTCGGCCCGGTACCAGTTGTTGAGGAACGTGAGCGTGGTGTCGCCGTAGTGCACGACGGCCGACTCGACGCCGCTGGCGAAGCTGCCGACCGCCGGGTCGGCGAGGTCCTCGAGCGACAACCCACTGGTCTTGCCGGTGGCGGCGTACGCCTGGGCGATGAGCGCCGACAACCCGCTGGTGGAGAAGTTCGGGTTGGTCTTGCCGAGCCGGAATGCACCCCACTCCGGGTGGCCCCGCGAGCTCCAACCGGCGCCGTCGCGGGCCAGGGCCAGCACGTCCGCCCAGCCGAGGGGCGTGTCGGGCCAGCCCAGCGCCTCGGCCATGGGCCGGGGCATGGCGATGACCAGTGGCGTGAGCATGAAGCTGGCGGCGTCGGTGGGCGCCATCGCCGGCCGCCCGGCCTCGGACAGGTGCTGGTTGAGCACCTGCCCCCAGGTCGAGGCCGCCGGCGACCAGATGACCGGACGGGGCCCCTCGATGGACTCGTCCCAGCCATTGGCCAGCAGCTGCTCGGCGGCACCCGACGACTTGTTCTGCACCCGCACGAACGCGCAGTCGTCGTTGGCCAGCCTGGCGGCGTCGGATTCGTTGAAGCTCTCGGCCAGGTCGCCGAGCAGCTCGAGCTTCTCGGGGGAGCTGGCGACGTCGACGGCCACGCAGTCTCCGGGATCTGCGAGCGCGGCATCACCGTCTCCGCCGTCGTCGTCGCCCGAGCAGGCGGTGGCGGCGACGATCAAGCCAGCCACCAGCGCCGCCGCCCACCTGGTCTCCCCGCTTCGCATCCTGCCCCTCATCCGGTCACCTCGTTCCACCGCGCCAGCAGCGCCGCCAGCACGCCACCGGCCGGCAGGGAGTCATCGGCCAGCAGGTCCTGCCCCTCGTCGACGCCTTCGGCCAGAGGCTCTCCGTCGACCCGCCAGCCGGCTTCGCCCAAGGCCCGGCGAAGGTCGTCGTTCCCGGCGATGTCGCCGGCAGCTCCCTCAGCGTCGCCGATGGGGATGCCCACCAGGTCCGCCGTCGCCACGGGCGCAGGGTAGATCACACGGACCGTGTCCCGGTCGGCGGCATCCGACGCGTCGGCCTCGAGCGCGCCGACGGCGCTGAACTGACCCGGCCCCCGTGTCAGCATCACGTTCACCACGTCGCCGGCGGACGCGTCGGCCTGGGCGCCGAGCGCACCGAGCCACCCGGAGAACTCGCCGTCGAGGTCGTTGGCGGCGTAGTCGGGGGTGCCGAAGTATCCCGAAGCGGATCCGCCGAGCACGACGAGGCCGGTCGCGGCATCGGGGTTGGCGAGGCCGACGTTCACGCGGCCCCAGGCGCTCTCGCCGCCGACGCTGTCCCAGGGACGGTCGGCGGCATCACCCAGGCAGCGCCATTCGACCGGCCCGCCGCACGCGCCCGCCTCGAGGGCGGCCGCCCGGTCGTTCCACATCACCAACACCACGGGGGACCTCGCGATCACGGTAGACGGTTCACCCACCAGCGCAGGGGCCCCGGCCCGCCCGCGCGCGTCGGCGACCACCTCCGCCCACGGCGCCGGCGCCAGCCACACGTCGACGTCGGCCTTGTTGGCATCGGCCGCGGTGGTCAACCGCTCCGCCGTGACCGATGCCGCCTCTACGCGCACGGTCACGTCGTCCTCCAGCGCGGCGCAGGCGTCGGCCAGCTCTGTGGGGCAGACCAGCGTGGTGCCGCTCCCGGCCGAGGAACCACCGGCGCTGTCGCCGTCGTCGTCGAGGGCGTCGCGGGCGAGGATCGCCGCCACGATCAACCCCACCGCAGCCGCGAGGGCGGCGATGGTTTTCACGCCGGGGCCCTTCGCGGCGATCCGCGGGTGGTCGCCGAAGCGGGCGCCGGGTCCGGGATGTCGGCCGCGGTGAGCGTGGTGAGCTCCTCATCGCTGGGCTGGTCCCCGGCCACCAGCCGGGTCGCCTGGTTGGCCACCGCCGCCTCGAACAGGTTGCGCGCCAGCCGGCCGTTGCCGAACCCGGCGTCTCGGGGTTGGGCGGCGAACCAGTCCAGCACCGCCCGGCGACCCGCGTCGTCGAGCCGGTAGCGGCCTTCGCTGCCGAGCGCCTCGAAGATCGCCAGCAGCTCCTCGTCGCTGTAGTCGGGGAAGTGGATCGTCCGCGAAAAGCGCGAGCGCATGCCCGGGTTGGCGTCCACCAGCGCCGCCATCTCCTCCGGGTAGCCAGCCAGGATCACCACCAGCCGGTCGCGGCGGTCCTCGACCAGCTTGACGATCATGTCGATTGCCTCCCGGCCGAAGTCGTTCGCGCCGCCCCGGGTGAGGCTGTACGCCTCGTCGATGAGCAGGACCCCCTCGTCCGCCCGGTCGAACGCTGCCACCACGCGGCCGGCGGTCTGGCCCAGGAACCCCGCCACCAGGCCCGACCTGTCCGTCTCCACCAGGTGGCCCCGTTCGACCACGCCCAGGGTGCGGTAGATCTGCGCCAGCAGGCGCGCCACGGTGGTCTTTCCCGTCCCCGGGTTGCCCGTGAAGATCAGGTGGCGGCTGGCCTCGAGTACGGGGAGGTCGCGCTCGCGGCGGATCTGCTGCACCCGCAGCAGGTTGGCCACCAGGTGTACCTCGTGCTTGACCTCGCGCAGGCCGATGAGGGCGTCGAGCTCGGCCAACAGCTCCTCGAGGGGCCGGGGCGGTGGCAGAGCTGCGCTGGCGTCGGTTGACGGGCCACCGCCCGTGGCCGCGACGACCGGAGCCGGGGTCGCCGCCGGCCCGGCGTGGCCGGCGTCGACCCGGGCGGCGTCGAGCGTGCGCTGCACCATGGCGCGGAAGCGCTCGACCGCGTCGAGCTCGGTGCGCGACGGCAGCAGGTCGAGCGAGGCGATGGCGTGGCCGACCTGGGCCGCTCGCCGGGCGTAGATCGCAGTCCGAGCGCCGCCGTCGCGGGCGTCCGACCGCACCAGGATGTCGAGGAGGGTCGACGGCTGCTCGAGATACGACCGCCTCCCGGCGACCAGCCCGGAGTCGCGCAGCGCCCGGGGCGTGGCCCGGGCGAGATCGGTCTTCATCCGATGCCCGAACGCCCGGATCAGGGCCCACAGCTCGTCGTCGGTGTGCAACCCATCGGCGTCGATGAACCCACAGGCCAGGTTGTACGCGTCGACCACGACGTCGGAACGCAGGCGCGAGGTGTCGATCCGCGGCACGCTGGTGGCCAGCGCCTCGACCTCGGGAACCAGCTCTCCGACGAAGGCGGCCACGGCATCGTCCAGGGCAGCAGAGGCCATCCGATTCATCGGGGATCGCGCCACATGGGCCATACCGGGGGCCCGGACGGCAGGTCGATCTGTCCGGTCACGCTGAAGCCGAAGCGCTCGTAGTACGGGACGTTCGTCGGCTTGGACGACTCGAGGTAGGCACCGAGCGCCTCGCGGTCGCAGCGCTCGAGCACGGGATCGACGAGCGCGGTGCCGACACCTTTGCCCTGGTGGGGTGGGTCGGTGCCGAGCACGGCCAGGTACCAGTGGCTCTCGCGGGGATGGGCGCGATCGATCAGGTCGAGGGCCTTGATCGCCCGGAAGATCCGGGGGCCGACGGACACCGCCACCATCGGGGCCGAGCGCACCAGCTGCGGCCAGGTCGCCCGCCACAGCCCCGGCGGATCCCAGAACGCGGCCCCGGCGTGGTCACCGGCCACCAACACCTGCCCGTGGCGACCGTGGCGGCGCGCCTCGGAGGCGAAGTAGCGCCGCAGGCGCCGGAGGCGGGGACCGGGCCGCTCGCCGAACAGCCAGGTCATGACCGGGTCGTCGTGGAAGGCCCGGGCCAGGGTGCTCGCCAGCGACTGGACGTCGTCATCGGTGGCCTGCCGCGCCTCCATAGGACGCTGAGCCTGCCACGCGGCCGCCGCGAACGGCGACGCGACGTCATGTCTGTGTCAACCGGAGATGCTGGACAAGCGTCTGTAGGGGATGATGACGGTGATGAGCGTCCCGCCTGGCGGGGTCGGACGGCGCAGCTTCCTGCGGGGTGGCAGGGAGACACGGTCCACGCCCGACCTCCAGCCTCCGGTCGTCGGGATCGACGGCCTCGCCTCCGGCACCGGTCGCCGTGCGCGCCGCGACGCAGACCCCCTGGCGGTTCTGCACCGTGAGCACTACACGTCCCTCGTACGCCTGGCGTCGCTGGTCCTCGGCGACGTCGGGCTCGCGGAACAGGTGGTCCAGGACGCCTTCGTCAAGCTGCACCTCCGCTGGGGCGGTCTGCGCCAGCTCGACCGGGCGCCCGCCTATCTCCGCAGCAGCGTCCTGAATGGCGCCCGCTCGCAGCTACGTCACCAGAAGGTGCGCGACCGTCACGACGCCCGGCGTACCGTCGCCCCCGCCGCCGGGACGCCGGAGGCGTCGGTCGTCGCCGCCGCCGAGCACGAGCGGGTCGTGGCCGCCCTCCGCCGCCTGCCCGAGCGCCAGCGCGAGGCACTGGCCCTGCGCTACTTCCTCGACCTACCCGAGGCCGAGATCGCCGCCGCCATGGGCGTGTCGGCCGGTTCGGTGAAGACCCATGTGCACCGAGGCCTGGCCGCGCTCGCCCACCTTCTCGGGGAGAAAGACCAGTGAGTGACCACACCGAGCTCGAGGACCGGCTTCGCACCGCCGTGCACGCCCACGCCGCCGGCATGCAGGCGGACGACGGCAGCCTGGAAACGATCCGCTCCCGCGTCCGGGCCGCCAAGCACCGTCGGCGGGCCATCGTGGCGGGTGCGGGCATCGCCGCGGCCGTGGCCGTGGCGGTGGCCGTGCCTCGGCTGGGCGACGAAGGTCGCGTCGACATCAGCAACGAGCCCGCCCCGACGACCACCGCCGTCGAACCCCCCTCGACCACGACCCCACCCGGGAGCTCGTCGACGACGGTGGCACCGGCTCCGCCCCAGGCGGGCCTCGACCGAGCGATGTGGCCCGACCCCGCAGGCCCCGACCGCTACGCCGACCCCGTCGACGCCGCACGGTCGTTCGTCGAGGACTTCCTCGGTGTCGCTACACCCGCACTCTCGGAGTTTCGACCCGGCGAGCCCGGCGTCGGCGAGATCGACGTCTTCTCCCGCAACGAGAACGGGCAAGCGTCGGATCGTGTGGCCACCACCCTCAGCTTGCGACAGCTCGACGGCAGCAACTGGTGGGTCACCGCGGCCGCGAGCGGTAGCGTCCAGATCGAGTCGCCGCAGCCGCTCGACGGCGTGTCGACCCCTCTGCGGGTCAGTGGCCGGGGTCGTGGCTTCGAGGGCACCGTGATCGTCGATGTGCGCGACCGGTCCGGGTCGTACGACGAGCTGGGCGAGGCCGTCGCCGCCGCCGGGTCGGCGGAGACCCTCGAACCCTTCTCGGTGGACGTGGCGTTCGACCGGCCGGCGTCGTCGTACGCCATCCTGGTCGCCAGCAGCGACGCGGGGACCGCCGGCGGGTTGGACGTGACGGCCTTCCCCGTGCGCTTCTCGACGGACACCGCCGAGGGACCCCCCGCCAGCTCGAACGGCGACACCGGCACCGAGTTCGGCTACCCGCCGCTGTGGCCCTTCAGTACGCAGGCCGAGGTCGATGCCTGGCGGCAGCAGTACGCCGCCCAGGGCACGCAGCCCTGGCACCTCGACGCCGAGGCGACGGCCCTGGCATTCACGACGGGATACCTCGGGTTCAGCGAGGTCGACCAGGTCGTCGGCCGCGACGTGCGTGACCGCGAGGCCTGGGTCAGCGTGGGCTACGACGCGGGATCGGGCCCATCCACCGCCGCGGTCGTCCACCTGGTGCGGTTCGGCCCCGGTGACGACGCCCCGTGGGAGGTCGTCGGCACCCGTGACACCGACCTGACGCTCGACACACCCGGCTACGGGTCGGGCGTCTCGTCGCCGGTCACGGTCGGTGGGCGGATCACCGGCGTCGACGAGAGCCTGCGGGTGCAGGTGCGCCAGGCCTCGTCGCAGGCCCCGATCGGCGCGACATGCTGCCTTCCCGCCGGGGGCGAGGACACGCCGTGGCAGACCACGGTCTCGTTCTCGGGGGCCACGGATCCGGCCCTCACGATCGTCGTCTCAACCGGCGGGCACGTCCAGGGCGTGGAGCGCTTCGCCATCACCGCCGTCCGGCCCTAGTGTCGTCGTTCCGACACCGGGCGGGTGGGGGCCGGCCCCGTAGCATGTGCCCATGAGCGAGATCGTCGACCTGGGGGGCCGCGCCCGGGCCGCCAGCCGGCTGCTGGCCACCGCCGCCAGTGCCGCCATGGCCGCCGCCCTGCTCGCCGCCGCCGTGCTGCTCGTCGAGGGGGGGGACGACCTGGTGGCCGCCAACGCCGGCGACGTCGACGGCGCGCAGGCCGCCGGCGTGGGCGCCATCGTGGTCGATCGCCTGCGCCTCACGCGGGCCCGGATCGACGGCATGGCCGGCGGGCTGCGGCAGGTGGCGGCGCTGGCGGATCCGGTGGGCGAGATCACGGAGGGGTGGGTCCGGCCCAACGGGCTCCGGATCCACAAGGTCCGCGTGCCCCTCGGGGTGGTGGCGATCATCTACGAGACCCGGCCCAACGTCACCAGCGACGCCTTCGGGCTATGCCTCAAGTCCGGCAACGCCGCCTTCCTGCGAGGCTCGTCCGGAGCGATCCGGTCGAACGTCGCCATCGCCGGCGTGCTGCGCGAGGCGCTGGCCAAGGCCGGGCTTCCGGAGGACGCCCTCGTCCTGGTCGAGGACACATCCCGCGACGCCGCCGTGGAGTTCATGCGGCAACGCGAGACGGTGGACTGCCTGATCCCCCGGGGCGGGCCGTCGCTGATCCGCTCGGTCCTCGACAACGCCACCGTTCCGTACGTGATCGATGGCGACGGCAACTGCCACGTCTACGTGGACGCCCACGCCGACCTGCGCATGGCCGCCGACATCGTGGTCAACGCCAAGACCCAGCGTCCGTCGGTCTGCAACGCCGCCGAGACCCTCCTCGTGCACGAGGCCGTAGCCGCCGATTTCCTGCCCCTGGTGGCGGCGCAGCTCGACGGTGTCGAGCTGGTGGGCGACGACGCCACCCGACGCGCGCTGGGCGCCCAGCGCGTCGGCAGCGCGCCGGAGGACGACTGGGCGCACGAGTTCCTGGCCCTCAAGCTGGCGGTTCGCGTCGTCCCCTCCTTCGACGGCGCCCTCGACCACATCGCCCGCTACGGAACCGGCCACAGCGAGGCGATCGTCACCGGCGACCTGGAGGCGGCCGAGCGCTTCACGCGTGGGGTCGACGCCGCGGCTGTGCTGGTCAACGCCTCGACCCGGTTCGTCGACGGCGAGGAGTTCGGCTTCGGCGCCGAGATCGGCATCTCGACCCAGAAGCTGCACGCGCGGGGCCCCATGGGGCTACGCGAGCTGACCACCGAGAAGTTCGTCGTCCACGGCGACGGCCAGACGCGAGGCTGAAGTGCGAGCGAACCGAGCGCTGCAGGCCGACGGCGCGAGCGCCAGCTCGCCCGGTGGCGATGGGTGTGGGGCGCAGCCCCACCGGAAAGGCTGAGCCCGATGAAAGCTGCGGTGTACGACCGGACGGGCGGCCCCGAGGTGTTCCGCTACGACGACGTCCCCGATCCCGAGCTGCGGCCCGGCGGCGTCATCGTCGAGGTGCAGGCGGTGGGCGTTCAGGGGGGCGACCTGCTGCACCGCCAGCGGGGCGAGATCCCGTCGGCCCCGCACATCGTGGGGTACCAGGCGGCCGGCGTCGTGCGGGAGGTGGGTGACGGGGTCGAGGGCCTAGCGGCCGGGCAACCGGTGGTGGCCACCGTGCCCGCGGGGTCGCACGCCGAGTTGCTGAGCGTGCCCGCAGGGTCGGTATGGCCGCTGCCCGAGGGCCTCTCCGTTCGGGAGGCGGCGGCGGTGCCGATCGAGTTCGCCACCGCCCACGACTGCCTGTTCGAGTTCGGCCACCTCCGCGACGGCGAGACCGTGCTGGTGCAGGCGGGGGCGGGCGGCGTGGGGGTGGCCGCCATCCAGCTCGCCAAGGCCGCCGGCGCCACCGTGGTGGCCACCGCATCGAGCGACGAGCGCCTCGAGCGCCTCCGCGACTTCGGCCTCGACCATCCCGTCAACTACGCCGCGGCGGACGTCGTCCACGAGGTGATGAACGTGACCGAGGGCCGGGGCGTCGACCTTGTCGTCGACCCCGTCGGCGGACGGGTGCTCGAGACCAGCATCGCCTGCCTGGCCTACCGGGGGCGGGTCAGCTGGGTGGGACGGGCGGGGCGCGACGACACGTTGCCCGACGTCTGGCCGCTGGCCCTGAAGAACGCCACCTTGACAGGCGTGTTCCTGGGCGCCGAGATGATGATGATGCCGGAGCGGACCGGACCGCTCGTGGCCCAGTTGCTCGAGCGGGTGGCGAGCGGCGAGCTGCGCGTGGCGATCGACCGCACGTTCCCCCTGGCCGACGCCGCCGAGGCCCACCGCTACATCGAGGGCCGGCAGGCCTGCGGTCGCGTGCTCCTCATCCCCTGAGCGGGCCGGCGCGGGCGCGCCCGCGTGACACCGCCGGGCTCGCCTACAGCAGGAGCCTGTGGGCCGCCGCGAGACGGGCGACCGCGGTGGGCAGGAGCAGATCGTTGGGGTGGGCCGACGCCACCGCCTGTTCGAGGACCTCGATGTCGAAGGGGTGGACCTCGGCGTAGCGCAGCAGGGCGGCAGCCGACCCGTCGCGCAACAGCGCCGTGCGCAGGGCCACGTCGATGTGGTGCCGGCGCTCGACCACGAGCGGCGCGTCGCTGGCCGGAAGCAGCTGACCGTTGTACAGCTCACCGGCGCCGTCGACGTCGCCGACGTCGAGCCGGTCCAGCAGGCGCAGGGCGTCGGCCCGGCAGGGCACGGCAAGCCGGTACGGGCGCGAGGCGATGTGGCCGCCGAGGACGCGACGAAGGTGGGAGACCTCGGCCTTGAGGGTCGTGGCCGCGACCGGTCGGTCGCCGTACAGGAGGGCGTGAAGCTCGTCGAGGGTGGCCGTGCCGACGACGGCCAGGATGGTGAGGATCTCGATCTGCCGCAGCGACAGAACCAGCGGGACGTCGCCCAACGTGGCCCGACCCCGGCCGAGAAGCCGAAGGTGGAGGACCGGTCCGCCGCGCGTCGTCGCCCATTCGCGCTCGACCGCCTGGAGCTCGTGCTCGACCACACGGGCCATGGCGGTCACCGTGGTCAGCCCCAGCGGGTTGGCGTGATCCCACTTGGTCGACAGGTTGAGGGCGCCCACCTGCGACCCGTCGGCGGCATGCACGGGGGCGGCGTAGCAGACCCAGTCGCGGAAGGGGGCGAGCCAGTGCTCGGAGGCGAACACCGAGACGCCGAGGTCGGCGGCGAGCGCCGTCGCGACCCCGTTGGTGCCGGTGGTGGTCTCGTTCCAGACACCACCGGGGACGAGGCCGATGCGCTCCGCGCCACGACGCAGCCACTTGGGCGTCCAACCCCACAGAAGGCGCCCCTGTGGATCGTTGACCGAGGCGATCAGGTCACCGTTGGCCGCCAGGGTTTCCAGCTGGACCGCGAGCGTGGGGACGGCCCGGCGGATCGGCGAGGCCTCCCAGCGCTCGCGTGTCTCGTCGGGGGGCTCGACCGGTGCCGACTGGCGTTCGGTGTCGAGCTCATGAGCGCATCTGCGCCATGACGCCCTGATCACGGGGCTGACGACGGAGCTGTTCGGCGTCTCGGCCTGCGTGCCGGGGGCCGCGACGTCGCGGTCGGCGGGCAGTTCGCCTCTCACACGCTCGATGGCACGGCGTCGCTGAACGAGATCCCGGTCCACAGCACCCCTCAACCTGCCCGTTCGTGGGTGAGGCGAGTCTACGCCCCGAACGTGCAAAGGGGCCGACTCCGAGGCCCCGCAGCGAGGTCGGGAGCAGCGGGCGGGCGGACACACCGCCCCCGACCCCGCGGCTTGGGGTACCGGGGGAGACGCGGCGCTGCCTGGTGGCGCCGCAACACCAGCTTCGCTGACACGAGGTTGGCGAAAGGTTGGTCGCACGCCCGGCACGACCGGCCGCCGAGAGTGGCACGAGCCCTGGAATCGCGGCCAGCGGTGGCGGGTTTCCTGATTGACCGTCTGGTCAAGGCGACCGGTAGCCTGTTGCGATGACCGAGGCCTACCGGTTCGAGTCCGTCGCCGCCGTCCGCGAGTCGCTGGGGAAGGTGGACTACTTGGCCGACGAGGGCATCGCCGGTGTCGTGTACCTCGCCGATCGGCTCGGCAAGCCGGTGCTCGTCGAAGGCCCCGCGGGCACGGGCAAGACGCAGCTGGCCAAGTCGGTGGCCGAGATCACCGGGGCCCGGCTCATCCGGCTTCAGTGCTACGAGGGGCTCGACGAGTCCAAGGCCCTCTACGAGTGGAACTACAAGAAGCAGCTGCTGCGCATCCAGGCCGAGCGCAACGAGGGCACCACCTGGGAGGAGCTCGAGGACGACATCTTTTCCGAGGAGTTCCTGCTCACCCGACCGCTGCTGGAGGCCATCCGGGCCGACCAACCCGTCGTCCTGCTGATCGACGAGGTCGACCGGGTCGAGGTCGAGACCGAGGCGCTGTTGCTCGAGATCCTGTCCGACTACCAGGTGTCGATCCCGGAGCTGGGAACGGTCCGGGCGACGCAGGTTCCGCTCGTCTTCCTGACCTCCAACAACACCCGCGAGCTGTCCGAGGCGCTCAAACGGCGTTGCCTGTTCCTGCACGTCGACTATCCCGACCTCGAACGCGAGCGCGAGATCGTGCTGGCCAAGGTCCCGGGCATCACCGAGAGCCTGGCCGACCAGGTGGCGCGGATCGTCCGTTCGATCCGCCAGCTCGAGCTGAAGAAGCCGCCGTCGGTGTCCGAGTCGATCGACTGGGCGCGCACCCTGCTGTTGCTCGGGGTCGACCAGGTCGACGCGGTCACGGCCACCGGCACGGCCAACATCCTGCTCAAGTACCAGAGCGACATCGCCAAGGCCGCGAAGGAGTTCGAGCAGGACACGGCGCTGGGCGCGGGCGATCCTGCGGGGGCGGGTGCCGGTGCGGCCAAGCCCTGGCAACGGAATGGCTAGCTCGGCGCCGCCGGACGTCGAGGTCGACGGGGCCAGGCACCGGCTGGCGCAGGTCGGCGCCGGGGCCGCGCTGACCGAGCTCCTGGCGGGGTTCATCACCGAGCTGCGCGCCGCCGGCCTGCCGGTGAGCCTCACCGAGAACCTCGACGCGATGGCGGCGGTCCAGCACATCCCGCTCGAGGACCGGGATGCGTTCAAGTACGCCCTGGCCGCCACGCTGGTGAAGAACGCCGCGCACTGGCGCGTGTTCGAGACGGTCTTCGAGGTCTACTTCTCGCTGCGGGGACGCGAGTTCGCGCTCACCGACGAGCAGGTGGCGGAGCTGCCGGACCTCGAGGAGCTGCTGGGCGAGCTGGCCGAGCAGCAGCAGGGCGAGCGGGGCGCCGGCGGCACGGGCGAGCAGCTGACGCCCGAGGAGCTGGCCGAGATGCTCTACAAGGCGCTGGCCCAGGGCAACGAGGCCATGCTCAAGGCGCTCGCCCGCCAAGCCGTGCGCCGCTACGCCGGCATGGAGCCCGGACGGCCGGTGGGTGGCACCTATTACCTGTACCGCACCCTGCGGAACCTGGACCTCGACGGGGTCCTCGACCGCCTCATGCAGCAGGCCCGCGAGGACGCGTCCCAGCCCGTCACGCCGCTGGAGGAACGCCTGGAGCGTGACGAGTACGAGGCCCGCATCGACCAGTTGCGCAAGGAGATCGAGGCCGAGATCCGGCGGCGGCTGGTGGCCGACCGGGGTGTCGAGGCCATGGCCCGGACGCTGCGCAAGCCGTTGCCCGAGGACGTGGACTTCATGCACGCCAGCCGCGAGGAGATGGCGTCGCTGCGCAAGGCGATCTACCCGCTCACCCGCAAGCTGGCGGTGCGGCTCGCCCGCAAGCGCCGCCACGGTCGCAAGGGGCCGCTCGACTTCCGCTCCACGATGCGGCACTCGTTGTCGACCGGTGGCGTGCCGGTGGACCCGCAGTTCCGCTACCCGCGCCCCTCGAAGCCCGAGATCTTAGTGGTGGCCGACATCTCGGGATCGGTGGCGGCCTTCGCCCGCTTCACGCTGCACCTCGTCTACGCCATCAGCCACCAGTTCTCGAAGGTCCGGTCGTTCGTGTTCATCGACGGCATCGACGAGGTCACGCGCATGTTCGAGGGCGTGGAGGACATCGGCGACGCTGTGCACAGGGTCAACACCGAGGCCGACGTCGTCTGGGTGGACGGCCACAGCGACTACGGCCACGCCTTCGAGGTGTTCTGGCAGCGCTGGGGCAAGGAGGTGGGGCCCAAGACCACGCTGCTGCTGCTCGGCGACGCGCGCAACAACTACCACGCCTCGCAGTCGTGGGTGGTCAAGGAGATGCAGCACCGGGCCCGGCACGTCTACTGGCTCAACCCCGAGCCGAGGGCCTACTGGGACACCGGCGACTCGATCATCGGCGACTACGCCGACCAGACCGACGGCGTCTTCGAGTGCCGCAACCTCCGCCAGCTCGAGGCGTTCGTCGATCACTTGGCGTGAAATTTGCGCC
>JBKPHE010000095.1:0-3135 GCA_046744485.1 Actinomycetota bacterium | reverse complement strand
CCGCACAAGGCGACCCACACGGCTGTCGCGATCGACCATGACGAACAACCCATCGCCACCCTGCAGGTGGTCGCTGATCGATGCCAGACCGAGCGGCTGTTGGCCTGGGCGGCATCATTCGGCTTCGAACGGACCAGGGCGATCGAGTCGGCCAGTGGGCTGGGCAAGCTGCTCACGCAGCAGCTGCTCGGCGCCGGCGAGCACGTTGTGGATGTCCCGGCGACGTTGTCAGCACGGGTCCGGTCGCTGAGCTCGACCAAGGCCGGCAAGGACGAGGGCAACGATGCGCTGTCGACTGCCATCGCCGGGCTAAGGCATTGCGAGTTGCGCACCGTCGGCGTCGAGGATCACTAGGCCGTGATCCGCTTGTTGATCGACCGCTACGACGGTCTGGTGTCGGCCCGGACCCAGGCCACGTGCCGGCTCCATGTCGTGCTGGGCGAGCTCATTGCCAGCGGCGCGCCAAGGCGTTTGTCGGCTAACCGGGCCGCCAAGCTGCTGCGCAGCATCCGTCCCGCTGGTCCGGTCGCCATCGAGCGCAAACGACTCGCGATCGATCTGCTGGCCGACGTGCGGAGTCGGGGCAAGGGGTGGCGTTGGAGTTTCGGATCCTGGGCTCGTTGGAGGTCATCGGGGCGGGCACCCGACGACGCCCGCGGGTGCTGCGCCGCGGTGTCGGCGGGCAACGTCCGGGCCACACCGGTGAGGCCCTGGCCCGCTCGACGACCGAGCGACCGGTTCCAACTCCTGGCGCTTGCCCGCACATCGAGTCGTCCGCCCGATGGCTAGAGGAGACTCGCAAGGCTCGGGCGGCTATCTCGGGGGCGGATGGAGGGTCCGTGGTCTTCGACCTCTCGACGCGAAACCGACGAAGCGCGGCTTCAGGTGCGGGCGCCGCTCGACGCGGGTGAGCTCGAGTCGCCGCACGATGAAATCATCTGGCTCGGCGAACGCGCCTCAGGCTTCGTCGACCTGCTCGCCCGCGCCCATTTCGGCACGCGCATCGTTCGGTATACGACTGATCTCGCCTACCAGGCGGTGGGCTTGTCGGGTTGGTACAGCCAGACGTCGAAGAAGTGCTTCAGGTCCATCCCGCTGCGCTGCTCGGCGAGGTCGATGAACTGGGCTGTCGTCACGTTGCCGTAGCGATTCAGCGTGGCCCAGTCGCGCAGCACCGTGAAGAACGTGTCGTCCCCGATCTTCTCCCGTAACGCCTCGAGGGTCATCGCCCCGCGGTAGTGGATCGTGCCGTTGAACATGAAGACGGGTGTACCAGGATCGCCGGGCGGAGGCGTCCAGAAGGCGGTGTCCTGCGCCGGGGTGTTGTACAGCTGCTTGAACCACTGTGCAGCCGACTTGTTGCCCTGGTACTCGCTCCAGATCCATTCCGACCAGGTGGCGAAGCCTTCGTGCAGCCAGATGTCGGGCCACGTCGTGAGGGTCACCGAATCGCCGTACCACGTGTGCGAGATCTCGTGAACGAGCGTCGCCTCGTCCGGCATCCGCTCGAACACCGGCTTCGTCTGCGTCTCGAGTGCGTAGCCGACGACCTTGGCGCTGTCGACGACCGCACCGGCGGCGTTGAACGGATACGGCCCGTAGATCGATGTGAAGAAGTCGACCGCCGCCGGAAGCTTGTCCAGCACCTGGCCCTTTGGAAGCTGTGGATCCACCGCGACATACGTCGGAATTCCCGAGGTGGTCGAGATGGTCAGGTCGAACCGGCCGAGTGTCGCTGTTGCCAGATATGGGGCCATCGGATCGGTTTCATCCCAGACCCAGGTCGTCCTGCCACCGGCCGTGCGGTTGGAAACGAGGACTCCATTCGCCATCGCCGTGAGCCAGGCCGGCACGGTGATGCTGAAGTCGAACGTTGCCTTATCGCGCGGGTTGTCGTTCACCGGGTACCACGCCGGTGACCCCTGCGGCTCGCCGACCACGAAGGCGCCATCATCGGTCGGGACCCAGCCCTCGATCGATTGATCGGGGTCGGTGACGACGGCGGGCGTGCCGGCGTAGTCGATCACCACCGTGAACACCGTGCCGGCTCTCAGGCCGGTCCGAGGCGTGATCACGAGCTCCTGCTCACCACTGCGGGCGAAGTCAGCGTCGTGGCCGCTGACGAGCAAGCGCGAGATCGAGAAGCCCCGCAGATCGAGGTCGAAGCTGGAGAGGTTCTGCGTCGCGCTCGCCGTGATCACGGCGGTGCCCGTCAGCTGGTTCGTGGATGGCTCGTACGACAACGTCAACGCGTAGTGCGTCACGTCGTAGCCGCCGTTGCCGGCGTTCGGGAAGAACGGATCGCCCACGCCAGCGGACCCCGGAACGAAGTTCACCGCCGCCGCCGGTGGGACCGTGGCCAGGCCGATGGTGGCCATGCAGATCGCGCCGAAAGCGAGCAGGCGGCTCGCCACACGCGTGGGCTTCATGGCGCCCTCCCATGGTTGCGGGTGGCCGCAACGCTAGCGGCCGGCGCGATGGCGCGGCTAGGGCCGACGCGACGATCAACCGTCGCCTCTCGTCGTCGCATGGACCTTGCTCGATCCACCGGAGCGCAACGTCTTCCGGTCGGCGATCGCACTCGACGACAACACCTGGCACGTGCCCGGGGTGGGCGCTCTGGAAGGCCCTCCGGGTACGGGCTGCCGACGCCATGGGCGGAACTGCGGCAGCCGACGCCGTCCACCGCTTCGGCTGGCGTGTCGGACCGTAGGCCTCCCGCGGGCCGGCGGCCGTGCGTGGCTACCTTGGCGGCGTGACCGACGGGAACCCGACGTCCGGCCGCCTCCGGCAATGGCTGTGGCGTCCGCCGCGGGCGCACGGCGAGACCATCGCCGACCGGACCGTCAGCTTCCTCGAGCTCTTCTACGACCTGGTCTACGTGGCGGTCATCGGCCAGGCAGCCCACCATCTCGCCGAGCACGTCACGGCCCGGGGCGCCGCCGAGTTCGCCGTCGTCTTCTGCATGATCTGGGCCGCGTGGGTCAACGGGTCGCTCTACCTCGAGCTCCACGGCCGTGAGGACGGCCGGACGCGGAGCGCCGTGTTCCTCCAGATGGGGGTCCTGGTCCTGCTGGCGGTGTTCACGGGTGACGCGGCGGCCCGCGGCGGGACCGGCTTCGCCCTGGTCTACGC
>JBKPHE010000212.1:0-11312 GCA_046744485.1 Actinomycetota bacterium | reverse complement strand
GTGCAGGAGGCCGTCGCGTCCCGGGAGGATGTTGATGAACGCCCCGAACTTGGTGATGTTGACGACCCGGCCCGGGTAGATCTGGCCCACCTCGGCCGTGGGCGGGTTGAGGATCAGGTTGATCTGGCGGCGAGCCTCTTCGACTGCCCCCTTGTCGGTGGAGCCGATCGAGACCCGACCGACCATGCCGTCGTCGTCGACGCTGACGTCGGCTCCGGTCTCGGTGGTGATCGCGTTGATGACCTTGCCCTTGGGGCCGATCACCTCGCCGATCTTGTCCATCGGGATCTCGAAGCTGACGATCTTGGGCGCCGTCTCTCCCACCTCGTCACGCGGCTCGGCGATCGCAGCCCGCATGACCTCGAGGATCTGTGTGCGGGCCTCGTAGGCCTGCTGCAGCGCCCGGGCCAGCACGTCGGCCGGCAGCCCGTCGATCTTCGTGTCGAGCTGCAGGGCCGTGACGAAGTCGCTGGTGCCTGCCACCTTGAAGTCCATGTCACCGAAGGCATCCTCGGCACCGAGGATGTCGGTCAGCGTCGTGTACTTGCTCTCGGCATACACCAGGCCCATGGCGATGCCGGCCACCGGCGCCTTGATCGGCACACCGGCGTCCATCAGCGACATGCTCGATGCGCACACCGACGCCATCGAGGTGGAGCCGTTGGACGACAGCACCTCGGACACCAGCCGCAGCACGTAGGGGAACTCCTCGGCGCTCGGTACCACCGGCAGCAGCGCCCGCTCGGCCAGCAGCCCGTGGCCGATCTCCCGGCGCTTGGGGCTGCCGACCCGGCCGGTCTCGCCGTTGGCCGAGGGCGGCATGTTGTAGTGGTGCATGTACCGCTTGCGGTCACGGTTGCCGAGGTTGTCGAGGATTTGGTCGGTCTTGGGCATGCCCAGCGTGGTGACGTCGAGCACCTGGGTCTCGCCCCGCTGGAACAGGCCCGAGCCATGCGCCGTCGGCAGCACCCCCACCTCGGCAGACAGAGGCCGGATGTCGCGGGGACCCCGGCCGTCGATGCGTAGGCCTTCCTCGACGATCCGCCGGCGGATCACCTTCTTCTGTACCGCCCGGGCTGCGGCCTTGAGCTCGCCGTCGCGCTCGGGGAACTCCTCGGCCAGCTCGTCCCGGATGGCGGTCACCGTCTCGTCGTAGGCGGCGTTGCGTTCGACCCTGCCGACGGTCTGTGACGCCTGGGTCAGCCGTTCGGTGCCGACCGCCTCGACCCGCGCCAGGACGTCGTCGCCGTAGTCGACCTGGGGATCCCACTCGAGGGGCGTGATGAGGTCGGCGCCCTTGGCGGCGTCGACGAGCTGTCGCTGCAGCTCGATCGACTCGCGGATCCAGGCTTTGGCGGCCTCGAGCCCGCCCGCGATCACCTCTTCGGTGACGTGGGGCGTCCCGTCCTGGTAGAGCTGCCAGGCACCCTCGGTGCCGCCGGCCTCGACCATCATGAGGGCGATGTCGCCGTCGTCGAGCTGGCGACCGGCGACCACCAGGTCGAACGTGGCGTTCTCGCTCTGCTCGTAGGTGGGGTGCGGCACCCAGCGGCCCTCCGACGACCACGCGATGCGCACGGCGCCGATGGGCCCCTCGAACGGGATGCCCGACACCATGAGCGCTGCGGAGGCGCCGTTGATGGCCAGTGCGTCGTAGGGGTTGTGGCCGTCGACGCCCATGACCGTCACCACGACCTGGGTCTCGTTCCGGTAGCCGTCGGCGAAGCTGGGCCGCAGCGGGCGGTCGATCAGGCGACAGGTGAGGATGGCCAGGTCCGTGGGCCGTCCCTCACGGCGGAAGAAGCTGCCGGGGATCCGTCCGGCCGCGTACATGCGCTCCTCGACGTCGACCGTCAGGGGGAAGAAGTCGATGCCCTCGCGGACGCCGTGGGCGGCGTTGGCGGTGACCAGCACCTGCGTCTTGCCCAGGGTGGCGACGACGCCACCCTGGCTCTGGAACGCCAGCTTGCCGGTCTCGAATGTCAGTGATGTGTCGGTGCCCGAGATCGGGCTGGACACGACGATGGGATCAGCCATCGGTCGCTCTCCTTCCCGGTGGCGTCGGCCACCGGATCGGGGGCGGCGGGCCAGTTCCCAGTCGGCAACTCCCGGGTGGTGATCCGGGGGAGGGCGACTGGCAGCTGACCTTCACGCCGCCGGGGATTTTGTTGTTTACCAGTATGCGACGGGAGCGGCCCGAGGGCCGCTCCCTGTGATGCTCTCGGCCTTACCGGCGAAGGCCGTTGCGGGCGATGATCGCCCGATAGCGTTCGACGTCGTTGGCCCGCACGTAGTCGAGCAGCCGGCGACGCCGGCCGACCAGCTGCAGCAGCCCGCGCCGACTGTGATGGTCCTTGCGGTGCTTGCCCAGGTGGTCGTTGAGGTGGTTGATGCGTGCGGTGAGCAGCGCGATCTGCACCTCGGGGGAGCCGGTGTCGGTGTCGTGGAGTTTGTGCTCGGCGATGATGCCGGGCTTGGCCGCGTCGATCTGGTCGGACACGTGTTTCCTTCATTGGTCGGGTGACTGCTTACCCTGCCCCGATGCGCGTCTGGTGCGTCGCTCAGAGCGTCGGACGAGCCTACCAGCGGGTTCGTCCGAACGGCGAAGTCAGGCCGGCTCCTGGACCGGCGGGTCCACCGTCCACCGGTAGCGGGCCCGGCGGTGTTGCTGGCGCCATGTGCGCAGCTCGGGCGAGGGCGTGAGGCGGCGCACCAGGGCGTGCGGGCCGAGGAACGCCAGCTCCATCTGCTCCGGCGTTGCTCCAGGGGCGAGCCCGGCCGCGCCGAGCACCGCGGCCCGCACCCTGGCCAGCGGACCGTCGAGCAACTCGGCGATCACCGCCGGCAGGGTCTCGGGGTCCTTGAGCAGCCAGGAGTGGGTCCCGCCGTGGATGGTGACGAGCGTGCCACCGGATCGGCGGGCGGCGTCCACCGCAGTGCGGTACGGGACCGCGATGTCACGGTTGCCGTGGATCACCACCACGGGGATCCGCTCGTCGGCCAGCTTCTCGAGCATCTCCCGGCTGTCCTGCGATCGCAGCATCGAGACCGCCGGGCCCAGCAGCCGCCAGGGTCGGCGGGCATGGCCCAGCAGCGTCGGCGCGACCAGGCGACCGAGCTTGACCGCCTGGGTCGGGTTCCGTAGCCACGGCAGGGTCGAGAGAGTGTCCAGGGCGAGGGCGGCGGCGACACCCAGCAGCACGGGCGGCGCGAAGCGCGAGACGCGGATCAGCCGATCCCAGCAGTCCCCCACCACCGCGTCGATGAGCACCACGCCGATCGCCCGGTCTGGCTGCTCCGCCACCAGTTGGGTGACGAGTCGTCCACCCATCGAGTGGCCTGCGAACAGCGCCCGCCGCACGCCGAGCTCGTCCAACACCCGGGCCAGTAGCCCGGTGTACGACTCGAGCTTCTCTCCGCCGGTGGGTAGGCCCTGGGTGCCGCCGTGGCCGGCCACGTCGATGGCGATGACCTTGAAGCCCATGCGCACCAGGCGTGACAGCGTCTGCGCATAGAGGATGCCCTCGGCGGTGAACCCATGGACCAGAACGATCGGCAGCCCCTGACCGCACACGGCCACGCCGACCCTGTGGTCGTCGTCCAGCACGATCTCGTGGCGAGCGAGCCGGGGGACGGCGACGAGTTGGCCGGTCTCGGGGGCGGCACGCGTGGGGCCGACGATCGGATCCTGAGCTCCCGACGGCTCCGCCCCCGGCAGTGGGATGACGGCCGCCAGATCGCCGTCGCTCGAAGGTTCGTCGTCCTTGCCGGTCATCTACTCCCCTCGCTTACACCATAAGCCACGCGCCGGCGCACGGCCGAGATCTGCCGCGGGTGCGGGGGCCGAACATGCTTCCGGCTCTTGCTGCTTCGCAGCGGGCCGCTCGGGCCACGGCGGAGCCTCAGGCGCGCAGCAGCTCCCGGGCCTGGTCGACGTCACGCCCGATCTGGTCGACGAGGGCCTCGACCGAGTCGAAGCGCACCTCGTCGCGCAGGCGGGCCACGAACCGCACCTTGACGTGCTCGTCGTAGAGGTCGCCGTCGAAGTCCAGCAGGTGGGCTTCCAGCAGGCTCACATGGGCCTCGACGTAGAACGTGGGCCGGCGCCCGAGGGAGATGGCGCTCGCATGCACCGATCCGTCGGGTCGCTCGAACCACCCGGCGTAGATCCCGTCCGCGGGCAGCAGGATGTCGCCCGGTACCGAGACATTGGCGGTCGGGAACCCCAGCTCGCGGCCCCGCTTGTCGCCGAGGGCCACCACGCCCCGCACCTCGTAGTCCCGCCCGAGCAGCCTGTTGGCCAGGGCCAGATCGCCCTCCACCAGGGCGCGGCGGACCCGGGTCGACGACACGGGCGCATCGCCACCTCCCGGGCTGCTCTCGGCGCCGACCAGCTCGATGCCGTCGACCTCGAAGCCCAGCTCCGCACCCAGCCGGCGCAGGAGGGGTACGTTGCCCGCCCGCCGGTGACCGAAGTGGAAGTCCTCCCCCACCACGACGTCTGCGGCGTTGAGGCAGTCGACCAGGACCTCCTTGACGAAGTCCTCGGCCGACTCCCGGCTCCGGGCCTCGTCGAAGGCGATCACCAGGCAGTAGTCGATCCCGGTGTCGGCCAGGAGCTCGAGCTTCTGCTCCAGATCGGTGAGCAAGCGGGGCGCCGACTCCGGGCGCACGACCGAGGCCGGATGCCGGTCGAAGGTCACGACGGCGCTGCGCAGCCCGCGCTCGGCCGCCCGCTGGCGCACCAACCGGATCACCGACCTGTGGCCCAGGTGGACCCCGTCGTAGGCACCGATGGTGACGACCGTGCCCTCCGGGGGCGACGGGCATCGGGCCTGATCGCGCAGCACCTCCATCGGGGCGGCAGGTTACCGGTCGCCCCGAACGGGGCGATCCCGTCGGCGGCTCTCTCGGCAACACGCAGGCGCGCCCGTCCCGGAACGTGCGGCCGCGCTCGGCACGTCAGAGCCTGTCCAGGGCCTGGCGTAGGTCCGTGACCAGGTCGCCGGCGGTCTCGATCCCGACGGACAGGCGGACGAGGCCCGGATCCACGGCGAGCACCGATCCGGCCGCCGATGCGTGGGTCATGCGGTGCGGGTGCTCGATGAGCGACTCCACCGCCCCCAGCGACTCCGCCAGGACGAAGAGCCGGGTCCGCTCGACCAACCGCACGGCGGCGTCCTCGCCGCCGCGGGCGACGAACGAGACCATGCCCCCGGCGTCACGCATCTGCCGCTTGGCCACGTCCGCCCCGGGGTGGTCAGGCAGACCCGGCCACAGCACCCGCTCGACGGCCGGATGCTCCAGCAACAGCTCGACGACGGCGCGGGCGTTGTCGCAGTGGCGGTCCATGCGGACCCCGAGCGTCCTGAGACCCCGCAGCACCAGGTAGCAGTCGAACGGTGACGGCACGGCTCCGGCGGCGTTCTGCACGAAACCGATGCCCCCGGCGAGCTCGGCGTCGTCGGTGACGACGCAGCCTCCGACGACGTCGGAGTGCCCACCCAGGTACTTGGTGGCGCTGTGGACGACGACGTCCGCACCCAGGGCCAGGGGCTGCTGCAGGTAGGGCGTGGCGAACGTGTTGTCCACCACCAGGCGGGCCCCGTGATGGTGCGCCAGCTCCGCGACCGCGGCGATGTCGACGATCGCCATGGCGGGGTTGGTAGGGGTCTCTGCCCACACGAGCGTGGTGCCAGCCGGCCAGTCGCGGTCGAGGGCGACCGGATCGGTCAGGTCGGCGGCTGTCCACGAATACCCGGCCGGCCCGTAGACCTTGTCGATCAGCCGGTAGGTCCCGCCGTAGGCGTCGTTCCCGAGGACGATCCGCTCCCCCGGACGGAGCTGGCGCAGCACCGCGTCCTCGGCCGCGAGCCCCGACGCGAAGGCGAAGGCCCGCCGGCCGCCCTCGAGCGAGGCGAGGCAGGCCTCCAGTGCGTCGCGGGTCGGATTGCCGCTGCGCGAGTACTCCCAGCCGCGGTGCTCTCCGACCGAGGACTGGGCGAAGGTGGTCGAGACGCTGATGGGCGGCACCACGGCCCCGCTGGCGGGATCGGGGTCCTGCCCCGCATGGATGGCCCGGGTCTCGAACCCGTCGGTGTCGGGCATCAGTGCTCGGCCTGGGAGAGGTGGTTGAGCACGTCGCTGCGTCCCAGCACGACGTGCGGCCGCCCGCCCGCCAGCACCACCAGGGCGCCCGCCCGGTCGAGGAGCTCGACCGCCAGCGCGATCGGCTGACCTATGCCGATGGTCGGGAGGCGAGGCCCCATCACCTTCTCGACGGGCTCGTCCATCACGGCGGGCTCGTGGAAGGCCCGGTCCATGAGCGCCAGCTCGTCGACCGCGCCGAGGATCTCGGCCGCCGCCAGCGGCATCTCCCCCTTCGCCACGGGGAGCTGCGACACGCCGTAGCCACGCATGACGTTGACGGCCCGGCGCACCGTCTCGTCGGGCTGGATGTACACGAGCGGCGGGATGTCGCCCCGGCGGGCCTCGATGATGTCCGCCACGGTGTGCTCGCCGGCGGCCCGGAGGAAGCCGTAGCCGGCCATCCAGTCCTGGTCGAAGACCCGCGACAGGTAGCCGCGCCCCGAGTCGGGGATCAACACCACCACCAGGTGCTCGGGACCGAGGTCTCGGCCGACCTCGAGTGCCGCCGCCACCGCCGTTCCGCCCGAGCCGCCGATGTGCAGGCCCTCCTCGCAGGTGACCCGGCGGGCCATGAGGAAGCTGTCCTCGTCGCTGATCGGCACCACCCGGTCGACCAGCGATGGGTCATACGTCGTGGGCCAGAAGTCCTCGCCGATGCCCTCGACCAGGTAGGGCCGACCCGAGCCACCGGAGTAGACCGATCCCTCGGGGTCGGCGCCGACGATCTGGATGCCCGGGTCCTGGGCCTTGAGGTACCGACCCACGCCGGTGATCGTGCCGCCGGTACCCACACCGGCGACGAAGTGGGTGACGCGGCCCGCCGTCTGCCGCCATATCTCGGGCCCGGTCGAGTGCTCGTGGGCCCAGGGGTTCCACTCGTTGTCGTACTGGTTGGGGCGGAACGCGCCCGGGGTCTCGCGCACGAGCCGCTCGGCGACCGAGTAGTACGACTGGGGGTCGTCGGGGTCCACCGCCACCGGGCAGACGACCACCTCGGCGCCGTAGGCCTCGAGCAGCCGGACCTTCTCGGGCGCCACCTTGTCGGTCACCACGAAGATGCAGCGGTAGCCGCGCTGGGCCGCGACGATGGCCAGCCCGACGCCGGTGTTGCCGGACGTCGGCTCGACGACGGTGCCGCCGGGCTTCAGCGCGCCGTCACGCTCCGCCTGCTCGATCATCGCCAGGGCCGGGCGGTCCTTGACGCTGCCGCCGGGGTTCAGCATCTCCAGCTTGGCGACGACGCTGCAGGTCAGCCCCTCGGTCACCCGGTTGAGCCGGACCAGCGGCGTGTCGCCGATCAGGTCGATCAGCGAGTCGGCGATCAGCGCCTCGTGTTCGGGCTGCTCCATTGCACGCCCCTTCGGTCGGCGAACGCCGATGACCCTATCGGCGGGCGCGCGCCTGCGGGGAAGCCCCACCCTTGGAAGGAACCGTGGGCCATGGGCCCCGAAGACCTTCAGAGACGCTGGGCCACCACCACGCCGGGCTTGACCATGGCACCCCGGGGGCGCTCGTACACCGCCAGCAGCGTGCCGTCGCCGGCGACGACGGCCCATGGGCCGTCCCCGGTGACGCCCAACGCCTCGTCGTCGAACACGCGCCCGTGGCGGACCAGCGCGGCCATGTCGTCGTCCACCACCACCCGGGGGCGGCCACGGAGCGCCTCGACGGGTGGGAGCAGGCGTTCGCCAGACAGCGTCTCCAGCGGGACCGCCTCCGCGCTACCGAACGGGCCCACAGCGATGCGCCGCAGGTGGCGCAGGTGCGCGCCACCGCCGAGCGCGGCACCGAGGTCCGAGGCCAGCGATCGCACGTAGGTCCCCGACGAACAGGTGACCGAGACCGGGAACACCCCCGGGGCCACCGGCTCGGCCACCTCGAAGCGCTCCACGCGCACGGCCACCGGCTCGCGTTCGACCTCGACGCCGGCGCGGGCCAGCTCGTGCAGCCGCCGGCCGCCGACCTGCTTGGCCGACACCATCGGCGGCACCTGCAGGACGTCCCCGGTGAGGCCGGCTGCGGCCGCACGGACGTCGTCCAGCGCGACGCCCGACATGTCCCAGGTGCCGGTCACCTCGCCCGACGCGTCGAGCGTCGACGTCGCCGTCCCCAGCACGACCTCGCCCACGTACGACTTGTCCAGCCCGGTGATGTAGGCGAGGAGCCGGGTGGCGCGGCCGACCCCGAGCACGAGCACCCCCGTGGCGTCGGGGTCGAGGGTGCCGGCGTGACCGACCCTGCGGGTGCCGAGCACACCACGGGCCTTGGCCACGACGTCGTGCGACGTCCAGCCGGACGGCTTGTCCACCACCACCACGCCCACCGGCCCCGGCCCGGCCCCGGCCACCGGGCCCCGCGGCGCCATCAGCGGTGCTCGTCGTCGGCGATCTCGCGCATGATCTCCTCGATCCGCTCGGCCTGGAGGATCACGGTGTCCTGCCGGAACACGAGCTCCGGCGTGCGCTTGAGGTGCGCCTGACGGCCGATGGCCGCCTGCAGTCGGCCGCGGTGCTGCGCCAGGGCCGCCCCCAGCTCGTCGCTCTCGTTGTCCGCCGTGGCGGCCGGCAGGCTCGTGTAGAACACCGTGGCCCGCCGCAGGTCGGGCTCGACGTCGACCGCCACCACGGTGAACAGCCCGAGCCGATCGTCGTCGAGCCGCTCGATCTCGTCGGCAACGATCTCCTGCACGAGGTGGTTCAGCCGGGCCGTGCGCGGATAGTCGCGCGCGGTCCCGTGCAAACGAGGACGCTTGCCGCTCATGGCTTCTCCTCCTCTTCCTCCATCCACAGGCGATCCACGCGCAGCACCTCCACCTCGGGGAAGGACCACACGAACCGTTCCACCTCGTCCAGCACCTCGTAGAGGTGCGACAGCGTGGGCGCCACCGCCGCCACGCCGATGGTGCTGAGGTGCCAGGCGTTCTGATGGGCGATCTCCGACGCCGAGACCCGGTAACGCCGCCAGAGGCCCTCGACGATGGGGCGGACCGCTGACCGCTTGGCCTTCAGCGAGCGGCAGTCGCGCAGGTAGAGCTCGAAGCGGACCGCCGCGGCATGCACGAGGCCAGCGTAGAGCCGGTCTCCGGAAGCGCCGGCTCGCGCCGCCCGCCGGCGACCCGCGGAGCTACGCCCGCGGGATCTCCCGCTCCTCGTAGGTCTCGATGACGTCGCCCTGCTTCAGGTCCTGGAAGTCGGACAGCCCGATGCCGCACTCGAAGCCCGAGTGCACCTCACGGACATCGTCCTTGAAGCGCTTGAGCGACGAGATCGTGCCCTTCCATATGACCGTGCCGTCGCGCAGGAACCGGACCTTGGACCCGCGGGTGATGACCCCGTTGGTGACATAGCAGCCGGCCACCCGGCCGACGCGGGGCACCGAGAAGATCTCCCGCACCTCGGCCTCACCGGTGACCACCTCTTCGAAGGTGGGCTGCAGCATGCCGAGCAGCGCGTTCTCGATGTCCTCCAGGACCTGGTAGATGATCTCGTAGGTCCGGATCTCGACGCCCTCGGCCATCGCCAGCTCGCGGGACGTGCGGTCGGGCCGCACGTTGAATCCGATGATCGTGGCGTTGGACGCGGCCGCCAGCTGCACGTCGCTCTTGGTGATGCCACCGACGCCCCGCTGGACGAACGACAGCTTGACGTCGTCGCGCTCGAGCTTGCGGAGGGCATCGGTGAGCGCCTCGAGCGAGCCGGTCACGTCGGCCTTGAGGACCAGGTTGAGCGTGGCTACCTCGCCCTGCTGGATCTGCTGGAAGATGTCCTCGAGCCTGGCGCCGCCGCCGGTGACCGCGGCCTCCCGGCCCAGGCTGGCGACCCGCTGCCAGTGCTCGCGGGTCTCGGCCACCGACCGGGCCAGCTTCTCGTCGGGAGCGACGATGAACTGGTCGCCGGCGTCGGCCACCTCGTTGAGGCCAAGCACCTGCACGGGCATGGACGGCCCGGCCTCCCTCACGTTCTCGCCGTGGTCGTCGATGAGCGCGCGGACCCGGCCCCAGGCGGCGCCCGCCACCAGCGGATCGCCGACCCGCAGCATTCCCCGCTGCACGAGCACCGAGGCCACCGGGCCCCGGCCAACGTCGAGGTTGGCTTCCAGCACCACCCCGGCGGCACGGCCGTCGGGGCTCGCGGCGATGGGCGGGTCCTGCAGGTCTGCCACCAGCAGCAGGGTCTCCAGCAGCTCGTCGATGCCCTGGCCCGCCAACGCGGACACCGGCACCATCTCGGTGTCACCGCCCCAGTCGCTGGGGATGAGACCAAGCTCTGAGAGCTGCTGCTTCACCCGATCGGGGTTGGCCTCCTCGCGATCGATCTTGTTGATGGCCACCACGATGGGAACCTCGGCCGCCTTGGCGTGGTTCAGCGCCTCGACCGTCTGGGGCATGACCCCGTCGTCCGCAGCCACCACCAGCACGACGATGTCGGTGGCCTGCGCACCCCGGGCGCGCATGGCGGTGAACGCCTCGTGGCCCGGCGTGTCGATGAACGTGATGCGCCGGCCGTTCTTCTCGGTCTGGTAGGCGCCGATGTGTTGGGTGATGCCACCGGCCTCGCCCTCGACGACGTTGGCGTTGCGGATGCGGTCGAGCAGCTTGGTCTTGCCGTGGTCGACGTGACCCATCACCGTGATGACCGGCGGACGCGGCTCGACCTCGCCGGCGTCGTCGTCGTCGAACAGCTCCTCGACGCCGAGCTGGCGCTGCAGCTCGACCTCCTGCTCCTCGCCCGGGTCGACGAGCCGCACATCGGCTCCGATCTCGGCCGCGAACAGCTCGATCATGTCGTCGGTCAGCGACTGCGTGGCCGTGACCATCTCGCCCTGCTCCATGAGGAACCGGACCACGTCAGCCGCCGTGCGGTTGAGCTTGGGGCCGAGGTCATGCGGTGTCGAGGCCCGCTCGATCACCACCAGGCCTTCGGGCACGGGCGCGGACGCCGGCGTGTACGTCGGGACCTCCATGGGCTGCAGCTCTTCGCGGCTGCGGCGGCGGCGTCCACGACGGCGGGGAGGTGTGCGCTGCGCGCCACGGGGACCGCCACCGGGGCGACCACCCGGGCCTCCGGCTCCGGGCCCACCCATGGGCGGCGCGCCGCCACCGGGACGGCCGCCAGGACCGGCACCGAAGGGACGTCCGGCGCCCCCGGCAGCGGGACCACCGG